>WLJI01000023.1 GCA_009701845.1 Actinomycetota bacterium
GTAACAGGCGAAGGTATCGGAGAGGTTCCTCGTATTACCTGGCGAGAGGCAATGGACCGCTTCGGTTCAGATAAACCCGATGTTCGCTTCGGGATGGAACTCACTGACCTCACAGACGTATTTGTCTCAACAGAGTTCAACGCGTTCAAGGCTTCGAGCGTCAAAGGAATCCGCCATATCGGTGCGGCCACCGAAACCTCTCGAAGCCGGCTCGATGACCTGACAGCGGACGCAAAGCGTTGGGGTGCAAAGGGCCTTGTCTGGATGCGAGTAGAAGACAGCGATGAGGGTTTGTTGCTCAACTCTCCAGTTGCAAAGTTCCTATCTGAGCAAGAGAAGTCTGGCATTCTCAGTGCGCTCGAGGCTCAGGCAGGTGATGTGATCTACCTCGTTGCCGATGAGTGGGCAAAGGTTTGTCATGTGCTGGGCCTGTTGCGTCTTGCGCTTGGCCGCCCACCGGTCAATGAGGGCGGGTTTCACTTCTTATGGGTGGTGGACTTCCCCTTGTTTGAGTCCATCGATCCCGTCACGTCTCGGCCAGTATCTGCGCATCACCCATTTACGATGCCGCATGAAGAGGACTGGGCCTTGCTCGATGGCGGGCCCGCAGACCTGCTCAACGTGCGCTCGCAGGCGTATGACCTGGTGCTGAACGGTTGGGAGTTGGGATCGGGGAGCGTGCGAATTCATCGATCAGATATTCAGTCTCGGATCTTTGAGTTGCTCGGAGTGAGTGCCGAGGAAGCCGCTTTGAAGTTTGGGTTCTTGTTGGACGCATTCCGGTTCGGTGCGCCACCACATGCTGGTTTTGCATTTGGTATCGATCGAATTGTTGCGCTGCTGCTCGGTGAGGAAAATATCCGTGAGGTGATTGCGTTTCCCAAGACCCAGTCAGGCGGAGACCCACTCACTGGTGCGCCAACGCCCATTGAAGCTGTGCAACTTGAGGAGCTCGGGCTACGGCTCTTGCCACAAGCCACCTAAGAAACCCTCCCGTTTGCAGGGTGGTTAGCAGGGTGGTTAGCGGGGTGGTTGGCAGGGTGGTTGGCCGGGTCATCTGACCGGTCGCGGAAAGAAATTCCTCTAGGGTGCTTGAATCGAACGCCTGTTCGGAATTACACTGATGTACGTGCACGGGGGCGGTTATTCCTTCACTGTCACACCACATCAGTACGGTCATCACTACGGATAGCGACACGGCACCAGAGGCCCCGACGGGGCAGGGTGAACGCCACTAGACGAGTACTTCCCCCGCAGAACCAGTTAGCAGAACCACCTAGCAGGTCGCCGCATGGTGACCGACCCCGGAAGAGGACAATCACATGGCAGTTGAAAGAGAAAAAGCACTCGAGATGGCTCTCGGTCAGATCGAGAAGCAGTACGGCAAGGGTTCCGTCATGAAGATGGGAGAGAAGACCTCAATGGATGTGGAGTCGATCTCCACAGGGGCACTCTCATTGGATATCGCACTTGGCATTGGCGGGCTACCTCGTGGTCGAGTCATCGAGATTTTTGGTCCCGAGTCCTCAGGCAAGTCCACTCTGGCTATGCATGTAGTTGCTGAAGCGCAGCGCAACGGCGGTATCTGTGCCTACGTCGATGCTGAGCATGCAATGGATCCAACCTATGCAGCACGTATTGGTGTTGATGTAGATGAACTCCTTATCTCGCAGCCAGATACTGGTGAGCAAGCACTAGAGATCACAGACATGCTCATTCGCTCCGGTGCACTCGATGTCATCGTGATCGACTCCGTGGCAGCGCTCACGCCACGAGCCGAGATCGAGGGTGAGATGGGCGATACCCATGTGGGTTTGCAGGCACGTCTGATGTCTCAGGCCCTCCGCAAGCTCACGGCCAATCTCAATAAGAGCAACACCATCTGTATCTTCATCAATCAGCTCCGAGAGAAGATTGGTGTGATGTTCGGTTCTCCCGAGACAACACCAGGTGGGCGTGCGCTCAAGTTCTATTCCTCAGTCCGGCTTGATATTCGCCGCATTGAGGCCATCAAAGACGGGGTCGAAGTAGTGGGCAACCGCACTCGAGTCAAGGTAGTCAAAAATAAGATGGCGTCTCCGTTCAAGCAGGCCGAGTTCGACATCATGTACGGCAAGGGCATCAGCCGAGAAGGTGGAGCGCTCGATCTTGCAGTGGAGTACAACATCGTCAAGAAATCTGGTGCTTGGTACACCTACGAGGGTGAACAGCTCGGCCAAGGCCGAGAGAACGCCAAAACTTTCCTGATCGATAATCCAGAGATCATGGTGGATATCTCGGAGCGGGTCATGTCTGAGTCAGGCATTGGTCAAGTAGACGAAGAGTCTTCCGATGAACTCGTAGTTGATCCTGACGATCTGCCAATCAGTCTCGACTAGCCAATCTGTCTAGACGGGCAGGTGAATTTGCAGTAAAGATTGGGTACCGGTGTCGTGATCTGGGGTCACGACACCGGTACCTTTCTGCTGTCGTGCCCGCCGCAACCTAGACTGCAGCGCATGTCTGGCAAGTACATCGTGCGAACATTTGGCTGTCAGATGAACGAACACGACTCTGAGCGTCTAGCTGGCCTCCTTGAGGCTGACGGCCTTGAACCAACGACAGACGTGGAGCAGGCCGACGTAGTCGTGCTGAACACCTGTTGCATCAGAGAGAACGCGGATAACAAGCTCTACGGCACATTGGGTCACCTGAAGAGCCTCAAAGAGGCGCGCCCCGGTATGGAGATCATGGTTGCAGGTTGTCTCTCTCAAAAAGACAGGGGAACGATTGCAGAGAGAGCGCCCTATGTCGATGTGATTCTTGGTACCCACAATGTTCACCGAGCAGTTGATCTGCTACATGAGCGTCGCTCATCTGGACAGCCCGTCATCGAAATCCTCGAAGCAACAGTGGCCGAAGACCATGAACTGTTCCCCTCGGCTCTTCCCGTGGTTCGCCAAGCTGGCTACGCCGGATGGGTCACCATCCAGATGGGTTGTGACAACAGTTGCGCATTCTGCATCGTTCCGGCAGTGCGTGGCCCAGAGATCAGCCGCCCATTTGGTGACATCCTTGCCGAGGTTGAGCGCGCAGCATCGGATGGGGTGACCGAGGTGACCTTATTGGGCCAAAACGTGAACTCCTTTGGCCGAGACCTCACGCTCCGACAGCGATCTCTTGGTGACACCTCCGACAATCCCGGGCTTTCAGGCACTGCAGAGTTTCTGGTCGGCAGTACTTGGACTGAGGAATCCGGTAGCAAGGTGCGCCCGCTCTTTGCCGATCTTCTTCGAGCCGTCGGGGCAGTGCCAGGAATCCGACGGGTTCGCTATACAAGTCCTCACCCAAAGGATCTGCGGCCGGAGACCATCGAAGCTATGGCACAGGTAGACACGGTCTGCGAGCACCTGCATTTGCCGTTGCAGTCTGGGAGTAACTCCATCCTTGCGGCCATGCACCGTGGATATACCGCAGAGAGATATCTGGAGCGACTCTCACTGGCGCGTGCAGGGATTCCTGATCTTGCAGTAACCACAGACATCATTCTTGGTTTCCCCGGCGAGACCGAAGCTGATGCAGAGGCCACCCTCGAATTGGCAGCCGAGGCTCGCTACGACGGCGCATTTACGTTCTTGTACTCGCCCCGACCTGGCACAGAAGCAGCAGAACTCACCGAAAAGTTCGTGGATCATGCAGTCGTCGTCGAGCGGATGGAGCGATTGCGCGCAGTGATTGAGCGATCTTCCTTCCTTGGAAACCAGTCACGGGTCGGCCGCACCGAAGAGGTACTGGTCTTTGGGCCGAGCAAGCGTGATCCAGAGCGTGTTTCTGGTCGTACTCGGCAGAACCGATTAGTGCATTTCACCCCGCCCGAACCCATGCGACCGGGGACCTATGCGAATGTAGATATCTCGAGCGCTACCAATACTTGCTTGATGGGCGAGTTTGTAGAGATTCTGGCCATACCAACGCACCGAACGCGTATCGAGGTTTCTGCGGGGTGAGCAGCATTCAAACTGCTCAGGGGCAGTTCGATGCGCTCAAGCAGGCTAGCAAGCTCGTTGCGCCTGCTGGTGAGGGGGTAGCTGCAACTCAACCGGAGTACCGGTTCGATGCCCAAAGAACCATTCAGGCGCTAGCTCAGAGTCTGAGTTCTCTGCATCAGGTGGCCATCGAGCCGAATTCGCTGCTGAAGGAGTCTCAATTGTGTCTGAGTGTCGATGACATTGTTGAGACTGCCCTTCGTGCTGCAGCGCTCGAACCCGAGGAACTTCGCGATCTCAGCCTCGCATACCGCCACATGCCTCGAGATCGCCTGACCCAGATTCTTCAGGACGGTGCGCCCTCATCCGAGCCGAGTTCGAGCAAGCCTGTTCTGCTTCAGGGCAATCCGCGGCTTAGCAACCTTCGATTTGTGGGGCACACCCTGATGGGGTTTGAGGACTGGTCTGAGTCAGTAATCGGCGACCCCTATTTTGACCTCGCACTTGCAGCGCGTGACATCCTTTCCACCTTCGGACCACAGCCCATTCAGGCCTTCTTCGGTGAGTACGGCTTGCAGCACCCCGACCCAGTTCGTCTGGACTGGTACCTGCTCGCAGCTGAACTTTGTGCAGTCTCATGAGTCAATCGGTGCCTGAGAATGCTCGCCACCTAGTTCTCTTAGGGCCAACCGCATCTGGCAAGTCGCAGCTAGCCATGGCTCTGGCCGAGCGGCGGCTCTCTCGGGGCGAACTCGTAGAACTCATCACAGTCGACTCAATGCAGGTGTACCGAGGGATGAATATTGGTACAGCCTCTCCCACAGCAGAGGAGCAGCGGCGAGTGAAGCATCACCTTGTTGATGTTGTTGAGCCGTACGAGGAGTTCTCCGTAGCTGAGTTCACCCAACTAGCTCAAGAGGCCCTTCATCGGATCGAAACGGATGGCGGGCGCGCAATTCTTGTGGGCGGAACAGGGCTCTACCTGCAAGCCCTTGTCGACAATCTTGAGCTGCCAGGAAGATTCCCAGAAGTGGCCGCATCGCTAGAGGCCGAACCTAATACGGCAGCGTTGTATCAAGAACTCGCAGAGCTAGATCCTGACGCCGTTCTCAAGATCGAGCCCAATAACCGAAGACGGATTCTGCGAGCGCTAGAGGTCACTCTTGGATCTGGCCGCCGGTTCTCTGAGTTTGGGCCCGGCCTTGATAGCTTCCCCGACACCCCGTTCCTGCTTGCTGGGCTCCGCGTGGAGCGCCCCGTGCTCTCTGATCGAATTGCTCAGCGTTATGAGCAGCAGATGCGGCAGGGCTTTCTGGGGGAGGTGCAGGCACTTGCAGCGAACCCTCAAGGAATCTCTCGCACTGCAGCGCAAGCGCTGGGGTATCGCGAGCTGCTGTCTCACCTAGCGGGCGAGAGCACCGAAGAAGAAGCAGTATCCACCGCAGTAGACCGAACCCGGCAGTTCGCCATTCGGCAGATACGGTGGTTCCGCCGCGATCCACGCATTACTTGGTTTGATCACTCGGGTGACCCCGGAACGGTTCTTGATCAACTAGATGCCTTCTGGGCGTAATCGACGCTGCCGCAGCAGTTTTGCCTGCTTCGATGCTGAGCGCTTGCACTACTACGGTAGAGGGAGCAGTTCTTCGTCAAGTTGGGACCACAGATCTGCAGAGATGGAGACAGAGTGCTCAGACTTACCAAGCATCATGGCCTCGGCAACGATTTTTTGGTTGCTCTAGCTGATCAGAACCCAGAGCTCACGATCGACCCGCAGTTGGCGCGCTCGTTGTGTGACCGGCACCGAGGCATCGGGGCTGATGGTCTGATCCTGTCCTTTCCTCCTTCCGAGGAGGGAAATGATGCTTGCATGGTGCTCCTCAACGCTGATGGGTCCGAGGCCGAGATTTCTGGCAATGGCATCCGTTGTCTTGGCCAGGCGCTGCTTCGTCACGAGGGAAGAAGCGAGGGCGATCTGCGCATCGAGACAGCAGGTGGGGTGCGACAACTTCGTACCGTTCGCGGTTCGGCTGATCAGGAAATCTGGATTCAAGTAGATATGGGCGCTGCAGCTGCTGGGCCTGAACTCGGCTCGCTCTCGCAGGACTATCCGGCACTGCACCGCGGAACATTCAACATCGGTAACCCGCATCTTGTCTTGGTGCTGGAATCTGAAGATCAGCTGCAACAGCTAGATCTAGCATCCGCGGGGCAGCGCCTCGAGTCAGAGTACCCAGAGGGAATCAATGTGGAGTTCGTCTACGTCGATTCAACAGACCACATGCAGTTACGGGTCTGGGAGCGCGGCGCTGGGATCACAGAGGCCTGTGGTTCGGGTGCAACGGTTGCTGCAGCTGCTGCGCACAGCATGGGTCTCGTAGGCGAGCAGGTCAGCGTGTCGATGCCAGGGGGAGAAGCCCAAGTAGCGATTGCAGATTCCACGCTGTTCTTGACTGGCCCCTCAGCGTTTATTGCCGAGGTCACAGTCTTATTTCCAGAGGTCACGGTTTCGTGAGTAGCGAGGACCTAGATCCAGCCGACCAAGCCTTGCAGGACTCAGAACTGCTAGATCCAGCCGAATCGCACCGAGGCGGCTTTGGTGATTTCGGCGGCCAGAGCAACTCGCTCATTGATCGCAACTTCCGGGAGCGCATTATTTTGGTAGGGGTCAGCTTCCCTCCACATGACGATGATCTACTTTCTGCATCTCTCGACGAGCTCGAATTGTTAGTCGATACTGCCGGCGCTGATGTGGTGGGACGAGTGGTGCAACGCAGAAATAACCCCGATCCAGCTACCTTTATCGGCAAGGGAAAGGTGCAAGAAATCAAAGAACTTGCCCTAGAAACCGACTGCGACACGGTTGTGTTCGACGATGAACTCAGCCCATCACAGCAGTTCAACCTAGAAAAGATTCTTGGGCGAACAGCAATCGATCGCACTGCAGTGATTCTGGATATTTTTGGTCAGAATGCTCATAGTCAAGAGGGCAAGGCGCAGGTTCAGCTAGCGCTGTTCAAGTATCGGCTTCCGCGGCTCCGGGGCAAGGGCACTGCAATGTCGCAGCAGGCTGGCGGAATCGGGACTCGTAGCGGCCCCGGAGAGACTCAGTTCGAGATCGACCGTCGCCGGATCACTCGAATGATTCACAAGCTCGAGGCCGACCTTCGCCAGATTGCGCATCATCGCGCTACACAGCGCAAGTCTCGCCGGCGTTCAACACTGCGTCATGTCGTGATCGTTGGCTACACCAACGCAGGAAAGTCCACCCTGCTCAACTCGCTGACCGAGGCAGGAGTACTCGTCGAGAATCGGCTGTTCGCCACGCTCGATGCAACTACTCGCAAGCTGCAACTCCCGGGCGGCGAGTCGGTCCTTCTGACCGACACTGTGGGATTTGTAAAGAAGCTCCCGCATCAACTGGTTCAGGCATTTGCCTCCACACTTGATGTTGTCGCCGAGGGCGATCTCTTGATCCATGTGGTCGATGGCTCCGGCCCTGACCCAGAGGGGCAGATGCAAGCGGTGCGGGAAGTGGTAAAGGAAATTGGTGGAGCTTCAGTGCCGGAACTGCTCGTGTTCAATAAGGCCGACTGTTCTCCTCAGGCTGAACACTTAGCGGCAGAATTCCCCGGCTCGGTCGCGATCTCTGCTGTCACCGGGGACGGAGTCCCCGAATTGCTCCTGCGAATCGGCGATCGACTGCGATCGCTAGTACCTGCTGTGGCGATGTTCATTCCCTACCAACGCGGAGATGTACTCGCTGCTTTGCATCGCTGTGGAGAGGTCCTCACGGAGACGGCGGAGCCAGAAGGTGTCCGAGTTTCCGTCCGTCTTGAAGATTCGGAACTTGGCCGATTCACGGAATTTCTTAGCGATGGCGCTCCCTCAGCAACAAGCGATCAACAAAAACCAACTGAGCTCAGAATTGCGGCCCCTTAATGGGCGCAGAACCACCACTCAGCTCGTCTGCCAATCAGCAGGGTGGGACTCCTCGGTCGAGTCAGGTCCCCGCTGCTATTGAGCTTCCCCCGTACCCCTATGACCGGCTTGAGCCACTCAAGCAGATTGCCCTTGATGCGCATGGTTCGGTCATCGATCTCTCTGTGGGCACGCCCTGCGATCCGCCGGCAGAGTCGGTGTTGCGAGCACTGGTCGAGTCGGTTGACAGCGCTCGCAGCTACCCGCCATCGATCGGGACCAAGCAGTTCCGCTCCGCCGCTTCAGACTGGTTCAGAACGCGTCTTGGCCTACAGGTGTCTCCCGAGCAGATTGCGGCTTGTGTTGGTAGCAAGGAATTTGTTGCGGGGCTGCCTCACTGGCTCCGGTTGCGTAACCCATCCAAAGACACCGTCTTGTACCCCGCAGTGAGCTACCCCTCGTACCAAATGGGAGCCATGCTCGCAGGTTGTCGAGCCGTGGCTGTGCCACTTGATCAGCACTGGCGACTAGACCTGTCAGCGGTTGACCCTGCAGACGTTGACCGTGCGCTCTGTCTGTGGAGTAACACCCCAGGAAACCCTGCGGGTGGTTTAGATGACCTGTCGGAAGTGGCGCATTGGGGCAGATCTCATCAAGTTCCGGTGTTTTCTGACGAGTGCTACGTGGAGTTCACCTGGGATGGGCCACCTGCAACCAAGGGGCAACTTCCTGGGCAGAGCATTCTCTCCTCGGGCCTTGATGGGGTAGTCGCAGTGCATTCGCTGTCAAAGCGATCGAACCTTGCCGGAGTCCGCGTGGGGTTCTACGCCGGTGACGCAGATCTTGTCGGCTATCTCAGCGAGATTCGCAAACATGGCGGTCTGATGGTTCCGGGACCGGCACAACATGCTGCAGTCGCTGCGCTCAGCGATTCGGCCAGCGTGATGCAGCAGCGTGACCGCTACTGGTCTCGGCTTGGCCGGGTTGCAGCTGTGTTCAACTCACTTGGCTTAGAGGCACCCTTACCCGCCGGGGCTTTTTACTTATGGGTGCCCGCTCCAGAGGGCGATGCTTGGGCACTCGCTGAGCGGCTGGCACAAGAACTTGGTCTGCTCGTTAGCCCGGGGGAGTTCTACGGAACCGCAGCCGCTGGGTTTGTTCGAGTCGCTGTGGTCCAGAACGAGGCTCACTTAGACGAGCTCGAACGACGAGCAACAAGCCACTGAAGCAGTTTCTTGGAAATCGCCGGGCATGCAGGTGCGCCGAGATGAAAGACTGAGTTGTACTTGCCCTCAGCTTCGTTGAGGAAAGCCCACGGAAGGAACCAACATGTCGAATGCTGCTAACCCCCCAGCCAGCAAAGCACCCAAAGGCGCTCTGATCACGGGGATGATTCTGATTTTTTTGGCGTTCTCAAGTTGCGGGGTGGGCGGAGTGAGCTGTGTCAGCTTTGCGAGTTCTTTCGCGGACATCCTCAGCGGAGCATCGACGGTGGCACTCGGCGAGACCACCAGCTTGGATGCTGCATCCTCAACTGGAGTGGTGGTGTCATCCTCTGCAGAAGTTATCTGTGAAGGCGAAGACGAAAACGGCAGCAAGGTCTCATTCGCAGAGCCTTCAGCTGGAAGCACTGGAACAGTCACTTCGGGTGGAGAGACCTTGAACTTTGTCTACTCATTCGACACAAACCCCGGTTCGCAATACAGCGTGATCTGCGCTGGAAGCGAACTGAGCGAGGGTCAGTATGCCGTTGCTTCCTTTCCTGGGTTTGGGAAAGTCGGAGTTGGAGTAGCTGGGATCCTGAGCGGATTATTCTTGACTTTTCTCGGCATAATCTTTCTCGTAGTCGGCCTCGTCAAGCGCTCAAAGTGGAAGAAGCGTCAATCGGGTTCGGTGGCAGGCACGACTGCTGCTGCCCCGGGGATGCCTGCTGCGGGGGTTGCACCCCCACCGATGCCCGGCTCAGTGCAGAGCGCCGTATCGGAAGCACCAAGGATCGAAGCCCCCACACCGTGGATGCCACAGACTCCGTCCCTTCCCACAACCACTCCACCGCCATTGCCGGGCACCCCACCCCCAATGCCGGGAGCCCCGCCCAGCCCAGACGAGCAGCGCTAAGTCGATCTCTGATCTGCTCATTGTCCGCGCTCGCTCAAGATTGCTCCGCACCGTGTAAAACTGTGTTGTGAGTTCTTCTGAGTTTCTCCCTAGCGTGATGTCGAGCGTTGATCTTTTGAACAAGACTGCCGAGCTCGTTGCGGTTGCCTCCGAGAGTTTCTCTGAAGCCCAGATCACTGAACATATTCAGAATGAACTTCAGGCACATCAGCATCTTGAACTCACTCGCATTGGCGACAATCTTGTAGCTCGAACGCAACTTGGTCGAGCAGTTCGCGTGATACTTGCAGGCCACACCGACACCGTTCCGGCGAACGGAAACGCGCAGCCGCGCATCGAGGGTGATCACCTCTGGGGGGTGGGTTCGGCAGACATGAAAGGCGGCCTCGCTGTGATGCTGAAGCTTGCTGAGCAGCACACACAACCGGCTGTAGATGTCACCTATGTGTTCTATGCAAGAGAAGAAGTTGCCTCGGAACACAGCGGGCTAGGGGAGTTGTTCGATCAGCGACCAGACCTTTTAGAGGGCGACGTTGCACTGCTCGGAGAGCCAACCGACGGCCAGATCGAGGCCGGCTGTCAAGGGGCGATGCGGTTCTCGATCACTCTGAAGGGCAAGCGTGCCCATACTGCTCGAGCTTGGATGGGCAGTAATGCAATTCACCGACTGGCCGGGCTGCTGACCGCAATTGATGCCTATGTTCCGCGTCAGCCGGTGCTTCTCGGCTGTCACTTCCACGAGGCTTTGCAGGTCGTTCGGGTAAGCGGTGGGGTAGCTGGAAATGTTGTTCCCGACTCGGCGCAGATCGAACTTGCACACCGATTCGCCCCAGATCGGTCCGCTGATCAGGCAGAGCAGCACGTTCGTGACCTACTTCTGCCGTATCTCAGTGATGACGACGAAGTTGAGCTGCTTGATCTGTCGCCAGCGGCCTACCCGGCGGTTGAACACCCCTGCATAACCTCGCTCATAGAGCGTCATGACCTAGGGGTCCGCGCAAAACTCGGTTGGACCGACGTCGCTCGCTTTGCAGAGCACGGCGTACCAGCAGTGAACTTCGGTCCCGGTGATTCAGCTTTGGCACATACCCCTCAAGAGCATCTTGTCGGTGAGAGTATTCGTCGAACCTATTCAGCCCTTGACGACCTACTGCGAATTGGTCCGTGAAGGCATGTGCTGTTAGTAACCAGCCCAAAGTAACCAGCCCGAGGAGATATTTGTGAGTACTGATCTGCGCCCCACGACGCCCGAGGAGTTCGCGAGCCTCGCTACACGCCTGAGATCACGGGATGCATATGTCGAGCCTGCAGCGTTCGGAATAGGACTCGCAAGCATCTCCGATGCCGATCAGTCGGTTCTCGACACGTGGTTCGGCGCGTTCTCGTTGAACGAGAACTTCGGTTCTGCAGCGATTCTTGCCGATGTTGTCGGTCACGATGCTGGCTCGGCAACCTATGAACTGACCGAGGATCTGCTTCGTGAGCTGATTCACCGCTTTGCCCCCATGGTGGAAGACGGCCAGAGACATCCCAACGTCGAAGTGTTAGCAGCACTTGCGGGAATTACTCACGCAACTCCGGTACCGGCTCAGCAAGATCGAGTCTCGCCACTTCCGGTGACACGTAAAGCGGTCGTGACCTTCATCTCGGATCTTGCTGATCCACCAGTAGGCGCCTCTGATGTGTATCTGCGGCTGCACCTACTTTCTGGATGCAAAGTACAACCCCACGGAGCAAACCTTGATGGAATCTTCGGCCTACTTTCGAATGTGGTCTGGACCTCGCTCGGCCCGTGCGACGTCGCATCTTTCGATCAGGCGCGCGTTCAACTCATGGCATCGGGGCAGCCCTGCACTGTGTTCGGCGTGGACAAGTTCCCCAGACTCGTTGATTACCTCACTCCGTTGGGAGTACGAATAGCGGATGCCGATCGGGTCCGTCTGGGCGCTCATCTTGCCGAGGGAACAACGGTTATGCACGAAGGCTTTGTGAACTTCAACGCCGGCACGCTGGGTGCAGCGATGATCGAGGGTCGCATCTCGGCAGGTGTTGTGGTTGGCGCGAACTCTGACATCGGAGGCAGCGCATCGATTATGGGCGTGCTCTCTGGCGGCGGCAAAGAGGTCATCTCTATTGGCGAGGACTGTCTGCTGGGGGCGAATGCCGGGATCGGGATCTCTCTAGGCGATCGCTGTGTGGTTGAGGCAGGGCTCTACGTCACTGCTGGCACGATGGTCACCATGCCAGATGGATTGAGTGTCAAAGCCAGCAAGTTAAGCGGAAGTAATGACTTGTTGTTCCGCCGCAATTCTCTTTCGGGGGCCGTTGAGGTTCTGCCAAGATCAGGAACCTGGTCCGAAGGTCTGAACGCTGCCCTTCACGCTAATTAGTCAAGTGCGGCAGCATTGAGCCACCAGTAGAACGGCTGCGCTCAGGTCAGATCTTGCGAATGACCGTGACGACCTTTCCGTAAATCTCGACCTCGGATTGCTCAAAGGTCATTGGATCCATGGTCGGGTTGGAAGGGTGCAGTATGACCTTTGCGCCCTGACGACGATAGGTCTTGACGGTGGCTTCTTCGCCAGGGATACCAGCAACCACGATGTCTCCGTTTGATACCTCGGGTTGCACTTTGGCCACAATGAAGTCACCGTCAAGAATCCCGGCGTCAATCATCGAGTCTCCTCGTACTCGCAGCATGAACAACTCGCCGTCTCCGGTGAAGTCCGCAGGGAGAGGCATCATCTCTTCGACACGTTCTTGAGCCAGAACCCCAACGCCTGCAGCCACATCCCCTACTAGGGGAACATGTCGCGTCGGTCGTCGTTCCGCAGTGGTACCGCTAGCGGTATCGGCAGTGACTTCGATCGCTCGTGGCTTTGTTGGGTCTCGGCGCAGATAGCCAAGCCGCTGCAGTGTGTGCAGGTGGCTGTGAACCGTGGATGGTGAGGCCAGTCCGACTGCTTCGCCGATCTCTCGAACTGATGGCGGGTAGCCGCGATCCCCGACGGTCTTTTCGATGAACACGAGGATCTCTTGCTGGCGGGGGGTGAGTGCAGTGCTGCTCATGAGGGCTCCCATAGAAGTAGGACAGGTAGTTCGAACGTGTGTTTGGAAACACTAGCAGGAGTTGGGGACCCGTTGCGGAACACTCGTTCGATTTAATGCTTGACACCGAACATTCGTTCGTGCATTCTACATATCGAACATTCGTTCGAACTAGTAGCTTGATGGCTTCCTCTGAGCCGGCCTGCTTCAGTGTCACACCCCCTCAGGAGACTCTTCACATGGCAGCAATCATCGACATCAGAACTGGCGCAGGCCTCGCAGAGCAACTTTCGGCTGAAGAGTCGGCCATGGGAGGGTTCGCAGCCCAACAGAGCAGTCCCCGGTTGCGTGTGATTCACGGTGGTAAGTCCGAGCTTGCTCGGCAGCGCCGGCGTGTATTCCTCATGCGGCGTGCAGCGGTGCTCGTTGTTCTGAGCGCTGTACTACTTGGCGCTGGGCTGCTTCTTCGTTCCGGCCTGTCTGCCGCTTTTAGTCAGTCGGCCACGAGTGGCTCTGCAGTAGGTGCACTTGCAGCGGGTATAGATCCAACCGTTCCGTACTTCGTGCAGCCGGGAGATTCCCTGTGGACCGTGGCTCAGCGTGTTTCACCCCAGCAAGACCCTCGCGATGTGATTGATCAGATTGTTGCTCTCAATTCAACCAGCAGCGGCTTTAGCCCGCAGTCTCCACTTCGCGTCGGGCAATCGCTCAGGCTGCCAGTGGGCAGCACTTTTTGATGTAGCTGAGATGGCTACAGGTTTGCCCGATCGCTCAACATGCGGGAATGCTGCTGTACCGGTAGCTTTCATGCAATGCGATGTCCCGCCTGTGGTGCCCTTGAGGATCGAGTGGTCGATTCTCGCGCCGCGGATGACGGCACCTCAATCCGTCGACGTCGGCAGTGCGAGCATTGTGCTGAGCGATTCACCACCTTTGAGCGTGTTGAAGAGGTCCTCGCCGTGGTGGTTAAGCGCGATGGTCGTCGCACTCCTTTTGATCGCAGCAAGATCGAGGCCGGTGTCCGCTCTGCATGCAAGGGTCGACCTGTCGAGGAATCTGCAATCTCGGCTCTTTCTGCACAAGTTGAAGATCGCCTTTCAACCACGCGTGGCGAGGTGGAAGCCGCTCAGGTCGGAGAACTGGTTCTTGAAGAGCTTCGGCGCCTCGACCCCGTCGCAGCGGTTCGCTTTGCGAGTGTGTACAAGTCGTTCGAGGACCCTGAGGACTTTGAGCGAGAGATCCAGTTGCTCGGTCACGGTGGGCCTGCCGACAGCAGTCCCTCGACATCTCCTGCTGGGATCTAAGTCAGTTCAAAGCAATTCAGTCCAGAGCTCGCTCTTCGCGATCTCGTCTGTAGGTCAGAAACAAGAAACTGTTTGCCTCCAACACTCGATGCAACCGGTGTGGGCGAATTTTCTCGGCCTGAGCACCCAATATCCCAACCTGAGTGCCGCCAACCAACATCGGGGCGACACTCAGGAACAGTTCATCAATCAAGTCCAACTCGTTGAGTTGCCCAAGAAGAGTTGGACCGCCCTCGCAGAGGACAACCCGAACACCATCGGCATAGAGCGACCGAAGTGCAGCTTCCAAGTCAACTCCGCCAGAACCCATTGCTCTGAGTTCAACTCCAGATGGAACCCCCGCAGTATCGGCACCCTCGGGATGCATCAAGAGTGGCTCTTGGCCAGGGCCAGTCAAAAACGGTTGGTCCTCTGCCAGGCTGAGCGATCGGCTCAGGACAACAAGTCGTGGGGCCTCAGTTGGAGTATTGAGCAGCCGCTCAGCAGCCAATGCGGGCACAGGAGTCGGGCGCCGATACCGCTCAGTTCTTGCAGTGCCCGCAGCAACAAATACAGCATCCGCAGATGCGCGCAGGGCAGAAAAGATCTCTCGGTCATCTGGGCTGCTCAAGGGACGAGACACTCCCGATGCCGCATATGCGCCGTCCGCGCTCGCCACCATGTTGGCCATGACCCAAGGTCGTCCTGTCGGAGCTTGCCTATCCGAACGGTCAAGAAGCGTAGCGAGTCCTGCAAAGGAGATTTCCGGCGGAAAGAGTTGGTTCACGGGTCGAGATTACCGAAAACTTGGCTATACACAGTTTTCCCCAGCCGTTGTGGAAAAGTTTCCCGGAAATTCACATGCTTATCCACTTTTACCCCACAGGCAGTTCTTACTAGGTTGCCCTTCGTAGGTTGTGGCATGGACGATCGGAATGGTGGCTGGCCTTGTTCTGCTCTTGCGGAGCGATGTCTCCTGGGGGTCGGAAGGCGAGAAACTCTTATGAGTGTTTCGTTCTGCCGACTGGTCTTCGCCCGGTCGTCTGTGCCCGCCCAACCCGTCAACAGCGCATGCTTGGCCAGCAGTCCTGTCCGTTCCGCCAGCAAAGGTGATCCAAGTGTCTGTTACGTCTGATTCAAGTCCGTCCTCCCCGTTTCAAGCAGGGTCCCCTGCGCGGTTGCAGCGACACTTCACCGTGCCGGGACGTTCGCCGTATGCCGATCTCACATGGCAACGAAGAGACGCTCGTCTTACTGATTATCGAGATGGCTCAGTGGCCTTTGAGCAACTCGGAGTTGAATTCCCCGAGGGGTGGTCTGCCACTGCATCAAATATCGTGGCGCAGAAATACTTTCGCGGGCTGCTGGGCTCGCCCGAGCGAGAAGACTCTCTGCAGCAGGTAATCGATCGCGTGGTCGGGGCAATTACCGCTTGGGGTCAGCGTGATGGGTATTTTGCAGACGATGAAGAGTCCGACTGTTTCGAACAAGAGTTGCGCTATCTGCTTGCACATCAGATGCTTTCATTTAACTCGCCGGTCTGGTTCAACATCGGCGTGCCTGGAGTTGCCCAGCAAGCCTCGGCATGTTTCATTCTGGATGTAGAAGACAATCTTCGTTCCATCCTGAATTGGTATGCAGAAGAAGGCGTCATCTTTAAGGGCGGGTCGGGCGCAGGTGCAAACCTGTCAAAGGTGCGCTCATCAAGAGAGCATCTGAGTGGCGGGGGCACGGCCTCTGGACCGGTCAGCTTTATGCGTGGCGCCGACTCCTCTGCTGGCACCATCAAGAGCGGAGGTACCACTCGTCGCGCAGCAAAGATGGTGATCCTAGATATCGATCATCCAGATATTGAAGAGTTCATCTGGTGCAAAGCACGAGAAGAGCGCAAAGCGCGAGTGCTCAGAGATGCCGGTTTCGATATGGACCTTGACGGCAAGGACTCCATCTCGTTGCAGTACCAAAATGCGAACAACTCGGTGCGGCTCAGCGATGAGTTCATGCAGGCAGTGATCGCCGACGAAGAGTTCAATCTTGTCGCTCGGTCGACCAGTGAAGTCATCGAGCGCGTTTCAGCAAAAGAGCTTATGCGTCACATAGCTCAAGCCTCTTGGGAGTGTGCAGACCCTGGAGTGCAGTTCGGCACCACCATCAATCGCTGGAACACGACGCCGAACGCGGGCGAGATTATGGCGAGCAATCCCTGCTCTGAGCATCTGCGTCTTGCAAATAGTGCCTGCAACCTGGCCTCACTCAACCTGCTGAGGTTCCTTGATGAAGATGGCATCTTCGACGTAGACGCTTTTGAGCGCAGCGTTCGGATCGTGGTCACTGCACAAGACATTCTTGTCGGCGCATCTGATTACCCCACGACGCCGATCGCAGAGATGACTGCAAAGTCACGTGACATTGGAATCGGTTATACCAATCTCGGTGCATGTCTGATGGCGCTGGGCTATCCATACGACTCAGACCAAGGCCGAGCATGGGCTGCATCGGTTACTGCGCTTCTCACTGGGACTGCGGCAATTCGCTCCACGGAACTGGCTCACCTGCTTGGTCCCGCCCCGCTCTTTGCAGGCGATGCGGCAGCTTGGATTGGTGTGTACCGGATGCATCTTGGTGCTGCTTCACATATCCCTTCAGTTGCTGCACAACCGGGACTGAATTCGCGAGTCGTTGAGATTTGGGAGGAGGCACTCAAGCGAGTGCAGCTTGTTGGGAGCCGCAACGCAGAGCTCAGTGTGGCTGCACCAACGGGAACAATCAGTTTCATGATGGATGCAGATACCACGGGTATCGAGCCCGATTTGGGGTTGGTGAAATTTAAGAAGCTTGTTGGTGGTGGCAGTTTGCAGATTGTTAATCAAACGGTTCCTCGCGCACTGTCAAGACTCGGCTATTCCGCAGAGCAGGTAGCAGAGATCGTTGCCTACATAGCCGAACAGCAGTCAGCCCTAGGCGCGCCACATCTTCTCCCCGAGCACCTTGCGGTGTTTGCCTGTGCAATGGGAGACAACGTCATTTCCTATGGCGGTCACCTCCGGATGATGGCTGCCATTCAGCCGTTCTTCTCGGGCGCAATGTCGAAGACAGTCAACGTGCCCGCAGAGACCACCGTGGACGAGGTAGAACAACTCCTTATTGATGCTTGGCAGATGGGCATCAAGTGTGTTGCCCTGTATCGGGATAACTGCAAGGTGGCACAGCCGCTCAGCACCGGGAAGCCAGCGATCGAGCTACCTTCAGAACTAGTAGCAGCCAAGCCCGTGCGAGAGAAGCTCCCTCGGTCACGTTCCTCTCGTACCTTCGAGTTTCGTGTCGCTGACTGTAAAGGGTTCGTCACGGTGGGGGAGTACGAGGATGGCCGCCCTGGGGAACTCTTCATTCGAGTCTCAAAGCAGGGTTCGACTCTGGCGGGGATCATGGATGCCTTCGCAATCTCGGTGAGTCACGGTCTGCAGTATGGAGTTCCGCTGAGAGCCTTTGTTCATGCATTTGTTGGAATGAGATTCGAGCCGGCGGGGATTACCGACGACCCCGAGGTGCGGCTAGCAAACAGTCTGATCGATTACCTGTTTCGCAGGCTTGCCTTGGACTACCTGAGCTACCCCGAGCGGCTTGACCTTGGAGTGCTTGGCACAGATGAGCGCCTTCAGCAGACACTTCCAGGAGTGGAGGAGCATGCGGTCGGATCATCTCAGGGGCTCGACTTAGCGAGCGATCCCACCGAGGTCGACAGCAACTTTGTCGAGGCCACGCTAGCAGAGCCACTACTTTCTGAGCCTCCGATGGGTCAAGCAATGGATGCGCCGCTTTGTATGCAGTGCGGAATCCAAATGACTCGTGCCGGCTCCTGCTATGTGTGCAGTGCCTGCGGCAGCACAAGCGGTTGTTCCTAAAAGACGGGCCGATCGAGTTACGTGTAGACCCGGGAAGTCAGCCTCACTTCGGATGAGTTAGGGCTATGGCAGTCGAGGCGGGCGCTGACCTGCACTTTGCCTGCTCAGAGTGCGTTTCCAAGCTCGTCTTGCGCCGAGCAGGCGCTGTTGTTCCCTTGCCTAGCCTTGATGTGCAGCAGCGGCTCAGCTCGCAGACTCTCCACAGCTGTCGTTGTCTTCTTCGGTGCAGAGGTTCTCTGATGCCAGATGAGTTGTGATGGCCTCGGTAATGTCGCCGAGCGTGTTGAGCTGCTCATCGGTGAGGACGTCTACAAAAAAGCGCCGCACTTCCACAAGGTGCTTTGGGGCGGCAGCCTCAATCGCCGCAAGGCCCGCCTTGGTCAGCACTACGTCGAAGCCGCGAGCGTCACCATCGCAAGATTCCCGCCCGATCATGCCTCGCGACTCCATTCGCGAGATCTGATGTGAGAGGCGGCTTCGTTCCCAGGCCAAGGTCTGACCCAAGTCGCGCGATCGAATTCTTCCCTCTGGGGCTTCAGACACAACCACGAGGATTTCAAACTCAGACTCAGTCAGGTTGGAGTCTCTAGTCATTTGCCTAGCAAGGTGGCCGCCTAGCTCGGCTCGCATTCGCTGGTAGCCGCGCCATGCCCGTGTTTCACGCTCGTTCAGCCACTGGGGTTCCATCAGCAGAGCATACACTTCGTTGACATATCAATAACTTGAGAGTAGATTTGTTGACACGACAACATAAAGGATACCGAGCAATATGACAACCGAAACAACGACCAGTGCACTCGCAGCAGGCGAGTGGACCATCGATCCGACACATTCCGAGGTGGGCTTTACCGTGCGTCACCTTGGACTCTCGAAGGTCCGCGGAAGGTTCTCAACCTTTGAGGGCACCCTCACAATCGGTCAAGATCAACTTGCGAGTTCGGTGACAGCCACAATTGACTTGTCCTCGATCGATACCAACAACGAGCAACGTGATGGTCACCTGCAGAGTGCCGACTTCTTTGGCGTGGAAGCAAACCCAACGATGACCTTCGAGTCCACCGAAGTATCAGAGCACTCACTCAGTGGAAACCTGAGTATCAACGGAGTCACCAAGACTGTTGTGTTGGATTTAGAGTTCCACGGAGTAACTACCGACCCGTATGGAGCAACGCGGTCTGGGTTCAGCGCCAGCGGACAGATCCTGCGCAGCGAGTTCGGAATTTCGTTCAACGCTCCAGTAGGCCTAGATGGCATGTTGGTCAGTGACAAGGTGACCATTGAGCTCGAAGTTGAGGCAGTGCAAGCCGAGTGAGTCGAAGCTGAGCCACTCTGCGACCCCGACAGCAACACGAGCTGAAGGGGTTAGCAGAGAGATCTTCTCGTCTGGTTTGCGCATACTGGGGTGATACTGGGCCATGATCTAACCGTGAGTAATGAAGATACTGCCAGCAGTGCACGCGATGAGGAAAGCGAAGATTGGGGTGTCGACGCAGCACTCGGAGCAGCCACTCGCGCAGCTCGCGCTGCAAATGACGTTGCCTCGGCAGTGGGAGGAAGCCTTCCGGCTCGACTCGCCACGGCTGCAGCTAAGCGACTCACCGAACCGCTAGCCAAAGAAGGTCACGAGGTGCGCGAGCGCCTTGTGAGCGACGCTGGCCCTGTCGCGCGTGATGCAATACAACGGGTTACCCCTGGGGTCGTTGACGCAGTCAACATCAACGAGGTGCTCGCTGCAATAGATATCGACGCGCTTCTTGATCGCATAGATATCGACCGCCTTGTCGGCAGGGTAGACGTAGCTGGAATTGTCTCGAAGGTTGACGTGAATGAACTCGTGCAGGGAGTCGACGTTGATGGCATCGTCTCGCGCGTTGACGTAGCAGCAGTAGTTGAGCGCGTCGATGTTGACGCACTGATCTCGAAGGTCAACCTTGACGCACTGCTCGAGCGAATCGATATTGGCCTGCTTCTCGACAGGATCGACCTGAACCAGTTGCTTACTAAAATCGACCTCAACGAGTTGTTGAAAAACGTCGATCTCAATGCGCTGTTAGAAAACGTCGATCTAGATGCTCTACTCGACAGTGTTGACATGAACGCACTCGTGAACAACCTTGACATTGACTCTCTGGTTCGAAACACAGAGATTGGAAGCTTGATTGCGCAGTCAACCTCTGGCATCGCTGGCGAGGCACTTGACGTCGTGCGCAGCCAAGGGGTCGGGCTCGATAACTTTCTCAATCGTTGGGCAAACAGAGTGCTTCGACGCGATCCGATTGCGCTGCCTGCAGGACCACCACTACTCATCGAGATAGGGCCTCTTGCGCTGCCGAGCGGTCAAGTGCTGCCGGGCGGGCAAACAGACTCGAACAAGGCGGACTCATGACAGACATCTCTCAACGCGAGCTCGGTGTAACGCAGCAGGGGCACTATGCGGGAGCAGTCAGCCGACTGGTGGCTTTTTGCTGCGACCAAGCAATTGCAACAATCTGTTTCTCGATCGCCACGGGATCACTGACGTACATCGTGACGGTCATTTCGCCGGACAACTACGAGTTGCAGATCCCTCCCTCGGTCTTAACGGCCTTCTTTGTTTTTTGGCTTTTCTTGTATTACTCCTACCCTTGGTCGACGAGCGGCAAGACGGCCGGTATGGCCATTCTTGGGTTGCGAGTTGTTCAACGCGATGGCTCACCAACCACTCTTCGATGCGGAATCCTTCGTACCCTGATGTTTCCCTTAGGCTTTATTACTCTGGGACTTGGCTTTGTTGGCATCATCACGAACAAAGAGCACCTAGCAATTTACGACCGCATTGCAAAAACGGCAGTGGTGTACGACTGGGACGCACGAGGCGCCCGATTGAGGTTTCTGGCGCGTAGCGCACCATCTTCAAGTCCGGATCACCTGACATCGCAGTCCATATCCGACGCACCTGAGCAGATCTAGCCATATGACATTTGTCACATGGCTTGACGTAGATTCTGACTAAACCACGTTGAATCGCGCTATTAGTAGTTGAGCCTGCACTCTGGGCGGAGCCACGGTCACGCTCAGCGTGGTTGCTCGCCACGTAGCGTCAATGACTGCTGGTCTGGGTCTGTTGACCCATTGTTACCGTCGCTCAGGATGACCACGCTGCTGGGGTGGAAGTTGACGGAGTAATCGAGATGTTTCAAACGGAAATCCAGTCGGGATCATTTAACGTGGCTGCGCTCTTGGCTGATGAGACGGGATGCGACTGGGCCTATTCAATAGGCTTGCATCGCAATTTCAACCACCCCGAACTGCTTGTGGTTGGCCTGAACGCATCGATCGCAGGTGCAGTGATTGAAGTTCTGGGAGAAGAGATCGCACGCGGTCGCCACCTAGGTGCGGGTGAGACCCTCATACTTGCCGGGGGCATGTACCTGCACATCAGATCAGTGGATCCACTCTGGCTGACCCGTGGCGACTGGTTTGAACTTGGTCGTGCCGTCCTGGAAACTTGGGGTGAACGGTGGCCAGAGACACTGCAGTTGGTCTGGTCAGACGCAGATGGCGAGTTCCCAGCCGTATCCGGAGACCCAATCTGGTCTTTGAGGCAGCCATTGTTAATGAATACCTAGGAGCTGCCAACGGCAGAACTAGCCTCGAAAACCTGCTACAATGGCATGTCCCTTAGAGGCTCATATCTGGATCCATTGCCTCAATCAGAGGCGTTCCGAGATGCGGCGGCTCGACCCTCGATTTTGAATGTCAGGAAATTCTTGTGTCTTTTGATGTAGGCGATCGGGTTGTTTATCCCCATCATGGAGCTGCGGTCATCGTCAAGCGTGAGAAGCGCAAAGTCGAAGGAAAGTCCGTTGAGTATTTGGTCCTTCAGATGGCCCACGGAGAGCTGACCCTCCGAGTCCCAGTGGAGAACGCTGACGACGTTGGCATGCGACCGCCTATCGGAGCTGAAGAGGTCGAAGACCTCTTTGAGTTGCTCGGCAAGAAGGATATTCGCGAACCAGCTAACTGGAGCCGGCGCTTCAAGAACCATCAAGAGAAGCTCAAGTCAGGTGACGTCTATCAGGTGGCAGAGGTAGTAAGAAACCTCGCACTTCGCGATCAATCGAAGGGGCTCTCTGCCGGCGAGAAGTCAATGTTTGTGAAAGCTCGAAGTGTGCTCGTTTCTGAACTCAGCTTTGCTCTCGACGTGAGCGAGGAAGACGCACTGTCTCAGGTCGAGGCAAAACTCTCCTGAGTTAGTAGTGGCCATCCAGCGTGTTCTGCAGGTACTTCAAGATACTGACGCCACAGATCAGCACCTTGCCGCACTTGAGTTACACAAAGGCCTCGCCCAGGCTGGATGCGAGGTGCGAACCCTAGCCCTTGGCCCAGGCAAGATCGGCCAGTTAGCTACGTCCGTTCCAGTTATTTCGCCTTCTCGCCGCTCCGTAGCTGCTTATACCCAACTTCGAACTGAACAACGCTGGGCAGACGCCCTGATTCTTCAGGGTGCCCATGTTGCAGATGTAGCAGCGCTTGTTCCGATCCCCGTGCCCACTGCGATTTCGCTTTGGGCTGAGCCTGCGCAGTGGAAGGACGGAAAGCGGCCCAGTTGGCGACTCATGAGATCAGCTCGCCGTGGCTCGCAGCTGATTGTCAACAACTCTGCTGCTCAGGCGACTCTTGAGCAGGTACTTGATGCACGCCCGGCTTTTTCTGAATCTGCTAGGCAGCGCAGTTCTTCGCAGGCTGACGGCACGGACCGCTCCCACAGGACGCACCTGATTCACACCGGAGTTGGCGCAGTTGAGCGAGCTGCCTCGGGCCTAGGCTCGGGCTCAATTACTGATGCGCAGCTTGCTGCTCGAAGGCGCGCCGCCAAGCAAGCACTGGGCCTTGATGAGTCCGCTCTCGCAATTCGTGTGCTTGCTCCGGTGAGCGAGCGCAAAGGCGCCACTCAAACCCTCCAAGTGGCAGATGTAGAGCAGGCTGCTGCTTCTGTCGGGATGAGCTTCATTGGTACGAGCGCCCGTGCTAGTACTTCGGCACAGGCAACTGATGAGCTGCTTCTTGCAGCTTCAGATGTTGTCGTTGTTGTGTCTTGTGAAGGCGGACCGTCTGTAGAGCTGTTGCGCTCCATGCAGGCTGGGGCAATTGCAGTCACCGAGAGCAGCGCTGCAATGGCCGAGTTGATCGAGGATCACGTGACAGGACTCAGCTTTGGGCCTGGAATGCGA
>WLJI01000024.1 GCA_009701845.1 Actinomycetota bacterium
AGTTTCTTTGCTGCCGGTGAACGGTTCGGGCTTTCGCCCAAAGGGGCCTTTCCCGCATTTGGAATGGCCGAGGTGTGCATAGCGGGCTGTTTCCCTGAACCAATGGCTGGGCTGCTCACCGATTGGGTCGATAAAGCAGCCCTTGAGCACGAGCGAGTTGCCACACAGGTCGCACCAGATTCCGAGGGAGCAACCGAACTGGTTCTTCTTGGCAAGCCAGTACCCGGGCTAGAGATCGCCATTATCGATTGCACTACCGGAGAGATCTGCGGGGATCGGCAAGTTGGGGAACTCAAGATCACGGGTAATTCGCTCACTTCGGGCTACTACGAACAACCCGAGGAGACAGAAGAACTCATCATCGACGGCTGGTTGCACACCGGAGACTTGGCCTACACCGTTGATGGCGCACTCGTCGTCTGCGGGCGAATCAAAGACGTCATCATTGTGGGTGGCCGCAACGTATTCCCACAAGACATCGAGAAGGTGGCCGGAGAAGTCGAGGGCGCTCGAACTGGCAACGTGATCGCATTTGGAATCGAAGGCCGACAAGGCGCACAGAACATCATTGTTGTTGCAGAAGCTCGAGCAGCAGACCTAGCCGAGGTTGCAAGGCGCATCAGTTCCGTCGTGACTGACTCAGTCGGCATTCCGCCGAAACAAGTGATTCTGGTGGAGCCAGGGACAGTTCCAAAAACCTCTTCCGGCAAGCTTCAGCGCTCGGCATGTAGGCAGCAGTTCATTGAGGGTGCTCTAGCAATTCTTGACTAGGGCTAACTCGCTCCGTCAGCAGCTTTTTCCTCCAGAAGATCCCCTGCAGATGTAGGCAAGCTAGAGCGATGCCTTGACTAGAGTCAGACCAAGCTGATTTGGGGATCGCTTCTAGAAGGACACTGCTTCGAGAAGGAACACTGCTGCTAGAGGGACACTGCACTGGGGAGGGTTGAGACGGGCGTGGGTTGGTCGGCAGAAAAAAACAAGACTGCGAAGAACAACCTGTTGCTGTTCCTGCCTGCGGTAGGAATCCTGCTGGCACAGGTTTTGCTTTTCCCTATGCCATCCGGGGCTGTGCTCTCTGGGGTGATTCTTGGCCTGCTCGGCGCGCTCGGCGCTCTTGGGCTGGCCTTGGTCTGGCGTGCGAACCGGGTTGTGAACTTTGCGCAAGGCGACCTTGGAGGCCTACCTGCGACCTTTTCGGTCCTGTTAGTGACTCTGGCTGGTCTTCCGTGGTTGTTGAGTATCACGATTGGCTTTGCCTCGGCGTTGCTTCTGGGTCTGATCGTTGATGTTTTGGTGATTCGTCGTTTCTTTAGCTCGCCACGCTTACAGCTCACCGTGGCAACTCTTGGCCTAGCGCAGGTGCTTGCGTTTTGCACTCTCTTGCTTCCCAAACTGTGGGATGCAGGGCCCGCAGTTCGTACGCTCCCGCCACCATTTGAGTTTTCACTAAGTACTGGAGGGGTGGCCTTCGATGGGAGCGACCTGTTGGCGGTCATCGTTGCGCCTGCGCTCCTCATTGCAGTTGCCCTCTTCCTCAAGCTCACAGACACTGGCGTTGCGGTTCGAGCCTCTGCTGAGAGATCTGATCGCGCAGCCACCCTGGGGATTCCTGTTCGCCGGCTTGAGGCTCAAATCTGGGTGCTAGCAACTGCTCTTGCATATGTCTCGATGATCCTCAGTGCAGGTGTCAACAGCTTGCCCTTTGGTGTGGGGCTAGGTCTGTCTGTGGTGCTTCGAGCATTAACTGCGCTCATCGTTGGCCGGATGACCCATCTTGTGGCCATTGCGGCAACTGCAGTTGCGTTAGGAGTGCTTGAAACTGGTGTGCGATGGAACACCGGAGACTCCTACCTCATGTCGCCCATACTTGCTGGGCTCATCATCGTTTCGCTCCTGCTGCAACGCCGCGGCTCGCGCCGGTCCGATGCAGAGGATGTGTCGTCTTGGGATTCGCTTGGCGAGGTGAGACCCATACCAGCGGCTCTTGCTAGGTTGCGAGAGGTTCGCCTAGGCCGCCTCGGACTTGTTGCGGCTGCGACGGTACTAGTTCTCGGCCTGCCGCTGTTGCTTGGTACAAACGGCCAATTCAAAGCCGGCGTTGTTGTCATCTTCGCAATGATTGGACTCTCTGTTGTTGTGCTTACCGGTTGGGCGGGGCAGGTATCTCTTGGCCAGATGGCCTTTGTTGGAGTTGGGGCCTCGGTTGGAGCTTGGGCAACCGTTGAACAAGGTTGGGAGCCACTTACCTCCATGCTGGTTGCCGGAGTTCTTGGTGCTGTAGTGGCAGTGCTTGTGGGTCTTCCTGCGCTGCGACTTCGGGGGCTGTACCTAGCTGTCACCACGCTTGCAATCTCAGTTGCTGCCTCTGAATGGATCTTCTCGAACAGGGCAGTGGATTGGATCCCTGAAGGGCGCTTTGACCGACCGCAGTTGCTGTATCGGCTGAGCCTAGATAGCCCGTTACGGCTCTACTACTTTGCTTTAGCGGTCTTGGTGCTGATGGGAATTGTCCTGCGCCGACTGCGAAAAACGCGAACAGGACGAGTTTTGGTAGCGCTGCGAGATAACGAGTCTGGAGCAGTGGCATTTGGTGTGAATCCCATACGGGTGAAACTTTCTGCCTTTGCAGTTTCGGGCTGCGTTGCGTCCATGGCCGGTGTCGTTCTAGTGATTCATCAGGCAGCGTTTCGGCAGCAGACCTATGGCGCTGAGGAAAGCCTTTTAGTGTTTTCTGCAACGGTAGTTGGCGGCCTTGGCTCGTTGTTAGGGGCAGTTCTGGGCTCGGTGTTCCAACGAGGTTCGCAATGGCTGTTGCCTGCGCCTTGGTCTGTGTTGGCAACTGGAGTCGGGGTTCTCGTGGTGTTGCTCTCGGCGCCGGATGGCTTGGGTGGCGTTGTGTTTCGAGTGCGTGACCGAGCCTTGGCGTATGTCGCTCGAAAAAACAGCCTGAGCGAGCTCAATTTCAACCGCGACTCCGGCATCGAGACTCCGACCGATGTTGAGCCTGACGAGACTGTTCGGCCTGACGCGACTGTTGGTCCCGACGCGACTGTTGAGTCTGACGCGACTACTGCTCCCGACGCCCCGGTTGAGCCTGATGCTGACAGCGAGGCGGTTTCGTGACCCAGACGCAGGTGACAGCTGACGCCAAATCCGACGCTGATCGGATTACTTGGACTGATCTGAGAGAGTCATCAAAAGGTGTGTTCAACCCAGGTCGCTGGCTGACGGTGGTGCGCTCGCCAGCGGCTTCGCTGAAGCAACTTGTGGGAACAGGCCCCATCTTTCCGCTGTTGATCCTCTTTGGGCTAAACGCTGCCGATGAACTTGACCGAACGGCGTTTGGCATTTTGTTGCCCAACGTTCGCGATGCGTTCGGGATGTCGAACACCGGGATCCTCTCGCTAGTCGGACTGACCGCTTTGGGCGCGTTGCTCATGCAAATGCCCATTGCAATAGCTGCCGACAAAGGCAATCGAGTAGTTATTGCTCTTGTAGGTGCCGTGGTCTGGGCAGTGTTCTCGATCATGACGGGTGCCTCGACTGCGATTTGGATGCTCATCGTTGCCCGTACCGGTTCTGGGATCGGCCGAGCCGTAGTCGACCCCACCCACAATGCACTGCTGTCCGACTACTACCCCGTAGACCGCCGCCCCGGCGTGTTCTCTTTCCATCGAGCGGCCAATGTGTTGGGCCAGTTTGTCGGCCCGATTCTGGCTGGCGTGCTCGCCGCTGCATTTTCCTGGCGCGCACCATTTTTTGTGTTTGCGATTCCTACGCTCATCTTGGTGGTGCTCGGAACCAGAATGAAAGAGCCGGTTCGCGGTGCTCAAGAGCGACGTGCTTCTGGAGCCTCAGAGGCGGTGATTCAAACCGAGGAGCCTGCCCCGAGCTTTGCCGAGGCGTGGCGCTTGCTCTGGAAGATCGATGTGCTGCGACGCATCTGGTATGCCGTTCCGTTCTTGTCAGTAGCAATCATTGGCTTCGTCTCCTTGGCAAGCCTGATGTACGAAGAGGTCTACAACGTAGGAACCTTGCAGCGTGGCTACTTGGCCGCCTGCGTAGAGCCGTTCCAGTTTTTAGGACTCGCCGTGGGTGCGAAGTTGGGCACACGCTTGTTCTTGCGTGACCCAGCGCTGATATTTAAGTTTCTGCGCGGGGTTGCGTTTGCCTCAGCCGTGCTCACAGCATGCTTTGCACTTGCACCCACCTTGTGGCTGTCGATTGTGGCCAACATCATGTTGACCTCAGTTCTAGCAATTCTGATTCCGGGGCTGTTCTCGACGCTCTCTCTTGCCATCCCAGCAAGGGCACGATCGGTTGGGTTTTCGGTGGCATCTTGGTGGGCCATTCCTGGGCTGCTGATTCTTCCGCTGATTGGATGGGTGAGCGACACCCTCGGGTTCCGCGTGGGCATGTTGGTCCTGTCGCCGATCTTGTTAATCGGTGGGCTGATGATTGCGTCTGGGGCTCAAGTTGTGCGTCGAGATATCAACGATGTTTGGGCTGCATCTGCCGCACGCTCAAAGGCGATGTTGGACCGTTCCGAGGGGCGTTCGAAGCTGCTCATCGTGCACGACCTCAATGTTTCATACGCGCAGCTACAGGTGCTGTTCGACATCAACATCGAGGTGGATGAAGGTGAGATCGTGGCGCTACTCGGCACGAATGGTGCTGGTAAGTCCACGCTGCTCCGGGCAATTTCTGGTGTCACCGAGGCCAACTTTGGTGCAGTAATTCTGGACGGGCGAGACATCACTCATGCTCCGCCAAATGAGATTGCAGAGTTTGGCGTTGCGCAGGTTCCGGGAGGCGCTGGCATCTTTGGGTCGATGAGTGTCCGAGAGAACCTTCGCGCTGCGGGATGGCTGATACGCAAAGACCACGCGATGTATCAGTCCCGGCTTGAGGAAGTGCTTGAGACCTTTCCGATTCTTAGCGAACGCATTGATGAGCCCGCCGCAGACTTGTCGGGTGGGCAACAGCAGATGCTCGCGCTTTCAATGGCGTTGTTATCTCGACCCAAGCTGCTGCTGATTGACGAACTCAGCTTGGGCCTTGCCCCAGCAGTAGTGGCTCAACTTTGCTCACTGGTTCGCAGTATCGCAGCTACTGGCACCACGGTGATTCTGGTCGAGCAGTCACTCAATGTCGCCCTGACCATGGCTAGTACGGCCTACTTCATGGAACGAGGCAGGATTCGTTTTTCTGGACCTGCACATGAACTCGCTGAGCGTCCTGATCTACTGCGTGCGGTCTTTCTTGCTCAAAATGATTCTTCTGACCAGAAGACTCCGAAGGCTGTCCCGGCGCCCGACTCTGTTCAGGCCATGGCAACGCTCAGCGCGGTTCCGGCCCTTGAACTCGTCGGGGTCACTCGGCGCTTTGGCGGTAATGCTGCAGTAGAGGATGTGTCGCTGAGCGTTGCACCGGGCGAGATTTTGGGCTTGATTGGCCAAAATGGAGCCGGAAAGACAACCCTGTTCGACATGATTTGCGGGTATCAGCCACTGAATGGTGGACGCATTCTGATCAACGGAATCGATGTTGCGTCCTCTCCGCCGTTCCGAAGAGCGCGGGGTGGCCTTGGAAGAACCTTCCAAGGCGGTCGGCTCTTCCCGGGCCTGACTGTGGCCGAATCGGTTGCTGTTGCTCTTGAGCGAACCATCGATGTGAGCGACCCTCTGAACGCGGCGTTGTCGCTCCCCGCCTCAGTAGAAAGCGAATACCGCGCTTCGACACGAGTGGCCGAGTTGCTGGAACTGTTTGGCTTGGCCGCCTATGCACAGAGCTTCACTCGCGAACTGTCAACCGGTACGCGCCGAATTGTTGAGTTTGCCTGTGCCGTGGCTCACCAACCTTCGGTGTTGCTCTTAGATGAGCCAGCTGCCGGGGTAGCTCAGCGTGAGGTTGAGCAACTTGGTTTCCTGCTCCTGCGGATTCGAGCCGAACTAGGGTGCGCTCTCGTAGTGATCGAACACGACATGCCCCTACTCAGTTCAATTTCAGACCGATTAGTTGCGCTAGAACTTGGATCATGCATCGCGGAGGGGGTTCCCGGTGACGTCCTTGCAGATCCGAGAGTGATTTCTTCGTATTTGGGTGATGACCGCGCTGCGGTGGCCCGATCTGGAAAAATAGGAGATCTCTCGTGAAAGAAATGAGCGAGTCGGGCAGTCGGGAAACCATGTCTGTGTGGGCCAAGTACGGGCCATTAGGAGCAATCTGCGCGGTCCTTCTTGCCGTGATTGTTGGGCTGGTCGTGACTGCTCCGAATCAGGATTCGCAAAGTGCTGCACCTCCAACGGTGAGCTCTGGTGGTACTTCTGCACAACTACCCGCTGGGGTGTTGCCCTGGGAAGTAGCGAAGGCCGAAGGCAAGACAGAAGAGATCAATTGGGGTGACCGCTGCGATACCTCCAAGGGTGTTCTGGCACTTCCTGTCACTCCCGCACCCACTTGCTATGCACCCTACGAAGGCCCAACTGGGGGAGCGAGCGCCACGGGTGTCACTGCAGACGCAATCAAGGTTGTGGTCTACACCGCTCAAGAGGACGATCCGGTTCTGAGCTTTATTTATAACCAGATCGGCAACACGGACACCCCTGCGGGAACCTTTGAGACCTATGAGGGATTCAATGAGATTCTTGCTACCTACTTCGAGACCTATGACCGCAAAGTCGAACTCGTGCGTTACAGCGCCACCGGTGCAGCTAGTGACCCCGTGGCTGCGACGAGTGACGCCGAGACCATCTCGCGCGACCTCAGGCCGTTTGTCGTGCTCGGTGGTCCCATTCTGACCGACGCCTTCGCAGACACGTTGGCTGCAAATCAGGTGATGTGCATCTCTTGTAGTCCAGGACAAGAAAATGACTGGTATGTGGAACGTGCCCCGTATATCTGGGACGTGCAAAAGAACGTAAATCAGGGCTCAATCATGACGGCGGAGTATGTGGGCAAGCACCTTGCGACGGGTAACGCCGAGTTCGGTGGGGCAGCGGTCAAGAATCAGAAGCGCAAACTCGGCCTGGTTTATCTCTCGAACTCTGAGTCCGCCGAGGCGGTTCGAAAAGAACTTGAAGCCACCCTGAAAGACTCCTATGGGGTGGAGTTCGCCGAGGTGGCATCGTTTAAATCTCCGGTGGGAATGGCAGGGGAGGCTCGTGAAATTCTGGCTCGTATGAAGGCGAGCGGAGTCACGAGCATTCTCTACAGCGGGGATCCGCTAGCGCCGCAGACCCTCACGCAGGTTGCAACCGAGCAGGACTACTACCCCGAATGGGTCATTTCAGGTTCGGCTTTGGTAGATACAACTATCTTCGCTCGCACCTATGACCAAGCTCAGTGGGCTCACGCTTTTGGCCCCTCCAACTTGTTTGCACGGGTCTCGGCAAAAGTGGCTGGAGCGGCATATCTCTACAACTGGTTCTACGGGGTGCCCGCACCTGCACGCACATCTGCTCCGCTGATTCTTCCCAACCTTCAGTTCCTGTATGCAGTGCTTCAGGGCGTCGGTCCTGACCTGTCGCCACAGACTTTTGAAAAGACAGTGTTCGCCGCAAAGATCATTCCAGGTACTGTCCTCAGCCCTCAATTGTCATGGGGGGAGCGCGGAATCTGGCCGGCTGTTGACTACGCAGGCGTTGATGATCAGACCGAGGTTTGGTGGAACGCTGCTGCGCTAGGGCAAGACGAGTCAGGCAGAGACGGGACCGGGATGTGGGCCTACGTAGATGGTGGAACCCGCTACCTGCCTGGAGAGTGGCCAACGTCTACCAAGAAACTCTTTGATCCCAAGAGTGCAGTCACTATGTACACCGAACCGCCTGAGGGCATCACGATTCCCGACTACCAGCCGTTGCCCCCCGCCGAGTGACAGCCGCAGTCACCGAGGAGAACTCAGCTCATCCTTCGCTTGAGCCTTCAGGTCTGTCCCGCAAGAATTCCTGCAGTTCTTCAGCAAGCTCATCCCCGCTTGGCAAATCATCGAATCCAAAAGTTGGGGCTTGGTCTGGCCCGCCGAGACCCTGATCCATCATCTCTTCAAGCTGGGTCACCATTGTCTCATGTTGCGGGTTCTCTGCTACGAGCTCGTCTAGGCGCAGGCGAGTAGCCCGAGCGTCACTCTCAAGCTGCCCCGGCTCGATTCGAAGTCCCGCTACGTCTTTGAGTCCTTCAAGCAGCGCAACGCTCGCAGCCGGGTAGGCCATCGACGATACGTAGTGCGGCACCTGTGCCCAGAGTCCAAGAGCAGGGATTCCGGCGGAGTTGCAAGCAACATCTAGCACTGCGTGAATGCCGCCGGGAACATCGAGTGTTCCGCGAACGTAACCGTGCAGAGTGGACGAGAACTCGGCCGATGAAGTGGTGACAGAGAGGCTTGTTCCGCGGGTGTGGGCCACCGGAGCTGGGTAGGCGCCAAGGCCCACAACCATGCGGCACTCGAAGGTCTCGGCGAGTTCGACCACTGTTTGAGCAAAGGCTCGCCATTCAAAATCTGGTTCGGCCCCAAGCAACAACAAAATGTCGTTTCCGTCGGCGTCGGTTCCTGCCCGAAGGTCGATCTCTGGCCAACTGAGATGGGTGATGAGACCGTTCACCAAATGCATCACTGGCCTGCGAGCGCGATGGTCCAACAAGCGGTCTGCGTTGAACTCCGCCACGGGGTCCGTACCTGCTGTACCGAGCAACACCGACATCGCATTCGCTGCGCCCATGCCTGCGTCGATCCAGCCCTCGAGCGCCACAATCATGACCGGCTCGTGCAATTCTGGCGTGAACATGACTTCAACGAGTGGGTCATCATTCATGAAACTGACTCCTCTGCCATCTCTGCGAGGCGCTCAACCATATGGCGAAAACCTGCGATTGTTTCTTGGGTCACGTCGCCCATGGCCCCACCCGCGTAGCGCGCGTAGACACCGGCAATGATGCAGGTCAGCTTCCAGTAGCCAAAGCCTACGTAATAGTCCAAGTTGGACAAGTCGCGTCCTGAAACCTGAGCGTAGCGCTGCATCATTTCTCGCTTCCGAAGGAACCCGTCCAGCGAAGTCGGCGATGCTTGTGGCATGACTGCATCCTCGTCAGGGTCTGACCAGTAGACCCAGAGCAGGCCAAGATCGGCCATGGGGTCACCGAGCGTGCAGATCTCCCAATCGAGCACGGCCACGACTGCTCCCTCCGGGCTGAGCATGCAGTTATCGAGTCTGTAGTCGCCATGCACGATGCTTGTTTGGTTCTGAGCGGGAATGTTTGCCGATAGCGCCGCGTGAACTCGATGCACGGCTGGCAAATTGAGACCGCCCTCTACTTGGGACTCGCTCTTTTGGAATTGCCCGTACCAACGCTTGAGCTGCCGTGAGATGTAGTTCTCTTTCGGGCCGAGTTCGCCGAGCCCAACGGCATCAACATCTACAGCATGCAAAGCAGCGAGAACGTCAACGATGGATTCGCTCGCTCGTTGACGAGCTGCAAGGTCGAGCGAGGCTGCTTCCTCTGTGCTGCGAATGACCAAGCCTTCAACGAAGTCCATGACATAAAATGGTGCCCCGTTGACGGCATCCCCCGTGCTGAGGCCCACGGTCCGAGGCACCGGTAGGTCGGTCTGCTGAAGTGCAGAGATGATTCGGTGTTCTCGCCCAACATCGTGTGCAGTTGCAAGCACTTGGCCAAGGGGTGGTCTCCGCAGAACCCACTTTCTTGGGCTGTGTCCGTCGGCAGGGGCGGCCTCTGTGACTGCAAAGGTCAAATTGGAATGTCCGCCGGGGATGAACTCAAAACTCAGCGGTAGCTGCACGTCAGCCATCTGCTTCTGAAACCAAGCGCTGATGGCTTCGGGATCGATTCCATCTATGTGCTGAGTCACTGCGGTCCTTCGCGTGAGGGTGTGGAGATCTTCCAATCTAGTGCTGTCAGAGGATCTCATACTCTCGTAGAGTGTGAGGATGGTTGATGTCACAGATGCAACATTTCAGCAGGCAGTGATTGAGCGCTCAGCGATTGTTCCGGTGGTAGTCGATTTATGGGCCGAATGGTGCGGGCCATGCAAGCAGCTCGGACCCATTCTTGAAAAGGTGATCTCCGAAACTCAAGGAAAGGTTGATCTCGCCAAAGTTGATGTGGATGCCAACCCGCAGATCGCCCAAGCGTTCAAGGTGCAGTCCATCCCAGCAGTGTTTGCCCTAGTCAACGGCCAGCCAGTTGATCAGTTCATGGGTGCTCTGCCCGAGGCAGAGGTTGCGGCTTTCGTGAACAAGCTGTTGCCAGAAGAGGAAGAAACCGAGCTTTCTCGTTTGCTTTCCGCTGGCGATGAGTCATCTCTTCGTGTTGCGCTTGAGCTAGAGCCAGGGAATGCGGAGGTCATCGTGGCGCTTGCCGAGTTACTAGTCACTGAACAACAGCCACAAGAGGCTCTTGCGCTTCTCGAAAAGATCCCCGAATCGCCAGCCACACGTCGAGTGGCTGCGCTAGCTAGAACTGGGTCCGTCGGTGCCGATCAGGTCGCAACGCAGCTCACAGAACTGCTCGAGACTGCTAAGGATAACGAAGCAGACCGGCAGCAGTTCGTCGACCTTCTAGAGCTCATGGACGACGAGGATCCAGCAAAGGCCCAGTGGCGACGCAAGCTCACAGCCAAGCTCTTCTGAGTTCAGCCAGGCTGAGAACCCTCGACTTCAGCGCTCTGCGATGCAATGCGGTCCATGGTGTCACTGAGGCGAGCACGAATCTGTCGGTCGATGGCCCTGCCAAGTTCTGCGTTGACCACTTGCTCGGCGAGTGGCCGGAGCTTGGTGACAAGCTCAGTCAATCGAGGCAGCTCAGCAGCGGGGATGGGTTCGCCGAGAGGATCGATGATCTCCGATTCCACAAGATCAACAAAGCGTTCGGCAATCCGCTCAATATCGGTCCGCAGTGCAAGAGCGTGGCCCACTACAGCAGGCACGGTCACACCCGCCGCTACGAGAGCTGCGCCAGCTTCGAGCAATCGTGGGCTCTTGACTCGAATCTGATCTCCGTCGAGTTCTAAAAGGTCGAGTTCTTGGACCTGCTCCAACATGGTCTCATCGACTATCTCGCCAAAGCGATCGCTCAGGTCCTGCATGCTGATGCTGAGTTCAACCTCGCTATTCCAAGGTGCTGCCAAGGCTGCTTCAAACCCTAGGAGCTCTCCGATGTTGTGGCCCTGCTCCCAGGCTTCAAAAAGTTCGCTGATATTCGACAGCGAGTAGCCCCGATCGAGCATGGTCGAAATCAGTCGCAGCCGAGCAAGATGTTCATCTGAATAGAGCCCAACTCGGCCGAGTCGCTGCGGCGGGGGAATGAGCCCTCGGTCTTGATAGGCGCGCACATTACGCACCGTGGTCTCGGCCAGAGCGGCTAACTCGTCGATTCGATACGTCCGGGGTGCAATCTGTTCGCCGCTCATATGAGATCCTCACTAGTACTGCTACTGGCTGCGCAAGAAGTGTCAAATCTACCATTGACTAATGTCACATTCCTAACTGAGACATTGGCTGTTGACGTTTACAGTGAAGACTGTAAGTATCGTGACCTATGGAAACTATGGCTGAGCCAGTTACTGCGGTGGCGTCGAATCAATCCAGCTTTGATTCGCTAGTCGCCCGCCTGAGTCGGCAGTCCGTTGATAAGCACCACGATGCGTATGCAGATGTTGCCTGGGACTCGCCAGAGATGGCAATCGACCCTCATGATCTGCGGTTTCGACTACCCGACTGGGAAAGCGTGGCGCGGACGGATTGGTACAAATCTCAGACCCCGCAAGTACAAGCAGCCTTTGGGTTAGCGCGCTATGCGACGGCCATGAAGGTGGGCGGCGAGTTCGAAAATGTGTTGCAGCGCGGACTTTTGACTCACGCGTTCTGGTTGCCAAATGGGGCGCCCGAGTTTCGCTACATGCATCACGAGGTGATCGAGGAGTCACAGCACACGCTGATGTTTCAGGAGTTCATCAATCGCTCTGGAACAAACATTAAGGGTCTGCGTCGAGACGAAAAATTTGGATCAGGTTTTGCGCTGCGTTGTTCCAGAACGCGCCCTGCGCTGTTCTTCATGTTTGTTCTTGGCGGCGAGGACCCAGTGGATTACCTGCAGCGTCGCGGTCTTGCCAGTTCAGATATGCACCCACTGCTCGAACGCATCACCCGAATTCATCTGACTGAGGAGGCCCGCCATCTTTCCTTTGCGCGCAACTATCTGAAGCAAACGGTGCCCAAATTGTCCTTCGCTCGTCGCCATGCGCTCGCACTTTTTGCCCCATTGCTGTACGGGTCGATGGCAAGGATGATGGTCTATCCCCGACCGAGTTTGCTCAGAGCTTTTGGTGTGCCGCGTCAGCAGGTTCGACAAGCGCTTCGGCACCCAGACCAACGAGCGGTACTGGCCGAATCTGTTGCCAAAACTCGCCGCACCTGTGCTGAGCTTGGGTTGATGACCCCGGCAGCAAGACTGCTTTGGAAAGCCTGTGGAATCTCGGGTGATGTCAGTGCGAAGCCAGCCACTCGTCGCCGAGTTTGAACTCCATCTCTAGCTGATCGGTCACGATCCCCTTTGAGAAGTTAGCGATCTTCCCGCCGATAAGTGGAACGTTCACTGAGAGCTCGATGCGAACCTCGTACATCGTGCTACTCGCAGCTTTCTTGCCCGGCGCCTGCGTGAGGGCGGTGCTACCCGTTATCTGAATAGGTACGCCCTTCGTCTCGAGCTGAAAGCTGCCCGAGTAGGTGCCGTCCTCATTGCTTCGCCACTCATCGGTCGACCTCAAGGTATTGGTGGGTTTGATAATCCGCTTGGCAAATCCTGGAACCTCTACATCTACGAGGCGATCTATGACAATGCTCAAAGAGGTCTCCGTCTCTTCGCAGCTGATGACCTTTAAATCGCGGTGGCCCATGGCAATGAACTTGGCCTCATGGCTAGCTGGGTCATGAAACATCTTCCAGCAGGCTTCGATCGGTGCTTCAAAGGTGTGAGTGCAGAGAATCTCCATGCGGCAAGTCTTGCCGATAGCAGCGACGGGGGAGTGATACCCCCTCGAAGCAGTAACCCAAGACCATCGGAGTCAGTAGATTCTGAGTCCTTCCCCCTGTTGCCAAGCACCGCAATCAGAGGACACATGTCAACAAGGTCGACTACCCGCGCATCCGAGGTGCTCGACGCGCTGGTCCGAGAACCAGCACGCCGGCCGATGTATCGACGCTCTCGCTCCGGCGGATCGAGGGCCAACGAGTGGCCGGGGCAAGTAACTGAGGACCGGCAAGAGGCATTCGCTTCTCTCGCACAGTCCGGGAGTTCAGCTTCTCCTTCTGCAACTCGGATTCTGCCGACTCAGCAGTTCTCCGAGCGTTTGCCGTCGCGCTTAGCGAGCCGCTTACCGCAGTGGATGGCCCCCATTGATGCAAGAAAACTTGCTGCCGGTCTAGCAGTCATCGCCCTTGTCGTACTTGGCCTTGGCTGGAACTCGATGAGACGGCCGGGTTCTTTAGATGACCGCCTTCCCATTGCTAGCAGTGCTTCTGGCGCTCAGGCTTCTGGCGGTCAGGCTTCTGGCGCAACCTCGCAATCAGATTCAGGCGCAGCGGGGGGCGTTTCGAGCGGTTCCCCCACTGGAGTTGCGCCAACGCAGGCTGCAAGTGCGGCCTCTGCGTCAGGGCCTGTCTTTGTACATGTTGCAGGTGCAGTTCTGTCGGCCGGGGTGGTGGAGCTTCCAGCAGGGTCTCGAGTGGTTGACGCTGTTGCCGCAGCCGGGGGACTTCGCCCGGATGCCGATTCCAATCGGGTGAATCTTGCCGCCACGCTGCTCGATGGTTCACAGGTGATGGTTCCAGCAGTTGGGCAATCGAACCCAGTGCAAGTTCCCGTGCTGCAAGGTTCTGGAGCAACAGAAAGTTCGCCTACTAGTGGATCAGCACCTGTTGCAGGCGCTGGGCCAGTCGACTTAAACACCGCAACGCTCGAACAACTCGAATCCCTGCCCGGCGTCGGACCCGCTACTGCACAGGCGATCCTCTCTTTCAGAGAAAAAGAGGGCAGATTCGATTCGGTCGAGTCACTTCTAGATGTGCGCGGTATCGGCGATGCCAAGTTCGAGGCTCTCCGTGAACTCGTCACCGTTTGACGTCGCCGTGCTGTCGTGACTGACCGGTGGATGGCAATTACCGCAGGGTTGATCTGCGTTGCGGCATATTTCTCTCCGCAGGTTGCGCTCGTGGTGGCTGCTTCTGTGTTCTTCCTCGGCCTCATCCTGCGTCAGCCACTGCTGCTCTCGCTTGGGGTCATATTGATCGTCTGTAGCCGCGGTAGCTCTTCACTAGAAGCGCTGCGAACACCTCTCCCACCTCAGGTAAGTGGAGTCGCCCAACTCGTGAGTGATCCCGAGCAACAGGTGTTTGGGACTCAACTCATCCTCAGCATCGATGGCCGACGCTATTTGGCGAGTGTGCCCATGAAAGATTCGTCTCAAGTTCGAGCAGTCATGATGGGTGAGCATCTTTGGGTAGCGGGCCGAGCCACTGAGCTACATGGTGCACCCGAGGGTTGGACCAAGGCCCGCCACCTTGCCGGACGACTCCAGCTCAGCACAGTGAGTTCAGCGAGCACAGTGAGTTCTGCAAGCACAGTGAGTTCTGCAAGCACAGCCGGTTCTGCGAGCACAGCTGTGTGGTACCGGCTTGCAAACGCAATCCATCGAACACTTACTGCAGGGGCAGATTCGTTCGCTCCTGAGCAGCGATTCCTGTATTTGGGCTTAGTGATGGGGGATGATCGGGGCCAATCAGAGCTCATGAGGTTTCGCTTTCAAGCCTCAGGCCTGAGCCATTTGCTTGCAGTCTCTGGGCAGAACGTTTCCTTCCTTCTTGCCGTTGCTGCACCAGTTTTGCGGCAACTGTCGCAGCGAGCTCAGGTGGTTGCTGGTGGACTTCTACTCGTGGTGTTTGCGCTGGTGACTCGAGGAGAGCCCTCGGTGTTGCGCGCTGCAGTCATGGCCGCAATAGCGTTGGCCTCTGTTGCAAGTGGCCGCGTTGCAAGCGGCATTCGGATTCTGTCAATGACGATCATTGTGTTGGTTCTTGCAGATCCTCTTTTGGTTCACTCCATAGGGTTTCAGCTCTCGATCTGTGCCACTGCTGGACTGTTGTTGATGGCCAGACCACTCGCAGAGCGACTACCGGGGCCGGCTTGGTTGCGCCTACCTCTCGCGGTGACCTTGGTAGCTCAAGTGGCAACAGCACCTGTTCTTATTGCGCTTGCCGGTGGGATTCCCGCCGCTGCTACTCCAGCTAATTTGCTGGCAGTGCCCGTAGCGGGATTGGTCATGATGCTCGGAGTTACAGTCGGTTTGTTAGCAGGCCTGCTCCGCAACCCTGTTGCTGAGGTTCTGCAGATTCCCTCTGAACTGCTGGTCCGTTGGATCGAATGGGTGGCAACCAAGGGCTCGCAGTCCCCGCTACCCCTGCTGCGGCCGGTTCAGTTGCTGCTGTTAGGTGTAGCGGTGCTGATACTTCTGATGCGTGACAGTCAGAGACTCAGGGATTGTGCAGCCCCGGATGTTGCCAAGCAAGGCCTGAAAATTTTGGCCAGCTGCGCCTCGATGCTGCTCCTGGTTCTGGCGGTTCGACCAGTGAGTGCCGAAGTCGGAACGACTGCACTCACAGATGCTGCCACTCTGTGGGTCGGCGACTGTGGCGGGAAAGTTCTTGTGCTTGGCTCTGTTGCAAATAGCGGCGATCTGCTCGAATCATTGTGGGCGGCAGGAATACGGGACCTAGATATTGTTCTGGTCCAGCCCGGAAGTCGGGCGGTTGGCGCAGCGCTAGAAGTGACTCAGCAGTTTCACCCACGTCGAGTTCTGTCCATTGCCGAACGTAGCCCTCCGGGAATGAGTCCCATCGGAGCTTCCACCTGGACCGTGGGAGGGGTGCAAGTTTCAACTGCGCTCAGCTCTACCAAGAAACAATCCACGTCTCTGGAGCCGCGAGTAGCTCTCTTGGGCAGCGCGTGTAGCGTCTGATCCATGATTCTCGAGCTGGGGGCCGACTACTCCTTCGACATCACCTATCGCGCCCTTGTCATGGGAATCCTCAATCGGACGCCCGACTCGTTCTTTGACGGGGGGCAGTACTTCGATTTTGATGGCTTTCTACGCAAGGCTGATGGCCTTGTTCAAGACGGAGCCGATTTTCTTGATGTGGGCGGAGTCAAAGCCGGCCCCGGTCCCGAGGTTTCTACAGAAGAAGAGCTTGACCGAGTGGTGCCTGCAATCGAGGCTCTTCGCTCACGTTTTGATCTGCCGATTTCAGTAGATACTTGGAACCCGCAGGTTCTGCGCGAGTCGCTGTCGGCTGGAGCTTCAGTAGGTAACGACATTTCGGGGTTTTCTCACCCTGACTACCTATCCATATGTGCCGAGTTCAATGCCAGCGTTGTGGCAACGCATATTCGCCTTGGTCCACGTATTCCAGACCCCGAGCCTGTCTATGAAAATTTGCAGCTCGAGGTTCGAGGATTTCTCGAGGGGCGTGCGCAAGCGGCGAGAGCGGCAGGTATCCCGCATCAGCGGATCATGGTCGATGACGGTATGGATTTAGGCAAGACAGAGCAGCAGTCTCTTGAGCTTCTTCGGTCCTCCGAGAACCTTGCGGCTCTGGGCTATGCGACCTTTCTGTCGGCTTCAAATAAGCGGTTTTTGGGAGCTCTGCTCGGCACAGAGGTAACGGACCGCCGCCAAGCGAGTCACGCTGCGCATGCACTCGGTATCGCCAAAGGGTGTCGCGTGCTGCGTGCTCACGATGTTGTCGGTGCACGCAGAACAGCCGACATCTTGGCGGCACTGATGCAAGCCAAAGCAGAGCGCTCAGACCCAACTGAGCACCAAGTGCTGCGAGTCTCCTGATGCCTCCACCGGTAGCTGTGAACTCGCCGTTGTACTTACTCAAGGGCAGCGACGAGGTCCTGCTCGGCACTGCCTCGAGCGAACTGATTGATCGCTTAATCGGTTCAGGCGATCGCACCGAGTTGCTCGATACCTTTAGCGGTGACGACTACCTCATGAGCCAGGTCATTATGGCGGCTACGACCATGTCGATGTTTGGGGCTCGAGTGGTTGTCGCTCGAAACTGCGCAAGATTCTCGACCGATGAACTAGCACCGGTGCTGGCCTATCTAGAAAATCCTGCCCCAGAATCAACGGTGGTACTGATCTGGGAAAAGGCAGTTGCTCCTGGTACTCGCACCTCGCCACTTCCAAAGAAACTCAGCCAAGCAATCAAGGATGCAGGCGGCGAGATTCACGATTGTGGGTTGCCGGGGGGCAAGGGTCGCGCCATGTGGGTCGACGATCAGCTTGATGCGTCTGCGGTGCGTTTGACCAGCGCAGCAAAGAGGGTCCTCGTAGACCAACTCGGTGAAGACCTCAGTCGCCTGGCCGGCATATTGACTGTGCTTGAAGCCACCTTTGGCACCGAAGAGATCGGTCCCGAAGAACTTGAGCCCTATCTGGGTAACGCTGGCGCAGTGCCTCCATGGGAACTCACCGATGCAATTGATGGAGGCCGGGTTGCAGAGGCTGTTGAGAAACTCCAGCGGGTGCTTGCTGGGGGCGACCGCCACCCGCTGCAAGTCATGGTGACCTTGCATACCCACGTTGAGCGGATGTTGCGTCTTGACGGAAGTGGCGTTCGAGATGAGAAACAGGCGGCCGCTCTGCTTGGCATGAAAGGCTCGACCTTCCCCGCAAAGAAGGCTCTCGCTCAGAGCCGGAAGCTTGGTTCGGCCAAGCTGTCAAGGTCTATCAAGCTTGTCGCAGCAGCCGATGTCGACCTTCGCGGTCGAACAGATCAATCAGGACAGCTATTACTAGAAACGCTCGTCGCCCGGCTCGCAGCACTGTCGGGTTCAACGAAGGCTCGCCGTTAGCTCCAACCCATGACCAACAGGTTTGGCCGAGCTAACGAGAAGTCTGCAGATCAGCTAGCGACTGACTCTGCACGGGTGCGAGTCAAACGTGACTTGCGGCGTGCCGCAGCATTCTTGTGAAACACGCCTTTGGAGGTCGCCTTATCGATTGCGCGGACTGCAACCTTGGTCAACTCTTCGGCATTCTCGGCGCCCTCGGCAATGGCCAACTCAGCGTGCTTGACGCGAGTCTTGACCTCGGAGCGAACAGCCTTATTGCGCTCGCGCGCTGCTTCGTTGGTGCGGTTACGTTTGATCTGGCTTTTGATGTTCGCCATGAGGAGCTGTCTCTATTCGATTCTCTAGTGAGGGTGTACCTGCAACGAAGGATCTGTTGCAGTCCCAAGTGGGCAGCAGGACCAGCCATTCGGGAACCTGTAGAGGATAGCCACCTGAAGCGCCCGAGTCATCTTCGGCAGAAGGAAACTCTTGCTGGGATGCAGAAGATGTGCTCAGACGCGGCCAGAATAGTAGGACCGTGACTGATCTTCCCCGCCTTCGAAACATCTCGATCATTGCTCATATCGACCATGGCAAGTCCACGCTGGCTGACCGCATGCTCGAAATATGCGGTGCTGTAGACCCCAGAGACATGCGGGCTCAGTACTTAGATTCAATGGATATCGAGCGTGAACGGGGCATCACGATCAAGCTTCAATCCGTGCGACTCGAACACAACGACCACGTCATCAACCTGATTGACACCCCAGGCCACGTTGACTTTGGCTACGAGGTTTCTCGATCGCTTGCTGCCTGCGAGGGCGTCATTTTGGTGGTGGACGCTTCGCAGGGTATCGAGGCCCAGACACTTGCTAATTGCTATCTCGCTCTAGAGAACGACCTAGAGATTGTGGCAGTGCTCAACAAAATCGATCTACCAGCAGCCGATCCCGATACCTATGCCGCAGAGATTGAACAGGTGTTAGGTATCCCTGCTGATGAAATCTTGCGGATCTCTGCCAAGACCGGCGAGGGCGTCAAGGAACTTCTTGACGCAGTGGTCGATCGTATTCCTGCGCCTCAAGGCGATGCTGACGCCCCATTACAGGGTCTAATTTTCGACTCGCACTTCGATCAGTACCGAGGTGTGGTGAGTTCAATCAGGGTGATGAACGGCAGACTCAAGACGCACGCGAAGCTTCGATTTATGCAGGCGGGTTCAACTTATGAGGCGCTTGAGGTTGGAGTGCGAACCCCCGAGAACGATCCAGTCGCTGAACTCGGCCCTGGTGAGGTTGGCTATCTCATTGCCGGGATCAAAGACGTTGGAGAAGCCCGCTCGGGCGAGACGGTAACCGAGGCTGCACGTCAGGCCGCTGCACCACTTGATGGTTATCAAGATCCCAAGCCAATGGTCTTTTGTGGGCTGTACCCCGTAGAGGGTGACGAGTTTGAAGACCTGCGCGAGTCCCTCGAGAAGCTTCGCCTCAACGACAGTTCCTTTACGTACGAACCAGAAACCTCTGGTGCGCTTGGCTTTGGTTTTCGATGCGGGTTTCTCGGACTTCTGCACATGGAGATTGTGCGCGAACGCCTTGAGCGCGAGTACGACTTGAACCTGATTGCAACGGCGCCCTCAGTTGAGTATCGAGTGCTCCGAACAGACGGTGTTGAAATCGCCATCGATAACCCGGCCGACTTACCGGACCCATCCTCGATTCAGAAGGTGCTCGAGCCCTATCTGAAGGTGACCATCATTACGCCCTCGGGTTTTACCGGCACGATTATGGATCTGTGCCAAACCCGGCGCGGAGAGATGGTCAAGATGGAGTACTTGTCACCAGAACGTCTCGAGATTCAATACCGCATGCCGCTTGGTGAAGTGGTAACTGACTTCTTTGATCAGATGAAGAGTCGCTCCCAAGGCTATGCCAGCTTGGATTACGAGCCGATCGGTTACGAGCCAGGAGACCTTGTCAAGGTGGACATCCTGATTGCAGGTGAGCCAATCGACGCGTTTAGCTCGATCATTCACCGCTCGAAGTCCTATGACTACGGCAAGAAGATGGCCGACAAGCTAAAAGAACTCATCCCGCGGCAGCAGTTTGATGTTCCGATTCAGGCAGCAATCGGTTCCAAGATTCTGAGCAGGCAAACCATCAAGGCCTACCGCAAAGACGTGACGGCCAAGTTGTACGGCGGCGACGTGTCGAGAAAGCGCAAACTGTTAGAGAAACAGAAGAAGGGCAAGAAGCGGATGAAGAGCCTTGGTCGGGTAGAGGTGCCCTCCGAAGCCTTTACTTCTGCGCTTCAGCTTGAAGACTGACGACCCGCGATCTCGGTTCGGTGCTGGCACTCGCGTAGACTGACTGCCAATGCTTGACGACCGAAAGTCCGCGATCCTGCGTGCAGTGGTTCAGCAGTACATCGAGACGGCCCAACCAGTGGGTTCGTCAACGGTGTCTGCTCGCACTGAGGTGGCAGTGTCTTCGGCGACGGTTCGAAATGACATGACTCAGCTCGAGCGTGAGGGCTATTTGGTGCAGCCCCATACCAGTGCCGGCCGGATCCCTACCGAGAAGGGGTACCGGTTCTTCGTTGACACACTGACAGGCACGGGTTCTATGAGCCCAACCAACGCTCGCTTGGTCCGAGATTTCTTTGCCACAACTCATGGGGAACTCGAGCAGATGCTCGCCGAAACCAGCCGCCTGCTCTCGGATGTAACTGGAACAGCCGCAGTAGTTGTAGGTGAGGCCAATGAGGTGTCAACGGTTCGCTCCGTGCAACTCGTCGACTTGTCGCCTCGCACCGTTTTGGCGGTGATGGTCATGAGTAACGGTGCCATCGTCAAACGCACGATGGAGCTGGAAGATGATGTCACCTCGTCTGAACTTGGTGCTGCTCAAGCCATGGTCAATGAGACTTTGGTTGGTTCATCACTTCAAGCTGCACGGCCAACGCTTGCTAGTGCACAACAAGTTGGGGCGGCACTCGCAACAAGTGCAGTTGCTGCACTCCGAGAGGCCGCCGAGGCCGAGGGTCAGCACATGTTTGTTGACGGCCGGTCGCGTATTGCCGGCTCGTTTGATGCGCGTGAAACTATCGAGGCCGTGCTCGGAATTTTGGAGCAGCAGTTTGTGGTGGTGAGCTTGCTGAAGGAGCTCGTAGATGGCGGGCTTGCTGTCTCGATTGGCTCGGAAAGTGGCGTTGCACCGCTAGCTGATTGTTCACTAGTAGTCGCCCCCTATCAGGTGGGCGGAGAATCTGTTGGAGCCATTGCAGTGCTAGGCCCCACTCGAATGAACTACCCCGAGACTCTCTCGGCCGTGGCGTTAGTGAGCCAGCGGTTGAGTCGTCTACTAACTGAAGGTTAAGTGTGGCTGATCTATACGAAATTCTTGGAGTGGGTCGCGATGCCACCCCCGAAGAGATCAAAAAGTCCTATCGAAGTTTGGCGCGTGAGTCTCACCCCGACGCCAACCCTGATGACCCAGACGCGGAAACCCGATTCAAAGAACTTTCAGCCGCCTATGAGGTGTTGTCTGACCCAGCCAAGCGCGATCGTTATGACCGCTATGGAAGCTCAAATGGCTTCGATATGTCGGATCCCTTCGGTAGTGGTGCCGGAGGACTAGGTGATCTCTTTGATTCCTTCTTTGGGGGCAATAACCCCTTTGGAGGTGGCGGCGGTGGCCGCAGCCGCGGGCCTGCAGGGCCGCCACCGGGAGAAGACCTTGATGTGCAGACAGTGCTCGAGTTCACCGACGCAGTCTTTGGTTGCCAATGCGACGTGACCATCCGAACAGCTGTGTCCTGCGAGGAATGCAGCTCTACTGGGGCCGCGCCTGGCAGTTCGGCCGTTCAATGCAGCGACTGCGGTGGCTCTGGCGAGGTTCGGGTTGTTCGGCAGACCGTGCTCGGGCAGATTGTCTCTGCTTCGGTATGTCGTCGCTGCGGCGGCCAAGGCCAAGTCATCGCGTCACCGTGTCAGGTCTGTGGTGGTGCTGGGCGTCTCATCGAAGAGAAGACCTACACCGTGGATGTTCCTGCTGGAGTAGATGAGGGCTCCACGCTGCGACTGACTGGCCGTGGGGCAGTTGGCATGCGCGGTGGTCCTGCGGGTGATTTGTACGTGCGCTTGCGGGTCAAGCCGCATGAGCGCTTTGTGCGCCATGGCGACGACCTTGTTGAAGAGTTAGATATCTCCATGGTGCAGGCAACGCTTGGAGCGAATATCACGCTAGAAACTCTTGACGGTGAAGAAGAGCTCGTCGTGCCTCGGGGAACTCAAGTCGGCAAGGTGTTCAAGGTCAAGGGCCGCGGCGTGCCGCGTCTGCATGGGAACGGCCGAGGCGACCTTCTTGTCCGAGTGGGTATCGAGATTCCGCGCAAGCTTGAACTTGAAGAGGAAGACCTGCTCCGCCGCTTCGCAGAGGTGCGCGGCGAGGAAGTCGCTGCTGCAGACGAAGGGTTCTTTAGCCGGTTCAAGACCGCATTTAAGAATTAGGGCCGGCCATGGAGCCACAAGAAGGACTCACCCCATGGCGGTCGGCCTCTGCGCAGGTTCTGGTGAGCAACTTGGATTCTCTGGAACTCGAGCCTGATGATCTCCATCATCTTCAGCGCGTGCTCAGGCTGCGCGAAGGTGACGAGGTGTGTGCCACGAATGGTCAGGGTGGTTGGCAATCCTGCGCCTTTTTAGGAACTCAGCAGCTTGAGCCCCTAGCTGAGCAACATCAAGAGCTTCCACCTAAGTATCTGGTGACTGTCGGGTTTGCGGTGGTCAAAGGGGAGCGGCCCGAGCTGATTGTGCAAAAACTCACTGAGCTTGGGGTAGACCAGATCTGGCCGTTTAC
>WLJI01000025.1 GCA_009701845.1 Actinomycetota bacterium
AAGGTGGTTGAGCACCGCCAGCACGATGTTGGCAGCGTCAGTCTCAAAATAGCGTCGCAGGGTTTCGCGGGTATCCGAGCGGCCAAAGCCGTCGGTTCCGAGTGAGGTCCACGCTCGCGGTGACCACCGCGAGATCTGATCGGGCACCATTCGCATGAAGTCTGTGACTGCAACGATTGGTCCTTGGGAGCGCTCAAGTTGACTTGTCACCCATGGAACACGTGGCTGCTCGTTCGGGTGCAGCGAGTTCCAGTGGTCAACCTCAAGAGCTTCGACACGTAGCTGCTGATAGCTCGTAGCGGACCACAGTTCGGCGCTCACGCCGTAGTGCTCTTTCAGTTCCGCCTGAGCCTTGACTGCCTCGGTATGGGCAGCTCCCGAGAACAAGATCGTCGCGCGAGGGCCAGCATCGGCGGACCCGGTAGAGGATCGGTACAGTCCTTTCAGCACGCCCTCGCTCACGCTGTGGCCACCTTCATCGGCGGGCATTGCCGGCATGAGGTAGTTCTCGTTGTACAGGGTGATGTAATAGAAGATGTCTTCGCCGGCAGCTGCGTCACCACCGGGATACATGCGATGGATGCCGTCTCGCACGATCAGTGCAGTTTCAAAAGCAAAGGTTGGGTCATAGGAACGGCAGACAGGGACCACGCTCGACAACACCAAGCTCTGGCCGTCGTTGTGTTGTAACCCTTCGCCTTGCAGAGTGGTGCGACCCGCGGTGGCGCCCATCAAGAACCCGCGTGCTCGCGCATCGGCTGCTGCCCAGATCAAGTCACCAACGCGCTGGAATCCAAACATTGAGTAGAAGGTGAAGAAGGGGACCATGGGCACGCCGCGGTGAGCGTAGCTAGTGGCAGCGGCCGTCCAGTCGGCTAGTCCGCCCGCCTCAGTGATGCCTTCTTCAAGGATCTGCCCGTCTGTTGCCTCTTTATAGGAGAGAAGCAAATCATGATCTACAGGTTCGTAGTTCTGTCCTAGAGCCGAGTAGATACCAAGTTCTTTGAACATCGCATCCATGCCGAATGTGCGAGCCTCGTCGGGAATGATCGGGACGATCCTGCTGCCGGCCTGTGGGTCGCGGCACAGATTGCGTAGTAGGCGGGTGAACGCAACGGTGGTGGATACTGCCTGTGTGCCAGAGCCCTGAAGCAGCTCGGCAAACGAAGAGTCTTCGGGCAGCGTGAGGGCCCGGCGAGTTACGACCTCGCGGGAGGGCAAGGGGCCGTCGAGCGCGATCCGCCTACCAAGCAAGTAGGTGGCGATCTCTGAGTCCGGAGCTGGACGAACGTAGGGGGGAAGCCGACCCTCGAATGCCGAGTCGGGAAGGACATCTTGAAGGTGGAGTCGGTCCCGAAGTTCAATGAGCTGCTTGGGGCTCATCTTCTTGATTTGATGCGTTGAGTTTCGCCCCTCGAAACCATCTCCAAGTGTCCAGCCCTTGATGGTCTTGGCAAGGATCACGGTAGGGGCACCCTTGGTCTCTACGGCTGCAGCGTAAGCAGCGTAAAGCTTCTGGTAGTCGTGGCCACCTCGAGGCAGATTCTCAAGCTCGGCGTCAGAGAGGTGTTCGACCATGGCTCGCAACCTGGGATCTGGGCCGAAGAAATGCTCCCGAATAAAGCTGCCGGACTCAATGGCAAACTGTTGGAACTCGCCGTCGATAGTTGAGTTCATCTTGTTGAGCAGCACGCCGTCAACATCGTTCGCAAGGAGCGCATCCCACCCTCCTCCCCAGATCACTTTGATCACGTTCCACCCGTTTCCGCGGAAGATGGCCTCCAGTTCTTGTATGACCTTTCCATTGCCACGAACAGGTCCGTCAAGGCGTTGAAGGTTGCAGTTCACAACCCAAGTCAGATTGTCGAGCTTTTCTCTAGCTGCAAGGGAGATCGCACCTAGCGTTTCAGGCTCATCTACCTCGCCATCGCCAATGAATCCCCAGACACGGCTCGTCAACGCGTCGTCGATGCGGCGGTTTTGCAAGTACTTATTGAAGCGAGCTTGATAGATAGACAGGATGGGGCCCAAGCCCATAGACACCGTTGGGTATTCCCAAAACTCCGGCATGAGGCGCGGGTGAGGGTACGAGGACAAGCCATGGCCGGTCTGAGAAGGCGGAGAGTCCGAGCTAGTCACTTCCCTTCGAAAGCGATCAAGGTCTCCCTCGTCGAGTCGGTATTCAAGAAACGCACGGGCGTAGATTCCAGGCGAGGCATGGCCTTGGAAGTACACATGGTCTCCCGGATGGCCGCCCTCTTTGCCGCGGAAGAAGTGATTAAACCCAACCTCATACAACGCAGCAGAACTCGCAAAGGTAGAGAGGTGGCCCCCGATCCCATCAGCGTTCAGATTGGCTCGCACCACCATGACCGCCGCATTCCATCGGATATAGGCCCGGATGTGCCGCTCAATTTGGGTATCACCCGGAAACCAAGGCTCGTCCACCTTAGGGATGGTGTTGATGTAGGGGGTTGAGACGCTCTCTGAAGAGTCAATAGCGAGCTCTGCGGAGCGCTCACGAAGCCTTGCCATGAGATAGCGCGCTCGAGAGGGTCCGTGTGTTTCGACTACAGCCGTAAGGGAGTCAAGCCACTCCTCGGTCTCTTGAGGGTCGTTGTCTGGAAGTTGACGAGCAAATCCATCAGTAGTCATAAAGCTCTCCGGGTGCTGAGTTGTTATGAAGAGTACGGGGCGGAGGCAGGCCGTGATGATCATTTCTTCGCTCGCGAGTAGGGCTAGCGTGCGAACAGTGTCTAGACCTGTTCCCATCGCCGCCCCGAATGGGGCCACTGTTGCATATACCGACGGCGCTTGTCGCGGAAACCCCGGCCCAGGTGGTTGGGCTTGGGCCATTCCTGATGGAGCCTGGGCCGCTGGCTATGACCCCACCACAACAAATCAGCGGATGGAAATCATGGCAGCGTTTCAAGCAGTGCAAGCCATTGAGGGTCCAGTTCACATTGTGAGCGATTCCACGTATGTAGTGAATTGCTTTCGCGATGAGTGGTGGCGAGGCTGGCAAAAGCGCGGGTGGAAGAACTCAAAGAAAGAACCAGTTGCTAATCGCGATTTGTGGGAGCCATTTATTGAACTCGCCCTTGATCGGCAGACAACATTTGACTGGGTGAAAGGCCACAGCGGGGACCCAATGAACGATGTTGTGGACCGACTAGCAGTTGCAGTTGCCCTCTCTACGCAGAACATGACCGGCGAGGTTCCGCCCACTGAGGAGCAGATGGGACCCCCTGATTCTGCGGGTCCACGCTCTAGCTCCTTGCGCTCGGCGGTGGTGAGCCTTGATGCTGACCGCCCCGCACTTCGCGATGGGCGCATTCCCGAGGGATCCCCCTACGCCGTCGTCGGCATCCGCGCCGCGGATCTTGCCGAATCTGAAGCGGGCAAGAAGCTGCGCAGGCACATGTCAGAGGTGTTGAGTGCCCAGGCCGAGCTTCGCGATGACCTTGTTGTGCTGACTGGGTTACGGCCGGGTGCCGAACAGATTGCTGCCGCTGCGGCAACTGATGCGGGAATCCCCTATGTGGTCGTGCTGCCGTACCCCAACCCTGCCGCTTCGTGGTCTGTTCACACTCGCGCCGCATTCGAGGACGCATGCGCAGGGGCACGAAGCGTTGTCACTCTCGAGAAGAAGTTGCCGAGCGACGCAACCGCAAAGCGATCAGCGCTTGGCCGTAGAGACGGATGGTTGCGCTCTGTGTCACTTGGCGCCCTGGTCGTGACCGATGGCGTCAACGGTGAAGCCGACCTGCAGCTCAATAAGTTCACTCAAGCGCTTGGCGATGAGGTGTGGCAGATAGAGCTAGACGTACTTCGCTAATGAGGCGGCTGGCCTTAGCGCTGCTTTCCTGAACGTTGCCGGCGGATGGTTGCGAAAGCTTCGTTCACATCGCGAACTCTGCGTTCTGCAAGATCCCGTAGTTCTTGGTCGGCGTCAACATGGCGGTCTGGGTGCAACTCAGAGAGCAACCGGCGGTGCGCAACCGTGATCTCTTTCCATGTGGCCAGCCGAGTCAGACCAAGCGCAGCATACGGGCCGGCGTCCGGGTCAGGATGAGCAAAGAGCCCCGACATGTAGTCGTTGGAAGGGGCTTCGGTGGTCGAGGTGGTGGCGGTGGCCGCGGCAGTATTCACATCTGCTTCTTTCGTTTGCTGGCTGTGCGGAGTTGTCATTCCGCTTGATTCTCGGCATGGGAAGCGCACCACTAAAGAATTCCGAACCAGATTCGAGATTTCTTCTGCGTTCGGTTGGCCTGCTTGACCGTTCGGTCAATAGAGTCTCTTGAATGTTGGAACTTCAGAATGCATCAGCAATAGTCACCGGTGGAGCCTCTGGGCTAGGCGAAGCCTCGGTCCGTGCGTTGGCAGCCAAGGGCGCCAAGGTTGTGATCCTCGACCTAGACCGTCAAGCAGAGAAGGGCGATGCACTCGCCAAAGAGGTCGGAGGCATCTTTGCTGCTGCCGATGTGACCGATGAGGAACAAGTCATTGCGGCTGTTGAAGCTGCCAAGGAACTCGGTCCGCTGCGCGCTGTGATCAACTCGGCCGGGATCGGCTGGGCCTCTCGCACGATTGGTCGCGACGGCAGTTACGAATCAGCACACAACCTAGAACTGTTCCGCAAGGTCATCGATATCAACTTGGTGGGCACCTTCAACGTGACTCGCCTTGCAGCCTCTGCCATGTCATTGAACGACCCTGATGAAGACAACGCTCGTGGAGCAATCATCAACACTGCTTCAGTTGCTGCAGTCGAAGGCCAAGTTGGCCAGGTTGCATACGCTGCATCAAAAGCCGGCATCGTAGGAATGACCTTGGTGATCGCAAGAGATCTCGCCCCAGCAGGTATTCGTTGCAACACCATTATTCCTGGTTTCTTTGATACGCCGATCTATGGCGGCAATCAAGAAATGAAGGATCACCTCATGAAGGACACGCTCTTTCCGAAGCGTCTCGGCTACGCATCCGAGTATGCCTCGCTGGCGCTCGAACTGATCACCAATAGTTACATCAACGGCGAGTCGGTTCGTATCGATACCGGCACAAGGATGCAGCCGAAGTGATCGTGTGACCTGCCGCTCAGCGGCAGGTCATAACAACATCCAAACTGCACGGCTCAGGCAGTCTCCAACGGCGCTGATCTTGGTGGCAACATCTGCGCGCCTACTGGCAGCTTGGATTGTTTTCCCAGCCAGTACGCGTGATCAGCCATCTCGAGCAGTGCGTGGTCGCCACTTGAGTTTCCATAGGACCAAAGTTCAACGTTGCGCATTGGTCCGAAAGCTGGTTCGTTGAGCCAAGATCGCAGTCGGAGCGCTTTTTGCTCGGCTCTCACATTTGGAAAGTTCATCTCGCCGGTCAGTAGGCCGTACTGAACTGTGGGTTCTACGGCGATCACGGCATTCACGCCTAACTCGTCAGCGAGTGGCTCTAAGTAGTAGGTCAATGAGGCGGAAACGAAAAGCAACTCGTGGCCCGCATCGCGATGCTGCTCAAGTCGCTGAAGCACCACGGGGTTGAGTTCATTGACGACCAAGTCCCGGGCGTAAAGTCGGCCAAGGCGCTGAAGGTCTTCCTCGCGACGACCGCACATCGCACGGTGAATCATCTCGGCTTTGACCGCGTCTCGATCTCTCAGGTTCACACTTCGGCCTATGCCCGAGACCCCAATTTGCGCAACTATCTGAGCGAAGCGCGAGCGTCCAGTGACGCGAAGCAGGAAGGGGATGAGCGTGTCGCGATCAGAGAGGGTGCCGTCAAAGTCGAAGGCTGCCACTTTGCGTTTCGCTAGTTCCGTCACCGATGGTCCCCGAATGAGATCTGATAGAGGTGGGTCAATCTTCTGCTGAGTTGGATCAACGCTTGGGTGATATTAGAGCGGTGAGGCAGTGTTCTCGACGAAGGCGTCAAGGCGAGACAGGGTTGCCTCCATGCTCTTGAGATTCTTCTTCGGGAACTTCATAAACTCTATGTACGGGCCTGCAACCGAGGTTGACCAATCAAAAGTCTCGGTCACCCGTGTAGACCCAGCATCGGGACCATCTTCAATTGGTTCAAACTCGTAGCGCCACCGCCAACCGGCCATGTGCGCCCAGGCAATCAGGCGGCCGTCCTCGTATTCCAGAACCTTGTTCGTGATTCGATACGGAACAACAATGCGCATGCTCGTGCTGAACTTGTCTCCAAGGCCAAGTTTGCGAGGTTCGCCAGCGGCACCTTGGACGCTGCCCGAACCGTCGATGACGTGATGCAACGTCGGGTCAGCTACCACATCAAAGATTCGTTGCGCATCGGCGGGAATGATTCGCGTTACCGAGACTTGTTTTTTGTTCTCACTCAAGGGGTGTTCCTATTCTGATTTTCTCTCAGGCTGAGTAGCGCGGGGGAAGTGATTTCTGCCAAGGCTAGGCGAGCAGCGCAGAGAGAGCAGGTTCGAGTTCGGGATAGTCAAAGCTAAACCCTGCCTCGAGCAATGCCGCTGGCACCACTCGTGAACTTGTCAGGAGTAACGAATCAGCCAACTCTCGCCCGAACAGAAGTCTCGGCCCGGTGATTGGCAAAATCGTGGTCGGGCGATGAAGCACACCACCCAGAATCTTGGTGTACTCGGCGTTCGTTACAGGTTCGGGAGCAGTCAAGTTGATTGGTCCAGACAGCTCATGGGTCAGGAGGAACTGAATGGCACGGACCTCGTCTTGAATTGAAATCCAACTGATGTACTGCTTGCCAGAACCCACCTTGCCGCCAAGGCCGAGTTTAAAGAAGGGGAGTTGTTTGGCAAGCGCTCCGCCCTCGGTTGACTGCACGATTCCTGTACGCAGAAAGGCAACGCGAATACCGGCATCTACTGCAGGCTGAGCAGCGGCCTCCCAATCAATACAAACCCGAGCAGTGAAGTCTGAGCCAGGGCTGCCCGACTCATCAAGAACCTCATCGCCGTGCTCCCCGTAGTAGCCGATTGCAGATCCAGACAGCAGAACCGCCGGGGGTTGATCCATCGCAGCCATCGTGGCGGCAATGAGACTGGTGCCGAGCGTGCGTGAGGTAAGGATTCGATCTTTTTGCTGAGCTGTCCACCGCGTATCGGCGATACCAACTCCAGCAAGGTGGATGACTGCCTCTACGCCGATGAGGGCGCTTGCATCTATGAGCTTTCTTGCCGGGTCCCAAGAAGCCTGCCGAATAAGTGGCGACGAGTCAGCCGAACCGGTTGCAGCTGCGTTCGCTGCAGGGCTAGAACTCGGCCGTGTGAACTGAGTCAATTCGTGGCCGTCATGCAACAGCGCGTCGATGAGTTGTGTGCCGATCAGGCCGCTAGCGCCGGTAAGTGCAATCTTCATAACTTTGGTCCTCTTTCGCCGACGTCAGTGGCCGGCTTCCGTACTTGATTAGCACTGCTGTCTGCCGGAGTGGTCGCGACCTAGTCAGCCGCGTTCGCTCACCTTGCGCCAAACTGCTCTCGGCAGAAGCCGGAAGATGAAGAACGGGTACTTCAGAATTGGCGGCGCCCAGACCACTTCATGACCGTTGGCTAGCGCCGCGCTCAGTAGATCTGCCACGTTTTCTGGAGTTGTAGAGAACGGTGCGGCCTTCATTCCGGTGGTCATTTTGGTGTGCACAAACCCGGGGCGAACAACGATCACCTTGATGCCCGTTCCGGCCAAGCTGTCGCCGAGGCCCTGCGCGAAGGCATCAAGGCCCGCCTTCGTTGAGCCGTAAACGAAGTTGTCTTTGCGTGCTCGAAGCCCAGCAACCGAGGACATCAAGACCAACACGCCGTGCCCTTGAGCCTTGAATCGTTCTGTAACAACCAAGCTGGCCGAGACTAAGCCTCCGAAGTTGATTTGCACAGCGGCTGCGGCAAAGGCAGGGTCGGCTTCGAAGGCCTCTTGGCTTCCCAAGATCCCGGCCGGTGCGTAGACCAAATCAATATCGCCGAACTCCTCGAACACGTCCCCGATCACCTTGGAATGGCTCTCCACGTCAGTGCAGTCCCAGTGAATAATCTCGACCTTTTCTGCGCCGCCAGCGCGGAGTACCTGAGCAACAGACTCCATGCCATCCTCGGGACGGCCTGCAAGTATCACTGTTCTACAGCGACCTTGGATCAAGCGAAGACACACCGCTTGGCCGATATCTGATCCCCCTCCGAGTACTAGTACTGATTGCACTTCACCTAGTGCATCTCGCACGTCGTCCTCCGGTTCTTGCGCAGCTGCGCTGGTCACTTTTCGTCTTCTAGCTCATGAGTGACCAGCAAACTCTGGCCTTGGTAGCTGTTCAGCACATGACTTTAGCCAGAATGAATCTGCTACAAGAGAATCTGCTTGAGGAGAAGCTACTGCTTCACACTGCGCTACTCGCCCTGATGATTTCGCACCTGTCCACTCGCAGTAGCTTGTGGTGCGTGAGTACCCGAATGCTGATCGTTCTAGCGTTGATATGTGGAATGGCAATTTTGGTTGCATTTGCCGTGCAAGCGGCACAGCTCATCTGAGTAGTCTGTGGTTCGTGGAAAACACCAACGTGCAAACAGCGACTAGTGCTTCAGCCGACCCCATGCCTTCAGAATCTGTTGAGGCAACCGCAGCAGAGGACCAACACTTTGATGTGGTCGTCATCGGTGGCGGACCCGGTGGTTACGGGGCTGCGCTCTACGGTGCGTCAGCAGGGCTCAACGTTGCGCTGATAGAGATGGACAAAATCGGCGGAACGTGTTTGCACCGAGGGTGTATCCCGGCAAAGGAACTTCTTGAAACCGCCTCGATTGTTCGAACGGTCAAACACGCCGCAGAGTTCGGGGTGATAGTCGAGCCAAAGACTGTGGACTGGAGCATCACGCTTCAGCGCAAGCAAGAGGTAATCAACAAACTTGCTGGCGGAGTGGTCATGCTGCTCAAGAATCGCAAGGTCACGATGTTCAACGGCTTGGGATCATTAGGCCCCGACAAACGTGTCCATGTCATTGGACGAGACGGTGAACAGGCCACGATTTCTGGCGACGCCGTCATCCTTGCTCCAGGATCTGTGCCCCGTGTGATTCAAGGGTTTGAGCCCGATGGCACCACTGTGGTGACTTCCGATGAGTTCTTTCATCTCACGCAAATCCCCCGCCGAGCAGTCGTCATCGGTGGCGGCGCGATCGGCTGCGAGTTTGCGTCGACTTTGGCGGATCTTGGCAGCAGCGTGACTGTTCTCGAAGCGCTTCCCAAGGTTCTTCCTGGCTGTGATGACGATGTCACACGAGTCGTGCTGCAGTCCTTTAAGAAAAAGGGAATCACGGTTCGTGCCGGAGTTGCAGTAACTGGCCATACCCCGAATCCAGTTGGTGGAACTACGGTTCAGTTTGGTGACGGCGAAACCATCGATACCGATGTCGTTGTGGTGTCGGTGGGGCGTGTTCCCTACACCGGTGGTTTGCTCGATGCAGGAACCGCGGTGCAAATCTCTGACCGCGGGCATCTCGAAGTTGATTCGCTCTGCCGGACTGCTGAAGCCTCGGTCTGGGCCGTTGGTGACGCAATTGCGAGTCCGCAGTTGGCACATGTGGCCTTTGCCGAGGGCATTCTTGCCATCAAGGACATCTTGGGTGAGTCACCCGCACCGATTGATTACGGAAAAGTTCCTTGGGCGATCTATTGCCATCCCGAAGTTGCTTTCTCTGGCCACTCCGAGGCGTCCGCTAAAGCCGCAGGCTACGAAGTGGTTGTCTCTAAACACCGGTTTGCTGGTAACAGTCGAGCTCAAATCTTGGGAGAGACTGATGGTCTGGTGAAGATCATCGCCGAGAAGCGTGCCGACGGAACCGCAGGAACGGTACTCGGTGTTCACATGGTTGGCCCTTGGGTAACTGAGCAACTCTCCGGCGGGTATCTTGCCGTCAACTGGGAGGCAACCGTTGATGAGGTTGCAGAACTCATTCAGCCGCATCCATCGCTGACCGAGCTCTTTGGCGAGTCGATGCTCGCGCTGACGGGGCGTTCACTCCACGGATAAGGAGTTCGAGTTGTCTTGGCGAGATGATGCCTGATCAGGCGGCAACCGCCTGGGGAACATCTACCAATCAGAGATACTTCAAAAGTGACTGAATTTATAGACAAGTTCAACACAAGTAACCTGTAGCTGATCTGCCGGACTCTTACGGCGAATCGATACTGAAGGGAACCTCTTCTTATGGCCGAGATCTTGATGCCACAGCTTGGTGAATCAGTCACCGAGGGAACGATTACCCGATGGTTCAAACAAGTTGGTGAATCCATTGAAGAAGATGAGCCGCTCTTTGAAGTCTCGACCGACAAGGTAGATACCGAAGTTCCTGCACCCTCTGCGGGAGTTCTGACAGAGATCCGTGTTCCAGAGGGCGACACAGTCGACGTAGGCACTGTCTTAGCTGTCGTGGGCCAAGGAGCTGCTGCTCCTGCTCCTGCGGCCGCTGAACCTGAACCTGCTCCTGCTCCAGTGGCAGCTGCTCCTGCGGCCGCTGAACCTGAGCCTGCTCCGGTGGCGCCTGCGCCTGCGCCTGCACCAACTCCTGCTCCAGCACCGGCGCCTGCTGCCGCTGCAGCCCCTGCTCCAGCACCAGCACCAGCGCCTGCTCCCGCTGCAGCCCCTGCTCCTGCCCCAGCACCAGCTCCAGCAACTGCGCAATCAGGTGCCGCGGCCCCGCAGATGGCCGCAGGAGCCTTGCTGTCGCCTCTCGTTCGACGACTCATCGAGGAACATCAACTCGACCCGGCAACCATTTCTGGAACCGGTGTGGGCGGTCGCATCACTCGAGAAGACGTGCTCGCCGTGGTCGACTCCCATGCAGGAACTCCCGCTGCCGCTCCGGCCGCTGCTGCTCCGGCCCAGGCCCCGGCTCCGGCCCCGGCGCCGGCCGCTGCTGCCGCTCCGGCTACTGCACAGCCTGCGCCTGTGAGCGCCTCAGTACCCACAGCAGCCCCGAAGTCGAGTGTTATCCCAATGGTGCCAGGCACAGGGGAACGCGTAGAGCAACTCAATAAGATCCGGCGAATCACTGGCCAAGCGATGCTCGCCTCGAAGGCCTCGGCACCGCATGCCATCACTATCGTGCAGGTGGATTACGAGGGAGTAGAGCGCGTCAGGCATGCCCATCGTGCGCAGTTCAAGGCGGATGAGGGGTACTCGCTCACCTATCTGCCGTTCATCTCTCGAGCCGTCGTGGATGCCTTGCACGAGTTCCCTCATATGAACGCTTCGATGGGTGATGGGGCCGTCATCTTGCATGACGCGGTTCACCTTTCAGTCGCAGTTGATTTGGGCTACGAGGGCCTGATTGCCCCTGTGGTGCGTGATGCACACGACAAGCGCCTTCGAGCGATTGCCGGAGATATTCATGACCTAGCCGGTCGGGCCAGAAACCGTCAGCTTGGCCCAGATGACATCTCTGGGGGTACGTTCACCCTGTCTAATTCCGGTAGCTACGGAACCCTCATCGTGGTTCCAATAATCAATCAGCCACAAGTGGCCATTCTTTCTACTGACGGAGTCGCTCGTCAGCCAGTTGTCGCCGTTGACGCTTTCGGGGTCGAGAGCATTGCCATTCACTCGGTGGGCAACCTGACCTTGTCTTGGGACCATCGTGCCTTTGATGGTGCCTATGCAGCGGCGTTCATGGCTCGAGTCAAAGAAATTATCGAAACCCGCGACTGGGCAGCAGAAATCTGAAGCTCGCGGCCCTGAACTCAACCACATCTGACAGGGTATGACCATGCTTCCTTCTTCCGCTGCGCTCGAAGACCTGCATGGCCTTCGCGGTCTTGGCGGCGGACTGCGCACCCGATGGTTAGGCACGGTGCCGTATCGAGACGCGTGGGCGCTACAAAAGGGCGTACATGCAGAGCTTCCAGCTACGGGAGTTGATCGGCTTTTCTTACTTGAGCATCCGCACACGTTCACTCTGGGACGCAATGCGAATCCCGCTCATGTGCTCGTTGATCCGCTAGCGGTCGGTGCCGAGCTCATCACCTCTGATCGGGGTGGCGACGTGACCTATCACGGGCCAGGTCAACTTGTTGCGTACCCGGTTCTGCAGCTTCCACCCAAGGGCTGGAAGCCTGGTCAAGCCAAGGACGAGTTGCTCGGCACCCTGCCAGACACTCAGGCCTATATTTCATTTCTGGAACAGGTTCTCATCGCCACGATGACAGACCTTGGCCTAGCAGGAGCCGGTCGTCATGATGGGTTCCCAGGCGTGTGGATCGAGCCCAACACGAACCGGGCTCGCAAAATTGCAGCAATCGGAGTGAGAATCGAACGCGGTCGTTCGCTCCACGGCGTGGCACTCAACGTGGCCCCTGATCTGGACTATTTCTCACACATCGTCCCCTGCGGAATTGCAGATTACGGGGTGACCTCTCTGGCGAATGAGGGATCCGCGGTAACCATGCAAGAGGCTGTTGACGCTTTTGTCGCCCAGTTTGAACAGAACTGGTGCCCCGAGTGGAATGAGCGCTCCGATGTGGTGTGGCGGCACACCGATACAGATCTCTCTGCATTTAGTCGGGGTGCTGGACCTGGGGAACTCACCGACGGATCTAACACCCTTCGCCCAAGCGCGCAGGCACCATCCCCGAACGGAACCTCGGTGAGGCTTCGCGGCCGACTTTTGGAAGCTGGCGTGGCAGAGGGCATTGCTATTGGTGACCGCAAACCAGAGTGGATGCGAGCCAAGGTCAAACTCGGGGGCGACGTACTCAAGATAAAGCAGACCATTCGCGATCTTGATCTAGTGACGGTTTGTGAAGAAGCCGGCTGCCCCAACTTGTCTGAGTGCTGGGCTGATGGCACGGCGACCTTTATGGTCTGCGGTGAGCGTTGCACTCGGGCCTGCGGCTTTTGCCTAGTAGACACTTCGCACCCGGAGCCGCTTGATGCAGATGAACCAGCGCGTGTGGCCGAGGCCGTAGATCGAATGGGTCTGGAGTTTGCAGTTATCACCATGGTTGCACGCGACGACCTGGCTGATGGCGGCGCAGAACACGTGGCAGCAACAATTCGGGCGATCCGTCAGGCTCGACCGGGAACACAAATCGAAGCGCTCATTTCTGACTGTAAGGGCGAACCAAACTCACTTCAGTTGATCTTTGATGCAGCCCCCAATGTGTTGAATCACAACATCGAGACCGTTGCTCGTCTGCAACGAGCAGCTAGGCCTTCGGCCTCCTACGCAAGGTCCCTTGCCGTGCTCTCGCGCTCTGTTGCTGCGGGACTTCAAACTAAATCGGGTCTCGTTCTCGGAATGGGAGAGCAGGCCGATGAGGTCAGTGCGACTTTGGCCGACCTTGCAGCCGTTGGGGTTTCGATTGTCACCATTGGGCAGTACCTGAGACCCACCTCGAATCACCTTCCGGTGGCTCGTTGGTGGACACCTGAGGAATTTGATGAATTCAAGTTAATTGGTGAGGGGTTTGGCATTGCACATGTTGAGTCAAGCCCGTTCACCCGATCGAGTTACCACGCAAAGAGCAGCGCTCAGGCTGCTGAGCAGCTTCTAACCACAGAGGGTACGTAATGGGAATTGTGGCCAAAGGTGGGCAGCAAACTACGCGGCAGCAGGCTGGCGGGCAGATGGAGAACCCGCGGCCGGAGTATGCGTCGGGCATCGTGTACCACGAAACGATTACTGCCGATGGAACGAGCGTCTCTCACCATCAGGTCTTTGAGCGAGGCCAGTTGCAGTCTTGGGTCCAGGACTCAACACCTGCCCCGTGGGCTTTGGTCCGCCATGGTGATCCCTTTGATGCCTTCTCGCCTGAGCTTGCTGGGCCAGAACAAGTTGCGGCAGTGCAGGTGCGAATTGCTCAAGATATGTTTGCGCTGCCGCCGCTTGACGATGTGAGCAGTGACCGCTGGGGAGAACTCCCAGAGATTCCGGATGCAACTGCACGGCTGAAGTTTGAACTCACCGGAAGCCCAGTGGGTCCGCTCGCCTTAGAGGTTCAGTATCGAAATGGAGCCCGAGCAATCTGTGAGGTGGTCGACGATTGGACCGAGTTGACCGCAGATGCGCCGGCCTACGGAGCCCCCGAAATGCACGTGGTCATGACGTGGCGAAACTATCTGCGTATGCGCGCAGGCCAGGTCACCGCCCTTGAGGGAATCGAAGAGGGCGGCTTAGTGGATGCTCGATGGACCCTGCTGTTGTTATTGCATGGTCTTTTGCAAGAGCCGGCCTATGTGGATATTTATCGAGGGCTGCCGCAGATACCTGCCGAGCTTGGGTGGTGGGGCGAGGTCGCTCCTTGGATTCCCCTGCGTGACTCATTCCACGACTGAACGACTCGTTCTTTTCGCTCACGCGCCCTAAACTTGACCAAGCGGTCAAGAACTTTGGTGACACCCAATCTGTGTCAACCCGATCAGGCAACCAAACCAATCAGGCTCACGTAGCAGCTAGGGGAGTGCAGAAATGTACGAGTGGTCAGAAGAACAACAGATGGTGCAACAAGCTGTCCGAGATTTTGTAGACAAAGAGATTCGGCCGCACCGAGAAGAACTCGAATTCGGCGAGATGCCTCCCTACGATCTGCTGCGAAAACTGTTTAAGACCTTTGGTATGAGTGATATGCAGCGCTCATCATTCGCCAAGAGGATTGCTGCAGAAAAAGCAGCCGCCGCTGGCGAGGCCGTGGAGAAGGGCTCGGACGGCCCGCGAGACCCGAACAGCATTGCCTTCACCATGATCCCCATCATTGAACTCTGTCGAGTGTGTCCTGGAATGGTCACAGCAATGGGCGTATCGATGGGGCTCACCGCTGCAGCCGTCATGGGTAAGGGGACGACAGCGCAAAAAGAGCGGTGGGCGCTAGATCTGCTCACGATGGACAAGGTCGGAGCTTGGGCAATTACCGAGCCAGGCTCAGGATCTGATGCATTTGGCTCAATGATCTCTACCGCTCGCTTAGACGGAGATGAGTTTGTGCTGAACGGATCGAAGACCTTCATCACCAATGGTCCGCATGCCGACACGATCGTATTTATCTGCAAACTCGATGAGGGGAATCCGCCTGCAGAACGAAAGATTGTGCAGTTTGTCCTTGATTCGGGCATGCCTGGTCTTGAGCAGTCAAAGCCACTGCGCAAAATGGGAATCCACTCTTCGCCGACGGGGCAGCTTTTCTTGAGCGATGTGCGTGTCGGGTTTGATCGTCTGCTCGGTGAGTCTCTTGAGTCCTACGAGGGCAAACGTGGCAAAGAGGCTTCCAAGGCAACCTTCTCGATGGAACGGGCAGGGGTGGCCGCAATGGCACTCGGAATCGTTGACCGCTGCTTAGAGCTGAGCTTGTCGTATGCAAACGAGCGCGTGCAGTTTGGCCAAGCTATTGGGCAATTTCAGTTGATCCAACTCAAGCTTGCCAAGATGGAAGTTGCGCGGATGAACCTGCAGAATCTTGTCTTTCGATACATCGAAATGTCTGCCGCTGGGGTAGCGATGAGCTACGCCGAGGCCTCTGCAGCCAAGCTGTACGCAGCACAGGCAGCGACGGACGTGGCCCTCGAGGCTGTGCAACTGTTCGGCGGTAACGGCTACATGGCTGAGTATGAGGTCGAACAGCTTGCGCGTGACGCAAAGGTGCTTCAAATCTATGCAGGCACTGACGAGATCCAGATCTCGGCCGTCGCGCGCTCGCTCCTAGCGGAACAAGCTGGGAAGAACTGAGTCCTGCCACTGAGTCCGCTCGCCAAGTCGGGTACCGTCACAGGGTGCTTGTAACTGAACCCTTCGAAGAACTTGTTGATCGTGTTGAGCGTGAGGCCCAAGAAGGGTTCTTTCATACCGGTGCCCAGATCGTTGTAACTCAGGCCGGTGAAACCGTTCTCGACATGGCTGCAGGGCATACGCATCTACATGCCCCGTATGAGACCAGCACCTTGTCTGCGTTGTACTGCACGGCAAAGCCGTTGGTTGCTGTGGCTGTCTTGCGACTCATAGCCGAGGACGAACTCAGCCTTGGCGATCGCCTTGGCGATGTTATTCCTGCGCTGAGCACCCCTTGGATTGCTGATCGCACCATTGAGCAACTGCTTGGTCACACTGCAGGCCTGCATGTGGTCAACACCATCCTTGCTCGAATCTTGCCCGAACGCAGCCGCGAAGGCTGGGTCTATGCATCAGAGCCACCTGCTGGCTGGAGATTCGGATCAGATTCTGCGTACTCGGAATTTGGCGCGTGGTTCCTATTGGGTCGCGTGATTGAGGAACTGAGCGAGCAGCCCTTTGATTCATATGTTCGCTCAGCCGTACTCAATCCCTATGGGGTCGATGCCGAGGACCTCGTGCTGCGAATCGGACCAGAGCAGTATGCGCAGTATGCGCCGCGCATTTCGGCCACCTTGGATCTCACCATGGATCGGCCCATTCCTCTGCTAGCCGAGGTTGGGCCAGAAACTGCCGCAGAGTGGAACCCCGCTTTTGGTTCATACGGAACCATGAGCGCTATGGCTGCTTTTTATGCGGGACTCTTGGGTGACCTGAAGGGTGCGAATCGCGTTCTTCCGGCCGAATTGCTGAGCAACGCAGTCACTGCTCGGATGCCAATTACGTTCGACGTAACACTTGATCGCGATGCTGGGTTTGGCCTGGGGTTTATGACGCCGCTTTCCTCGCACTTCTTTGGTGACGCTCCAAGCGATCTGGCCTTTGGCCACGCAGGCCAAGGTGGAACCAGTTTTGCCATGGCAGATCCCGAACACGATCTCGTGCTTGCAGTGTTGTTCAATGCAGGCCTAGATGCCGACACGGCATTGTCGTTCCGACGAGTCAATTTGGTAGATGCGATCTATCGAAGCCTCAGCCTGATCTGAACTGGGAGCGCCGGCCTGCGAGGGCCTAGCCTAAGCAAGCTGTGATATCGCTAGAAATCGCTACCTTTCTTCTGCAATGGGCAACGGGGGGCTTGGCATTTCTCTGGGTCACAACAAGACGGCGAGTGGTCTCAATCGGTTATGGCTGGTTACTACGTGGCACCTTCGGAGTCATTGCAGCGCTAGCTCTTTGGGTGGGCTTGCGATACGGATCGGTGCCGTTGCGAGAACTGTCGTCGGCGGGGGTCGTGCTGGCTTGTTGTGCAGTGGGCGCAGTCTCTTGGTTTCGCAGGTCGGCCGGGGTATCTGGTCAGCGCGAACGAGTTGAGCAGAGCTCCGCTCGGGTAGCGCAGATGACGGGAATCGAGCGCTCCGAGCAAAGGTTCGACGCAACCCAAAAAGAGTTTCCCCCAGCGCTCGACTTAATCGCTCCAGCGATCGGCCTTGTGGGGATAGTGGCTGGAGGCGTTGCTGCGGGCAGCCCCATCTGGCTATCAGTGGCACGCGTCGTGGTGGGGGCCGCCTTCTTGGGCTGCGTGTCCGACGCGATGTTGTTAGGACACTGGTACCTCACGCAACCAGGCCTTCCTCGAGCTCCGCTGCTTGAGTTGGTGAAATACCTCGGGTTTATCTGGCCTGTTGAAGTAATCCTTTTATTGATCGCCCCTGGCATGATCTCGGCCTTCGACGGCACTATTGATGATGGCTACAACGGCATGCTGGGTTGGTTCTGGGCCGCATGTGTGGTCACCACCATCGGGCTGATAGTGGTCACTCGCTTGGCGCTCAAGGAGCGCTACTACTCAGCGGTGATGGCGGCCACAGGGTTGTTGTACCTAGCAATCCTGACTGCCTTTGGAATCGACCTGGTGGCTCGCGCAATCCTCTCGATGGCCTAACACCGACACCGAGTGACTAGCAGGCACAACTCCGCTTTACGGCTCATGACGAGGCCTCGGGAGCCTCTCGACGTCAGCGTTCGCTGGCTTGTTGTGCAAGTTTCTTGTTATGACGGCCGATCGCAGTCGAGACCTGATTATTGAGTCCTGCGCCCTTCGGCCAGCCGGCATAGTGACTGAGAAAGACCACGATCTCTTCAAGGTCATCGGCGCTCAGGTCGCCCTTATCAAGACAAGAGTCGAGCTGCACCTGGAGGGTATCTGTGAGCCCATCTGCCACCATCAGGCCGATGAGTAGCAGTCGACGATCGCGTAGGGATAAGCCAGGTCGCTCCCAAATATCTCCGAAAAGGTGTTCAAGTGTGTAGCCGTAGAAGTCGCCTGGGCCGTCGCCAACCTCGAAGTTGTATATCTCGGACATTCGCTCAATGCCTCGGGTGCGTCGTGCCGCTCGAGCCTGTGCTTCGGTAGTTTCCTGTTCGCGTACTGCTTCGTCCATCTGCCTATCTCCTGTGATAGTTGAGCGTCTCAGGCTATTCGTTACCTGTGTTCTTTGGTTACCTGTGCTCGTTGGGTTCTGCTTACCTGTGAGTCTTGCTGATGATCTCAGGGTACAAAGACTCTGGACCTCTCAGGAGTCGTATGGGTAAAATGGTTTGATGCCCCCAGAGCAGAGAAAGTTTTCTTCGCGTCTCCTTAGCCCACGCCGGTTTGCCTTACTCGCCGTGTTGGCTGTCGGAGCAGTATTTCTTGCAGCTTGTGAACCAGCACCCTCCGCCGGCCCGCCGAGTCCTGATGCGGTTCGCGCCATTGTGTTCAAGGGTCTTGGAACTTGGTGGGATGTTTATGACTGGTCTCCCAGTTTTGTGGCATCACGCAACCCTGCGGCTCGCCCTCCCCTTGGCGTTGGCGACGTAGACAGGATTGCCGCAGCAGGAGTGCAAACCCTGTACATCCAAACAGCCACCTTCAGGTTGCCGAATGAGCCGTTGCTAGACCGTGCGCTGCTTCGGCGAATAGTTGATCGCGCCCATGCGCTCGGCGTTCGGGTTGTGGGTTGGTACCTGCCGGAATTTAACGATGTTGGTTATGACCTTGATCGGCTAGTCGAGATTGCTCGATTTGGTTTTGATGGACTCGGAATTGATATTGAGTCCACTGCAAATCCCAATGTTGCAGCAAGATCACAGAATCTCGTCACGGAGTCGCAATTTGTTCGAGGGTTCTTTCCGCAGTTGCCAATGGCGGCCATTCCAGTGACGCCGGTGATTTGGGAAGAGCTCAATCGCTCATGGTGGCCGAGTTTCCCCTACAGCGAGCTCGCGCCGCTCTTTGACGCTTGGATGCCGATGGCTTACTGGTCGTATCGCACGCCTCAGTCCGGATGGCTGGACCCCTATCGCTACACGTACGAAAGCGTTGTTCGGTTGCGCAGAGCAACGAACAACCCAAACCTGCCCGTGCACCCGATCGGTGGAGAGGCAGCCAGGCTTACTGGGTCTGACTTGTTTTGGATGAACGCAGCCATGGTCGACTCTGGCGCAATAGGCGGCAGCATCTATGACGATGCAACCACCAACAGTGACCTGTGGGGTGCGCTTGGACTCTTTAGGCGTGAACTAGTCAAGTGAGTTAGCAAGCGGGGCTTGGTGTGCTGATGGCTGGCTGCCCTGACGAACGGCTGCCCTGACGAACGACTGGCTGGCTGGCTGAACGGATAGCCGGCTGTACTGTTCAGCGCTGCGCAAGCTCAGCTTCATCTCGGCACCAAGTCACCATCTGAAGCACGCCTGATTCGAGCGATGTAGATGGCGACCAGCCGAGCAGTTCCGCAGCTAGTGCTGATGATCCGCCAGTGCGTTGGGCATCTCCGGCTGCTGCGGGCAATTGGTCAAGCTGAACTGGTTGGCCCAGCGCATCGCCCACTAAAGCAATAAGTTCGGTCATCGACGCAGTGGACTCATTTGCAATATTGCACACGCTGCCGCTCGGAGACTCGCTCAGCAGCGCTGCCAGATTGGCCTCGACTACGTCATCGATGTAGGTAAAGCTTCGACTCACGCTGCCATCGCCAAAGAGCGGGAATGCTTTTCCAGCAAGTGACAGGTCGATCATCCGCCGCAGTGCCATATCTGGTCGCTGGCGAGGTCCGTAGACGGTGAAGTACCGAAGTGAAACCGTCGGCACACCGAAGTTCTTTGCATACAACGTGCACAGATGCTCAGCCGCCAGCTTGGTGACCCCGTAGGGGCTCACAGGTTGGGGAACGGCAAGTTCAGTCGTTGGGTAGGTCTCGGCGTTTCCATAGACGGAGGAACTTGAGGCGGCTGCAAACCTAGAAATATTGGTTGACTTTGCTGCTTCAAGGAGTCGCTGCGTGGCAGTGATATTGCGCTGCACGTAGATCTCAAAACCACTCGCCCAGGAGTCTCGCACTCCGGGCTGACCTGCAAGATGCAAGACAGCATCAATCCCCTGCAGCAGCGCATGCGGGTCTGCAGAAACGAGGTCGGCCTCGATGAGCTCAAAACCCGGGTTGGCAGTTGCGTCGCGCAGAGAAGCACGCTTGAGCGCCGGATCATAATTATCGGTGAAGCAGTCAACCCCACGAACCGTGTGACCGTCTCGCAGTAAACGCTCGGTGGTGTGGCTTCCAATGAAGCCAGCGCAGCCTGTGACAAGAATGTGCATGAACTGATGAGGCTACTTGGCTACGAAGTATTTAGCGCGTGGATGATGGCAAATCAGAGCCGAGGTAGTTTGCTCCGGTTGGTACTGAAAGCTGGTTTCCTCGGTGCACTCAACGCCGATGCGACTGGACTCCAAGAGCAGCGCAACTTTTTCGTTGTCTTCCAGATCAGGACATGCCGGGTAACCCCATGAGTATCGTCCGCTTCGGTATTTCTGGCGGAACAGTCCTGCCAGTGCAACTTGGGTTGGACTGCCAACGATTGGCTCAGGGTCTTGATCTGCAAAGCCCCACTCCTCTCGAATGCGTCGATGCCAAAATTCGGCGAGCGCCTCGGCCATCTCCACTCCGAGTCCGTGCAGTAGCAGGTACTCCTGGTAGCGGTTTTCTGCAAAGAGCTCTGCTGCTCGTTCCGATACTGCTGCGCCCATGGTCACGATATGAAACGCTGCGTAGTCAGCCTCTCCAGAGTCGATCGGTCGGAAGAAATCGGAGATGCACAAGAAGGGCTCTACTGATTGCCGCGGATAGCTAAACCGCATGAGTTCGGAGGTGCGAGTCTCGTCGGTAAACACCACAAGGTCATTACCGTCGGCATTCACCGCGTAAAAGCCGTACACCACCTGAGGAATGAGCAGACCTTGTTCTTTGGCCTCGGCAAGCTGCTCTCGCAGAGTGGGCCTGATGCGATCCTTAAACTGCTCGTCGGTTTCCTTGCTCCCGTCGGGTAGCACTTCTGGCCGGAACTGCCACTGATTGCGGAACAAGGCGGTCTCGTTGATGTAGGCGGCAATGTCATCAAGGGAGATTCCTTTGATCACCTTTGAGCCGAGAAATGGCGGAACGAAGATTTCGTTGTCCATCGTTGCCTCGGGGGAGCGCGACGGAATCTCCACAGGTTCTGCCGGTTCGTCTGCAACGCGGTGCCGGTGCAGTTCCTTCTCGGTGGGAACCATCCCATCGTCTACATCCAGCTTGCCGATGCGGATCTCTCCAAGGCGATCCATGACGCGTAAGCCTTCGAAGGCATCCTTGCCGTAGAACAGCCGCCCTTCATAGACCTCTCGTAGGTCTCGTTCTACATAGGTTCGGGTCAGTGCAGCGCCCCCGAGCAGCACGGGAATGTCTTGCAAGCCGCGGCTATTCAACTCGGCAAGGTTGTCTCGCATGATGAGCGTGGACTTCACCAAAAGGCCAGACATGCCAATTGCATCAGCTTTGATCTCGAGCGCCTTGTCGATCATCTCGGTGATAGAGATCTTGATCCCAAGGTTGTGTACCTCGTAGCCGTTATTCGTCAAGATGATATCGACGAGGTTTTTGCCAATATCGTGAACGTCGCCCTTCACCGTGGCCAGCACGATTCGACCTTTACCGGTTTCGCCCTCGGCCCGTTCCATCATCGGCTCCAAGAAGGCAACCGCCGATTTCATAGTCTCTGCTGATTGCAGAACGAAAGGCAGCTGCATTTCTCCAGAGGCGAAAAGTTCACCCACCACCTTCATGCCAGCGAGTAGCACATCGTTGATGATCTGAAGCGGGGTATAGCCCTCTGCCAGTGCAGTCTCTAGGTC
>WLJI01000026.1 GCA_009701845.1 Actinomycetota bacterium
CGCATTCAGTGAGTTCACATTCCAGGTTGCAACAAGCACTCCCTTAATCTATGCGTTTACCCATCTTTCGGCAGCACTCGCCCCTACTGCACATGTGACCGCTGCCCTGCCGGTAGTCTCGGGTTCGTGGCCGAAAATCATTCCCCCGATCCTCTTGGACCCAACGCATGGTTAGTCGAAGAGATGTACGAACAGTTCCTTCAAGACCCGAACTCGGTAGCTGAGACTTGGCGAGACTTCTTTGAGGGCTACCGACCGCAGCAACTGCTGCCGACAGAATCCCCTGCTCAACCCCTAGCACCCAGCGAAAGCGCTACTCCTGCAGCCGTCCCAGCAGCTCAACAAGCCAGCACGGCTGAGCCGGCAAACGTACCGGAGCCCGCAGAGGCAGCTCTCGGCGATCCGATCCGAGGGGTAGGCGCTCGAATTGTTACCAACATGCAAGCCAGTCTTGGCGTACCCACGGCAACCTCGTACCGAGAAGTGCCAGCGAAGCTTCTCGAGGTCAATCGCAGCGTTATTAACGGGTATCTCGGTAGAACTCGTGGCGGGAAGGTCAGCTTCACTCACTTGATCGGCTTCGCCCTAGTGCGTGCAATCGCAGATCACCTGCCTCAGATGAACGCCTCGTACCTTGAAGGCCCAGACGGCGAACCAAGAATCATCCGCAACGAACACGTGAGTCTAGGTATTGCAATCGACATGGAGAAGCGTGATGGTTCTCGCTCCTTGGTGGTGCCGTGTATCCGCAATGCCGACGAAATGAACTTTGCGCAGTTCACTGCCGTCTATGACGACCTCATCCGAAAAGCCAAGACCAACAAGCTGACGGTCGAGGACTTTGCAGGCGTAACAGTCACCCTCACGAACCCCGGCACCATCGGTACCGAGCGTTCGGTTCCACGGTTGATGCCTGGGCAAGGAACCATCGTCGGTGCCGGTTCGCTCGACTACCCAACCGGATTCGCCGGAGCGGACCCGCACACGATCGCCGAGTTGGGCATCTCTAAAGTCATCACGCTTTCCTCTACCTACGACCACCGGATCATTCAGGGTGCAGAGTCGGGGATGATGCTGAAGAAGATTCACGACCTGCTCCTAGGCGGCGAAGATTTCTATGAAGAGATCTTCCGAGCAGTGGGAGTTCCTTATGAGGCAGTGCGATGGCGACAAGATGTCAACCCTGCAGATCATGAGTCCTCGCAAATTGAAAAGCAGATGCAGGTCTCAACATTGATCAACATGCATCGGGTTCGCGGGCACCTCATCGCAGACCTTGATCCGCTTTCGGCAAAGCTGCCAGAGATGCACGCCGAGCTCGATCCGGCAACCTACGGACTGACGATTTGGGATCTTGACCGCGAGTTCTTAACTGGCGGAGATGTCGGGATTTACGCGCCCGTCGGCGGGATTCGCAAACGATCCCTTGGAGACCTGTTGCATGTTCTGCGTGATGCCTACTGCCGCACGGTGGGCATTGAGTTCATGCATATTCAAGAACCCGCAGAGAAGCGCTGGATCCAAGAGCAGGTAGAAGGGGCACCTATAAAGCTTCCCGTCGACGATCAGCGCCACATTCTGGGACGCCTCAACGCCGCAGAAGCCCTAGAGAAGTTTCTCGCCACGAAGTACTTGGGCCAGAAACGATTCGGACTCGAGGGCGCTGAGTCGCTGATCCCGATCTTGGATGCCCTTCTCGAAGAGGCCGCCGATCAGGGCTTGGACTCTGCGATGTTGGGCATGTCGCATCGCGGTCGTCTGAACGTACTGGCGAATATCGTAGGGAAGTCCTACGCACAACTTTTCCGAGAGTTCGAAGGCTATGTCGACCCTGCGTCCATCCAAGGGTCTGGAGACGTGAAGTACCACCTTGGCGCAGAGGGCACCTTCGTCGCACGCTCGGGAGTCGAGTTGCCTGTCGGGTTAGCTGCCAATCCGTCGCACCTTGAGGCGGTCAACCCAGTTGTCGAGGGCATGACCCGAGCGCGCATGGACGAGATCCCCCACGATCGCGAGCGACGCTTTCCGGTGTTGCCCATCTTGATGCACGGCGATGCGGCATTTGCCGGGCAAGGTGTGGTTGCCGAGACACTCAACTTGTCGCTTATCAAGGGCTACCGCGTTGGCGGCACCATTCATGTGATTGTGAATAATCAACTCGGCTTTACTACTCCCCCGGAGTCAGCACGCTCCTCCGAGTACTGCACCGACATTGCAAAGGCAGTTCAGGCGCCCATTATTCATGTCAACGGCGACGACCCCGAGGCTTGTGTGCGCGTGGCTCGACTGGCTTTTGCCTATCGCCAACGCTTCCACAAAGACGTGGTCATCGACATGGTCTGTTACCGCCGTCACGGCCATAACGAGGGTGACGACCCCAGCTATACCCAACCGCTTATGTATCGGACCATCAGCAACCTCCGCAACGTACGTATGCGATACGTCGAGACACTGGTGCGACGCGGCGACTTCACGCTTGAAGAGGCCGAGCAGGCTTTGGCTGATTTTCAGGGCCGACTGCAAACAGCCCTTGATGAGACCCGACAAGGAGCACCAGACGAGGAGTACCTCGCCTCGCCTCATCCGCCGAACAAGGGCGTCTTGCCCCACGCTGCAACAGCAGTCTCTGCCGAGGAACTCGATGCGGTCTATCAGGTGTTGAGTTCAGCGCCACCGGAGTTCTTTGTTCACACCAAGCTCGCAAAACAGTTCACGGCACGAGATGCCATGTTGCAGTCAGGCGAAGTCGACTGGGCTCTAGCTGAGTCGTTGGCATTTGGGACCCTGCTCAATGAGGGCACCTCGGTTCGACTCGCCGGGCAGGACTCCCGTCGGGGAACCTTCTCAAACCGGCATTCGACGTTGTTCTGCCACGAGACAGGTGCCGAGTTCACTCCTCTTGCGCAGCTTGCAAACCCACCATCTACCCAGTTGTGGATTTACGATTCACTGTTGAGCGAGTACGCAGCTCTCGGTTTTGAGTACGGCTACACCGTGCAAAACCCAGATGTGCTGGTGATGTGGGAAGCCCAGTTTGGCGACTTTGCCAACGGCGCTCAGATCATCATTGATCAATACATCGTTGCGGCAGAAGATAAGTGGGGACAAACTTCTGGCCTCGTCATGCTGCTCCCCCACGGCTACGAGGGCCAAGGGCCAGAGCATTCCTCAAGCCGGATTGAGCGCTTCTTAACACTCTGCGCCGAAGACAACATTCAGGTCTGTCAACCAACCACAGCCGCTCAGTATTTTCACCTGCTTCGCCGGCAGGTGAAGAGAACCGTTCGCAAGCCACTCATCATCACCACGCCAAAGTCAGGGCTGCGCGATAAGCGTTGGCGGTCCTCTGTTCACTCATTGACCAGCGGAACTTTTGAGGAACTCCTCGGAGACACCTCTTCTGACCTTGATGCAACAGCGGTGACGCGACTCGTGTTGACATCTGGAAAGGTTGGCCAGGAAGCCATAACGCGACGAGACGAGCTTGGGGTTCATACCGCCGTAGCACGCGTTGAGCAGTTGTACCCCTGGCCGTATGAGGCAGTTGCGAAAGAACTTGAGCGATTCCCGAACGTGTCCGAGATTGTGTGGCTACAAGAAGAGCCCGAAAACATGGGACCTTGGAACTTTGTGAAGGGCCACTTGTACGAGGCACTCGGTGACCGCTTCGAGATTCGCAGAGTGAGCCGCGCTGACGAGGGAAGCCCAGCTACGGGCAGTCATGCAATTCACGCTCAGGAACAAGAGATGATTCTCAATGCGGCGTTTGCCACGCTCCCACCCAAAGACAACCGGCGCAGATTCCACTAGAGCTTGCTCTGGGGTGTTTCTCAGGACTCACCGAGCGAGAAACCAAGCAGAGTCTCAAGTTCTTGAAGTGCAACCGATGGGTCCTCAACCTTGAGAGTCGTCATGCCGAGTTGACGCGCCGGCTTGAGGTTGATTCCTAGATCGTCAAGAAATATCACCCTCTCGGGGGCGACCTGCATTCGTTCAAGAGCAAGCTCATAGAACCGTGGTTCGGGTTTTCTACAACCTGCAGTTGACGACTCAATAACTACGTCAAACAAGGGAAGTAGCGCCGCAAAACTGCCCCCCGAAGACCAGTGAGGGTTTGTTGCCACAAAGTTATTTGTGAGCAGAGCAGTCCCAATCCTTTCTTGGCACCGTCGAACAGCCTCGACCATGGCAGGTCGAATCTCACCGCTCAGACACGCCAAGACCTGGGCGCCATCCACAAGGTAGCCAAGCTCACGCGCCTCGGACTCGAACTCGGTGACGAACTGATCGACACTTAGCTGGCCACGCTCAAGGCGCGCCCACGCATTTGAGTTTGGGTTGCGCGAATTGATCGTTCGCAGTGTTCCAACTGCAAGATTGTTTCGCTCTTCGTACCTAGCAAACGCGTCGAAGGGACTCGACAGTATGACTCCGCCAAAATCAAAAAATACAGCTTCGAACATTTCTACGAGACTAGAAGGTCAATACCCCCAGGGGGTACAAGTTGCGGATGAGACAATGCTCCCGTTCGAAACACAAAACGCATTCATACAAACAACCTTGAAGAATTGCGCGGTTTTGTTCGCAAACTCTGGTTCACTAATGACTCGGGATGGCAAACACTCACTTAGTCGTGGACGGCTCGAACATCGCAACCGAAGGTCGCACCGCGCCTTCGCTCGCGCAGCTCGACCAAGCGGTTCGCGACTTCACGAGTGAGCATCAGTTCGACAACGTGGTCGTCGTAGTTGACGCAACATTTGCTCATCGCATTGATGCATCCGAAAAAGATATCTACGAAGAGGGCGTGCTCGCCGGCGAACTCCTCACGCCTCCTGCTGGTGCTGTCGGCAGAGGGGACGCATTCGTTCTTCAGATCGCTGAGCGCTCAGGCGCAACGATTCTCTCGAATGATTCCTTTCAAGAGTTTCACGCTAGCTATGAGTGGCTGTTCCAAGAGGATCGACTCTGGGGCGGCAAACCCGTTCCTGGAGTTGGCTGGGTTTTCGTACCTCGAGTTCCCGTGCGCGGCCCTGTAAGTCGGAGAGCAGTCAGAGAGAAAAAGCGAGATACCCCGGCTTCAGCTCCAAGCGAGCGCTCCGCTAAAACCACACCAGCGGAACCGGCACGTCGGCAGGCCGCCAAGAAGCAATCCGATTCGAGAAGTCCTGCACTTAAGAAGCTGCCAATCTCGGCTTCAGGATCTGCCGCTGCTGCCAGCTCTGATCGATCGACCAAGACACCCCTAGCCAAAGAGTCAACTGCTCGAAGTAGTACGCCTTCACGGTCTCGCAATAAAGCGTCAACCCCTATCAACACCCCTGGAAGCTTCTTAAAGTTTGTTACTGCGTATCAATCAGGTGCGCTCGTGTCTGCAACGGTGACTGACTTCTCCTCGCACGGCGCTTACGTCGATGTCGACGGCGCCCGTTGCTATATCTCACTCAAATCAATGGGCGAACCAGCCCCCCGAAGTGCCAAAGAGATTTTGGCTATCGGAGAGGTTCGCTCTTGCATCGTGCAGGGATTCGATACGCCACGACGTGGTATCGACCTTGCACTTCCCGGCTTCGAACAACTCGAGGTCGGCTCGCAGTCCCCGAAGTCGCCCCAAGAACCTGCGGGTTCGAAGAGCGGCTCCAAGGGCAGCACAAAACAACCATTGCTCCCCAAGGAGCCGGCCGAGGAGGCACAAGTGGCAGTAAAGAAAGCACCAGCTAAGAAGGCACCAGCCAAGAAGGCACCAGCCAAGAAGGCACCAGCCAAGAAGGCACCAGCCAAGAAGGCGCCAGCCAAGAAGGCACCAGCTAAGAAGGCGCCAGCACGCAAGGCTCCAGCTAAGAAGGCGCCAGCACGCAAGGCTCCAGCCAAGAAGGCTCCAGCTAAGAAGGCGCCAGCACGCAAGGCTCCAGCCAAGAAGGCACCAGCCAAGAAGGCACCAGCCAAGAAGGCACCAGCTAAGAAGGCACCAGCTAAGAAGGCGCCAGCTAAGAAGGCGCCAGCACGCAAGGCTCCAGCCAAGAAGGCTGCTGCTAAAAAGCGCTGATCGGCCCTCTGGGCGAATAAGAAACACTGTCAGGACGGCCCGGAGGAATCCGGGCCGTCCTCGCGTTCGCATACAAGTCCGTGCCCCAGTGCAAGCCACTCTGCTCATGCCAAGTACTCTGCGAGGCTATGAGTGCTCAGTTCATCTTTACAATGCATCGCGTTACCAAGTTCATTCCCCCCGATCGTGAGGTCCTCAAAGACATCACGCTCAGCTTCTACCCCGGGGCCAAAATCGGCGTGATCGGTTCCAACGGCTCAGGCAAGTCGACCTTGTTAAAGATCATGGCCGGGGTTGATGACCAGTTCACTGGCGAAGCAAGACTCACTCCAGGGTTCACCGTCGGCATGCTTGAACAGGAGCCGCAGCTTGATCCCGACAAGGACGTCATCGGCAACATCATGGATGGCGTTGCAGAGGTCTCTGCGCTTCTGACTGACTACGACGCACTCATGGCAAAGTGGAGCGATCCCGATGCCGACTACGACAAGCTCGGCAGTCAGCAGGCAGAGCTGGAAGCCAAGATCGAGGCAGCAGGAGCATGGGACCTGCAGCGCACCATCGATATTGCAATGGATGCCCTTCGCACTCCCCCTCAAGATGCAGATGTCACCAAGCTGTCGGGTGGAGAGCGTCGACGAGTTGCGCTGTGCCGACTACTCCTCGCTCAGCCGGATCTGCTGTTGCTCGACGAGCCAACAAACCACCTTGACGCCGAGTCTGTTGCTTGGCTTGAGCGTTACTTGCAGGACTACCAAGGCACGGTGGTTGCCATTACTCACGATCGCTACTTCTTAGACAATGTGGCTCAATGGATCCTTGAGCTTGAGCATGGCCGCGGCCACCCGTTTGAGGGCAACTACTCGGGCTGGTTGGCTCAGAAGCAAGAGCGACTCGCCTTAGAAGACAAGCAGAACGATGGCAGGCGCAAAAACCTTGAGCGCGAGCTCGAATGGGTGCGTATGGCACCAAAGGCAAGACAGGCAAAGTCGAAGGCACGCCTCCAGGCCTACGAAGAACTCCGAGCCGAAGCCGAAGCTGCTCGCAGCAAGGACGGCAGCATGGAAATCACGATTCCGCCAGGTCCACGACTCGGAGACCAAGTTGTAGAAGCAGAACATATTAGTAAAGGGTATGGAGATCGCCTCTTGATCGAGGACCTCACCTTTACTCTCCCCCGTTCAGGAATCGTTGGAGTGATCGGACCGAACGGCGCAGGTAAGACCACCTTGTTCCGCATGATTGTCCAAGCGCTTGAGGGTGGCCACTCCGAGGACGTTCCTGATAGCGGAACCCTTGTCGTTGGCTCCACAGTCGACTTGTCTTATGTTGATCAGTCTCGCGACTCACTGACTGATGACAACACCCTGTATGAAGAAATCACCGACGGGTTGGACTTCATTAAGTTGGGCAACCGGGAGGTCAACTCACGGGTCTACTGCGCAAGCTTCATGTTCAAAGGCCCAGACCAACAAAAGAAGGTTGGCCAACTCTCGGGTGGTGAGCGCAACCGTGTGCACCTAGCCAAACTGCTGCGAACAGCAGGCAACGTGTTGTTACTTGATGAGCCTACGAATGATCTCGATATCGACACGCTTCGCGCCCTCGAGGATGGCCTAGCTGCCTTCCCAGGCTGTGCCGTGGTGATCTCACACGATCGGTGGTTCTTGGACCGCATCGCAACGCACATGTTGGCCTTTGAAGGCGACTCACAGGTTCGATGGTTCGAGGGCAACTTCACAGAGTACGAAGCGCAGCGCAAGAAGGAACTCGGTGCTGATGCAGCACAACCGCATCGGATCAAATACAAGCCACTCACGCGGTAAACCAGGGTCCCATTCCCCACCCCATTCCCCACCCCATAGGGGATCATTCGCAAGACCCAGTGGGGTGGGGTGCCCAGCCCACAAGTATTTCGCTCATCAAAAATTCAGGTCTGAGTCCTGATGCGCCGATACATACGGGCATGAGTATGACTACCGAAGCCCCCCCCACAGTCACCGACCAGAAGTGCTCCACTCACAGTCGTGCTGTACAGCGTGACATTGAACCCGGGAGCATTGTTGAATGCATCTCGTGCGGGGAGCGCATCAAGTTCCAAGCCAAGATTCGCCCCAAGCAGGTCATCTGCAACGTATACAAGGGCAAGAACTGGGACCGTGTCGAGCACTTTCACGCCCCGTGCTACTCAGAGGCTGGCGAGCCTCACGGACCGGTGGACACTACGCCCGTGGTGAAGGTACGCAGGGTTGCTGCGAAGAACAACCCAGCGATGCAGGGCAGCTGAGACCCAACAGTCACCACAGTTGGCACCTACTGAAGTTGAATGACGCCGTTCTCGCTGCATATGAAATACTCAATCAATGCCAGCGCCCACCAACAGAGCGGCTTGGGATGAAGCCGCAGAAGCACTTGCTAGAGCACACCTCGTGCCGGCAAGGCTTCTTGAGTCCTACGGACCGCCTCGCTTAGGCACACGACCAGCGCCGGCCGATAGGTTCCAGACGTTGGCCCGAGCGATTGCTCATCAACAACTCGCAGGCAAAGCAGCTGCCGCGATCTGGGCTCGTGTAGTAGATGCAGTTGGGGCCGAGTTCTCGCCCGCCTCAGTACTTGAAGTAGGGCCCCAGCAACTCCGAGCCTGCGGACTGTCGACTGCGAAGGCCGCAGCAATTCTTGACCTTGCCTTCTTAACTGCAGAGGGTGAGATTCGATTCGACCGAATAGCCCGCCTTGATGATCAAACAGTGATTGAACAGCTGACCTCCGTCAAGGGAATTGGTCCGTGGACTGCGCAGATGTTCTTGATGTTTGATCTGCGGCGCATCGACGTGTGGCCAACGGGCGACTACGGGGTGCGCGCAGGGTTTGCCACTGCCTTTGGGCTTGCGACCCTTCCGAAACCTTCCGAGCTTGAAGCGCTCGGCCAGCCGTTTGCCCCATACCGCTCGATCATCGCCTGGTGGTGCTGGCAAGTGACTGATTCGAAACCCTGAGCAGTAGACCGCCGCTCAATCACGGCCACTGCCACAGCCGCTGCCGCTGCCACTGCCGCAGCCGCAGCCGCAGCAACAGCAACAGCAAATTCGAAAGCTAGGCAGTTACAACTCGGCAAGAACAAGCGCTGCCTGAGTCGCAGCATCACCATCTTGTGGCACAAGCACTAGCTCCGGAGCCTTGGGCGCCTCGTAGGGGTCATCAACGCCGGTGAGTCCCTTCAGGGTTCCTGCCCGTGCCTTGGCATAGAGACCCTTCGGGTCTCGCTGTTCACAGTCCGCAAGCGATGTTGCCATATGGACTTCAATAAAGCGCAAGCCAGCATCGCTCACGCGCTGACGCACTGCATCTCTTGCAGCACGGTAGGGCGAAACGAGTGGCACAAGTGCAACCATTCCTGCATCAGCAAAGAGGGCTGCCACTTCTCCCACTCGCCGAACGTTTTCGTCTCGGTCGGCTGCGCTGAAACCTAAGTCTGCATTCAGCCCCAGCCGAAGGTTGTCTCCGTCAAGCAAGTACGCAGCACGCCCAGAGCCAACCAAGAGCCGCTCGAGTTCAACTGCCACCGTTGATTTTCCGGAGCCGGACAAGCCAGTGAACCACACGACGAGCCCTTCTCCGCCGGCAATTTCTGATCGTGTGGATCGCTCCACAGCACCGGGATGCCAGACCAGAATCGGCTGCGGGTCAGCAGACCCACTCATGTCTCACCGAGGATCATCCCAGCACCCACTGTTGCGTTGGTTGCCTCATCGATCAGGATGAACGAACCGGTTTCACGGCTGCGACGGTACTCGTCAAAGAACAATGGCAGCGTGGTTCGAATGGAGACTCGCCCCATCTCATTAAGTTGCAAGGTTTCTGCAGCCTCATCACGATGAAGTGTGTTGATGTCCAAGCGGTACTTCACGTCTTTGACAATCGCTCGAGCAGAGCGAGTGGTGTGTTTGATTGAGAGCTTGGAACCCACCGAGAGCACTGCTGCGTCTGCCAGCCAGCAGACCATGGCATCAAGGTCTTGGCCTGATGTGGGCTGATTCTGTGGACGACAAATCATGTCTCCGCGTGAGATGTCGATCTCGTCTTCAAGCAGAAGGGTGACAGACATCGGCGCAAATGCAGCATCAACGGCACCGTCGAAGGTTTCGATTTTTTTGATCTTGGTCGTAAAACCGGAGGGCAGCACCATGACTTCGTCGCCTGCTTTGAACACTCCAGAGGCAACCCTGCCGGCGTAGCCGCGGTAATCGTGGAACTCGTCTGTTTGAGGACGAAGCACACACTGCACGGGGAACCGAGCGTCAATCAGGTTGCGGTCAGAGGCTATGTGCACTGTCTCTAGGTGATGAAGCAGTGATGAACCCTCAAACCATTTCATCTTGTCTGAGCGCCCAACCACGTTGTCGCCATTGAGTGCAGACAGCGGAATGAACGTCAGGTCAGAGATTTCCAACTTGGCGGCAAAGGAACCGAACTCCTCAACAATTTCGTTGAACCGCTCCTCGGAATAATCAACAAGATCCATCTTGTTCACTGCAATTACTAGGTGGGGAATCCGCAGCAGTGAAGCAATAAATGCATGCCGGCGAGACTGCTCAAGCACACCCTTGCGAGCGTCAATGAGCACAATGGCAAGGTCTGCAGTCGATGCACCAGTCACCATGTTTCGCGTGTACTGAACATGCCCGGGTGTATCGGCGATGATGAACTTTCGCTTTGGAGTTGCGAAGTAGCGATACGCAACGTCAATGGTGATTCCTTGTTCACGCTCGGCACGAAGGCCATCCGTCAGCAGCGCCAGATTGGGCCCCTCAAGGCCCATGCGCTCACTTGCATCTGCCACCGATGCCATCTGGTCTTCAAAGATTGATTTGGAATCAAAGAGCAGACGGCCAATGAGAGTGGACTTCCCGTCATCTACAGACCCTGCCGTTGCAAACCGTAGCAATTCGCTCATTAGAAATACCCCTGACGCTTGCGATCTTCCATGGCTGCTTCAGATGCCCGGTCATCAGCTCGAGTTGCGCCACGTTCAGTGACCCGTGTTGCTGACACCTCATCAATTACTTGTTGCACTGTTCTCGCATCGGACTCAACCGCTCCTGTGCAGGAGGCATCTCCAACCGTACGAAAACGCACGGTTCGGGTTTCTGGCTTCTCCCCCTCCATCACGGTCACAAACTCAGTCACAGCGAGCAGCATGCCATCGCGCTCAAAGACCTCACGCTCATGTGCGTAATAGATATTCGGAACCTCAATCCCGTCTTCGGCGATGTACTGCCAGATGTCGAGTTCAGTCCAGTTGCTGAGCGGAAAGATACGAATGTGCTCGCCACGCAAGTGCCGGCCGTTATAGAGGCTCCACAACTCGGGGCGCTGATTCTTTGGGTCCCACTGCCCGAACTCGTCTCGGAATGAATACACACGTTCCTTTGAGCGGGCCTTTTCCTCGTCTCGCCGAGCTCCACCGAAGGCGGCATCAAAGCCGTGTTCCTCAAGCGCATCAAGCAGGGTCATCGTTTGTAGCTGGTTACGGCTTGCCCTCGGACCTTTTTGCTCGACCTGTTTGCCGCTATCAATGGAGTCTTGGACTGAAGCAACAACGAGTTTGATACCGAGCTCTTCAACGCGCCGGTCCCGATACTCATAGACCTCTTCGAAATTGTGACCCGTATCAACATGCATCACGGGGAAGGGAATCTTGGCTGGCCAAAAAGCCTTCTCTGCCAATCGCAGCATAACGATCGAGTCTTTTCCGCCAGAGAACAGCAGCACCGGCCGCTCAAACTCCGCTGCGACCTCTCTGATGATGTGGATCGACTCCGATTCGAGCGTCTTGAGATGTGAGAGTTCGTAGTTCACTGCACAGCCAATCTGAAAAGTTGATAGCGGCTAGGGGCACCGCCTTGCAGTTGAAGCCCTGAAGGCCACCCCGGTCTGCGTTGAGCATGAAATATAGCGATTGAATTGCCCCAAACCACTCTTGAGCACCAGATCAGCTTGCAAACATGCAGAAGATGGCCAGTGCTTGACCTAGATTCTGCCGATGGCACACCCCGACGATCACCTTCTCGCAGCCGAACTTGCACGCTCTGCTGGGGAACTTCTGTTGAAAGTGCGGGCCGAACTCCAGCAGCGAGACGCTACCCAGTCCGAGATCAAGGACCAAGGGGATCGGCGTGCCCATGAGTTTCTCATGATGGAACTGACTAGCCGTCGACCAACTGACTCAGTGCTGTCCGAGGAGTCATCCGAGGCGGATCGCCTAGACCCTGCGCGCCTGAGCGCCGAGCGCGTCTGGGTGATTGACCCACTGGACGGAACTCGCGAGTTTGGTGAGGGAAGATCCGACTGGGCAGTCCACGTGGCCTTAGTTGAAGGCGGAGTCCCAACTGCCGGTGCCGTTGCATTGCCTGGCTTGGGCATCGTGTTCTCTACAGATAACCCACCAGCACTCCCCAAGGCCGGAACCCCTCTACGAGTCATTGTGAGTCGTTCACGGCCGCCAGCAGAGGCTCTAGAGATTGCAGAAGCACTCAACGCTGATCTTGTAGAGATGGGATCCGCCGGGGCTAAGGCCATGGCGATCTTGCGCGGCGAGGCCGACATTTACCCGCACTCCGGCGGACAGTTCGAGTGGGATTCTTGCGCACCTGTTGCTGTCGCAACCGCCGCAGGGCTGTCATGCACACGCCTTGACGGGTCACCACTTGTTTACAATCGGGCCGACCCCTATCTGCCCGACCTGCTGATATGTCGTCCGGTGAATACTGAACAAGTCCTTGCCGTGGTGAACTAGTCCTATGGCTGGCATCTCAACTTCCGATCTTCCCGAAGAACTACCCAACTCAAAAGCCGCTGTTTCAGCAGATGTCGCAGAGTATTCCTTCTCTGATCAGGGCCCCTGGGTGATCAATCGCAGCCAACTCACGTGGACTGCCGGCATTGTGTTGCTGCGTGAAAATACACGCCGTCTGGTTCCGCAACTCACTGCAAAGCGCCGCCTTCCCCCTCCGGGCCGCCTTGCGGTGGTGTCGCTACATCTCGGCTCGGCAGTTCTTGGATGGGCCGCTATTGACCGCCGCCGCGGCGGGTCTGCTTCACGACTGGGCTTGTCACGGAGGTTGCGTTCAGCAGCAGAAAAACTTGGTCCCACCTATATCAAGTTGGGGCAAGTCATCTCTAGCGGAGAGGGACTCTTTCCAACTGAGCTAGTTGAAGAGTTCAAGGCGTGCCGTGATCAGGTTCCTTCTGAGTCCTTTGATTCGGTACGCGCTGTAGTCGAGGCCGATCTTGGGCGACCACTCGAGACCGTGTTCTCACGCTTCGAGCGCACACCCATCGCTGCAGCTTCGATTGCGCAAGTTCACTCGGCTCAGCTCATTACTGGCGAAGAGGTCGTTGTGAAAGTACAACGGCCTACCATCCGCACTCAGGTGCAATCCGACTTAAAGGTCATGTCTTGGCTCGCCCCATTCTTGGTCGGCCGAATCCCGATCGCCGCACTGGCCAATCCCCCGGCGCTCGTTGAACTCTTTGCAGAAACCATCACTGAAGAGCTCGACTTTCGCCTTGAGGCAGAAAACATGCTCGACGTTGCAGCCTCGTTTGCCGAACTTGGCCAGCGAGGCATGGTCATTGCACGGCCTCACCCCGAGCTAGTCACTCGGCGCGTTCTCGTCATGGAACGCCTGAGTGGATTTGGCTTTGATGATCTGGAGTCCATGCAAGCGGCCGGGATCGACACCCATGAGGTGCTCCGCATCGGCATGACTGGCTTTACCGAGAGCTGCATGGTTCATGGGATCTTCCACGGCGACCTACATGGCGGAAACCTCTTTGTGATGACCGACGGCAGAATTGCGCTGCTGGATTTTGGAATTACTGCTCGCATGACGGACCTTGAGCGCACTGCGTTCTTACGACTCATGATGACTGGGGCAACCGGAGACATCAAAGGCCAGCTTGCAGCATTTAGAGACTTGGGTGCCCTTCCGCCAGACACTGATCTTGATGATGTGATTAGGGAACTGCATCTTGATGAACAGCCAGTTGACCCCACCACTTTGTCTCAGGAGCAACTCGTCGGCGAGTTGCAACGCGTGATCAAAGCGTTGCTCGGTATGGGTGCTCGCCTCCCCAAGATTTTGATGCTGTACGTGAAAAATTTGGTGTTCCTAGATGGAGCGATGGCCACCTTGGCTCCGGACCTTGACCTCATCGCAGAGATCGCAGCCTTGTCGACCTACCTCGCTGTAACCCACGGAGAGCGCCTAGCGGCCGAAGTCGGCGGGAGTGCAATGGATTTTCAGATCGACGCAGAAACAATCTCTCGCAACACCGGCATCGATCTGTCTGACGGAGCGGGGTTGACGTATAGCGACCTTCGTGAGCGCCGCGACCTGATTCGTCAGCGTCTTGACCGAAGAAACACCTGAGCAGACACAAGCTGCTTGCTTCGAATCCTGAGTAATTTCGGGGCTAAATCGCCTAGATGTCGGGTGTCACAGCAATGAGTTCGGGGTTGAGGCCCCAAATCGTGCACACTGTTATGTCCCCCTTCTAGCGCTGCGCGCACCCACGACCGGATTGTTTTATGACTTCACCTTCTGCCTCTGCTGATCTCACTACCACACGCGTTCCCGTAGAGGGCATACGTAACGTTGCCATCATCGCTCACGTTGACCACGGAAAGACCACCTTGGTGGATGCCATGTTGCGTCAGTCAGGTGCGTTCCGAGAGGGTGCTGCCGAGATCGACCGCATCATGGACAACACCGACCTAGAACGTGAAAAGGGCATCACGATCCTTGCGAAAAACACCGCCGTTCGATGGACGGGTGAAGGGCGTGAGGAAGTCAAGATCAACATTGTTGACACGCCTGGCCACGCTGACTTTGGCGGCGAGGTTGAGCGTGCGCTCACCATGGTCGATGGAGTGGTACTGCTCGTTGATGCGTCCGAGGGGCCGCTGCCCCAAACGCGCTTTGTGCTTCGCAAGGCGCTCGCACTGAACCTGCCCGTCATTTTGGCAGTGAACAAGGTCGACCGTCCCGATGCTCGAATCGATGAGGTGGTCTCTGAGGTCGAGGATCTGTTTATGGATCTCGATGCAGACATTGACCAGATCGACTTCCCAGTCATCTACTGCAATGGTCGGGCAGGCCGAGCGAGCATGACTCGCCCCCAGGACCCTGATGATCTTGAAGAGGATCTGACTCCGCTGTTTGAGTTGCTCGTAACTCACTTGCCGGCGCCCACCTATGAGCCCGATCACCCGTTGCAGGCGTGGGTCACCAACTTGGATTCGAGTCAGTTCGTGGGCCGCTTGGCCATGTGTCGCGTGTTGCACGGAACTATCCGCAAAGGGCAGCAGGTTTCTTGGTGCCGAACTGATGGCAGCGTCGAGCGAGCCAAGGTGGCGGTTCTCTATGTGACCGAGACTCATGAGCGTATTGAGGTAGACGAAGCTGGCCCCGGTGAAATTATCGCTGTGGCAGGAATCGAAGATGTCACGATCGGCGAGACCTTGAGCGACCCCGAGGATCCTCGCCCGATGCCCGTGATTACCGTTGACGAGCCCAGCTTGTCGATGACAATCGGAGTCAATACCTCTCCGCTCAATGGCCGAGAGGGCGACAAAGTTACTGCCCGACAGATCAAGGCCCGCCTTGACGCTGAACTTGTCGGAAACGTGAGCCTACGGGTGAACCCAACCGAGCGTCCTGACGCCTGGGAGGTTCACGCTCGTGGTGAGTTGCAGTTAGCAGTGCTCGTTGAGACCATGCGACGCGAAGGCTTCGAGATGAATGTGGGCAAACCACAGGTAGTTACACGTGAGATTGACGGCAAGATCCATGAACCCGTCGAGTCTGTCTCGGTGGATGTCCCTGAGGAGTACTTGGGTGCTGTGAGCCAACTGCTTGCAACCCGCAAGGGTCAACTTGTAGATATGGTCAATCACGGAACCGGATGGGTACGCATTGAGCAGCGAGTTCCTGCTCGCGGCCTGCTGGGCTTTCGCACAGAGTTCTTGACAGAGACTCGCGGCACGGGCATGTTGCATCAGATCTTTGACGGTTGGGCGCCATGGTTTGGCGAGATTCGATCACGAGATCGTGGTTCCATCGTGGCCGACCGGTCTGGCCCCGTGACTGCCTACGCCGTTGTGCAGGTTCAAGAGCGCGCGTCGTTGTTCGTTGGCCCCGGCGATGTGGTCTATGAGGGAATGGTGATCGGCGAGAATTCACGCTCCGAAGATATGGACGTGAACATCTGCCGTGAGAAGAAGCTCACCAACATGCGCACATCTTCTTCAGACAACACCGAGCGTTTGACCCCACCGCGCCGGCAGTCTTTGGAGCAGGCGCTTGAGTTCTTGGCAGAGGATGAATGTGTTGAGGTCACCCCGCAGGCAGTGCGCTTGCGCAAGGTTGCACTTGATGCCGGAACCCGCGCACGTCTCACGAAGGCCATCAAGAGCGCCAAGCTTTCCTGAGAGTCGCTAGATTTCTCTAAACCCGACTTGTTTGGTCGGGTTTAGAGCTCTAACGTAGTCATGTGAGTTCAGAAGCCTCGTTCTTTTCTTTTCCAAACCCCGTCAATGATGTTGCCGCTCGAGCGGTGGCAACTGGCGTGGTGTTCATGGGACTTCTAGCTGCTGGCCTTGGATGGGGATGGGTGCTTATTCCCCTGACCTATGGCTTCTTGGCCCGTGTAGCATGCGGTCCCAGATGTAGCCCGCTCGGCCTCATCGCAACCAAGGCGGTTGCGCCAAGACTTCCGCAGTTTGAGAAGCTGGTACCCGGGCCTCCTAAGCGGTTTGCACAGGCAATCGGCGTTGCATTCACGCTGACGGCCTCGGGCCTGTGGCTTGCAGGTGCCTCTAGTGCTGCACGTATTGTGCTGGCCTTTCTCGTTCTCGCTGCTTTTCTTGAGGCTGCGTTCGGCTTCTGCTTGGGCTGCAAAATCTTTGCTCTGCTGATGCGAGCCGGAATCATCCCTGAAGAGGTCTGCGCAGAGTGCAACGACATCTCGCTGCGAATTCCCGGGCTGTCTTCTAGTTCCCGCTAACTCCCGCATTAGCTCATTGCCGCCTACACTGTGCGGCTGTGCGGCTCGTCATTGCTCGGTGTTCAGTTGATTACGAGGGGCGACTCTCTGCGCATCTTCCCGAGGCAGTGCGTCTCATCATGGTAAAGGCCGACGGCTGTGTTGCGATCCACGCCGATGGCGGTGCCTACAAACCGCTCAACTGGATGAATGCACCCAACCGCCTAGTTGAGCACGATGACCATTGGACAGTCACCAACCCCAAGGGCGAGCAGCTCATCATTCATTTATTCGAAAAATTGAATGATGTCAGCCAAGAACTCGGATTAGATCCGGGGCTTACCAAAGACGGGGTTGAGGCACATCTACAGGAACTGCTCGCAGCCGACCCCTCAGCAATTGCGCAGGACCTCGTGCTCATTCGCCGGGAGTTCCCCACCGATATTGGCCCTGTTGACCTGCTGTGCAGAGACTCCTCGGGTCAAGCAGTGGCAGTTGAGATTAAGCGCCGCGGAGACATCGATGGCGTGGAGCAACTTGTTCGCTACCTTGAGCGCTTGGAGCGCGACCCAAAGCTTCGAGGCATCCGGGGGGTGTTTGTGGCGCAGATCATCAAGCCCCAGGCAAAGGTGCTGGCCGAAGCTAGAGGGCTCACCTGGGTTGAGGTGAACTACGAGGTCCTGCGCGGCACGCGAAGACAAGACCTCACTCTTTTCTAGCTTGTAAGGGATCGCAGTTTCAGTAAACGTCGAGGCTAGCGCTCCAACCTGTGAATGTTGTTGGGTCTTGCCGCGAGTCGAGCAAGAAAATGCGCGAACCTTGATGGGTGACTAAGGCCCACAAGATCATTCTTATGGTGGTGGCAACTCCGCTAGTTCTGATTGTCCTACTGGCTGCTGCTTGGGGTTTGGATCACTGGCTCACAAGCGACAAAGTTGCAAGAAACGTGTCGGTTGCGGGAGTCCAGGTAGGCGGGAGCACCCCGAGCGAGCTCAATGCAGAGCTGCAGACTCTTGCAGAGCAACTGCCCAAAACCAAGGTGCAGATCCAGTCTGGTTCAAACAACATGATTACCACTGCGGGCGAACTTGGCCTCAGCATGGACGTTGAGGCGACTGCGACGGAGATCAACAACATCGGCCGTATAGAGCCGCTGCCTACGAGACCCGTCCGCTGGTTCAAGTCTCTGTTTGGTGAACGATCTGCAGATATCGCCTTGAGCGTAGACAGCGAGAAACTGACGCCCTCGCTTGTTGCCCTGCAGGGAGAACGCCGCTCCTTGCCAGTTGAGCCAAGCATCACCGCTACTGAAGAGGCTGTCACACTCGTGCCAGGGACCCCAGGGACCGAAATCACGATGAACGACGTGGTGAGTGCGCTTCCACAGTCCGTGTCAGACATCTCGCAGCCAATCAAGATCAAAGTCGAGCCAACAACTACCGACCCACTACTCACCGACGCATCAGTGCAAACGCTCGTGGATCAGGCCAACGCTGTTACTGCTGGGCCGGTCAACTTGAATGCCGGTGGCACAAAGATTGAAGTTGAGGGCAAAGAGTTCCGCCCAGCCTTCATTCTCACGAGTGAGGGTGCTACTCCAAAACTGTCAATGAAGCCCGAATCAGTGTCGTTGATTCTCGAATCGAAGAATCCCTCTCAGCCAAACCCCACGAAGGTGCGCTTCGACATCGTTGATGGCGTGCCTACCCCTGTTGGGGGCGAGGACGCTCAGGTGTGTTGCACCGAAGAAGCCCCGCAAAAGATCGTGGACGGCCTTCTTGCAGGCCAGACCACCATCGACTTGCCAACTCGGGTCGAGACTGCTCAGCAAGGCCGTGACTGGGCTGCAGGGCTTGGCGTCAAAGAAGTCATTGGTTCATTCACAACCAAGCACAAATGTTGCGAGTCACGGGTAACCAATATCCATCAAATCTCCGACATAGTCCGCGGCACGCTCATTCCGCCTGGGGCCACCTTCTCGGTAAATGACACCGTTGGCAAACGCACCACTGCAAAAGGATTCGTTGAGGGCGGCGTGATTCAAGACGGCGAGTTTGCTACTGATATCGGCGGTGGAGTGAGTCAGTTTGCAACCACAACGTTTAACGCTGCGTTCTTTGGCGGTCTAGATATTCCTGCCTACAAAGCGCACTCCAAGTACATCAGCAGGTACCCCTTTGGACGCGAAGCAACGTTGGCCTACCCAAGTGTGGATCTAAAGATTCGCAACGAAACCCCTTATGGCGTTGTGATCTGGCCGAATTATACGAATACTTCGCTCACTGTGAGCTTGTGGTCGACTCCTTTTGCAAAGGGCGAACAAACTGCACAGAACCCCACTTCAGGCTGCGGAAGCGTATCTACCGAACGCACCCGAACCTTTGTGGATGGTCACACTGAAAAGGACACATTCCGGGCAAAATATGATTGTGGTGAGACCCCGCACTAGCTCCGCCCCATCAGCAGCGTGTGGCCGCTTGAAACCTAGCTGAGAGCCCGCGCGAAACAGCACCCCCTCAGCATCTCTAGTATGGAGTGATCGTCGAAGATCGCTGAGGAAGAGTTATGGGCATAGAGGGAACTTCAACCAATCAGGGTCAATCGGTGACTTTCGAGGATCGCATGAGCGACCAAGATGCACTGATGTGGAGTATCGAGAAAGATCCGATGCTGCGCTCTACCGTCACCACTCTGATGGTGCTTGACGGCGAATTGCGTTCCGACCAACTGCATCACACCTTCGATCGAGCTAGCAGAGTTGTCCCACGGCTACGGCAACGAGTGCGCGGCAACCCGCTCTCGCTTGCTCCCCCGCGTTGGGAATTCGACCCCAACTTTGACCTTCGCTATCACCTTCGCTCTGCACGGGTTCCGGGCTCCGGTTCGATGGCAGACCTTCTTGATATGGCCGGCCCGATTGCAATGCAAGGCTTCGACCGCGCTCGGCCACTGTGGGAGGCAACGATTGTAGAGGGCCTCGCTGGCGGTAAGTCAGCAATCGTGTTGAAGTTTCACCACTCAATCACCGACGGCGTGGGTGGCGTCGAGCTCATGCTGGAGCTTTTTGAGCTCACTCCCGATGCTGCAGAGCGCAAGATGCCTCATGCCCCAGACATACATGTACTGAACCAAGGCCAGCGCTTTATGGATGCGTTTCAACACGAGTCTCGAAGGCAGCTCGCTTTTGCATTTCAGATGTCCTCCGCCGGCGCTAGTTCCCTTCGGGACGCATTGTCTGATCCAGCTTCCTCCGTTACTTCTTCGGCCGAGCTGATTGCCTCTGCCGGGCGGATTCTTCGCCCTGAGGGAACCCCTCTGTCGGCCATCATGACTCGCCGCACACTGTCGAACAGCCTTGATGTGCTGTCGATGCCACTCGATCTGGCCAAGAAGGTGGGCCACCACATTGGTGGAACGATCAACGACACTTTCTTGTCTGGGATTGCGCGTGGCATGTCGCTCTACCACATGCACCATGGTGCCGAACAGGGCACCCTTCGCATGGGAATGCCCATCAATATTCGAGGCGACTCTGCCTCAACTACGTCTGGCAACTCGTTCGTCCCTGCCCGCTTTGAGATTCAGATCGACTTTGAGGATCTGACCGAGCTGATGACACACATTCGTGAACGAGCAATTGCTGCGCGAGACGAGCCAGCAAATCAACTCGTCGAGCCCCTGTCTGGAATCCTGAACAAGTTGCCGACCACCGTTGTCACTCAAGTCTTTGGCAGCATGATGAAGGGATTGGACTTCCAAGCCTCAAACGTACCTGGCTCGCCTATCCCAATTTACCTGCAGGGGATTCCGGTCACCGCTGTCTACCCGTTCGGGCCACTAGCTGGAGCAGCAGTAAACATCACCCTGCTCAGCTATCAGAATGAGTTGAATATTGGCGTCAACCTTGATCCGGCGGCCGTGCCAGATAAGGACGTCTTTATGGAATGCCTGAGAACTGCCTACGACGAACTTCTGGACCTAGTTTGAGTTTGGAAGCCACTCAGAAACCCGATCGATTCGTCGAGGTTCTCATTGTTGGAGGCGGCCCGGCCGGATCGGCTGCGGCCATCACCTTGGCCAGAGCAGGCATTGAGGCAGTTGTCATAGACAAAGCGGAGTTCCCCCGAGACAAGATCTGCGGGGATGGCCTGACGACCGGTGCGCTTCGATTGTTAGAGGAGCTTGGCTTGCTCCCAGAAAACGTTGAGTCTTGGCAAGATGCACAAGACTGCTGGGTGCGCTCCCCCTCTGGTACGACACGGTTGTTCGAACTGCCCCGAACTGGGGGAACCTTTGCGGCTATCGCCACACGCAAAGACCTCGACCAGGCGCTGTTGAACCTTGCACGAAAAGAAGGTGCCGAGGTACTCGACGGCCATGCCTTAGTTGCTGCGCATGAAGACTCCCGAGGCATTACCGCAGAGGTAGAGAACCTTGGTGTGATCCGAGCGAACTGGGTGATTGGAGCCGATGGCATGTGGTCGCCGTTACGCAAACACCTCGGCGTTTCTACGCAGGGTTACTTAGGTGAATGGCATGCCTTTCGGCAGTACATCTCTGGGGTTGGTCCCGTGGCTGCCAAAGACCTGTTTATTTCTTTTGAAGCTGACCTACTCCCCGGGTATTTCTGGTCATTTCCCTTGCCAGGAGGCAGAGCAAATATTGGGTTTGGGATTCAGCGCGATGGGGTTCGCAAAACCAAAGAGATGAAGGCGCTGTGGCTGGACCTGCTCGACCGGCCACATATTCGAGCCATACTCGGCCCCGATTTTGTGCCCGAGGAGCCCCATCGGGCGTGGCCGATTCCGGCCCGTGTAGACAACATGGTTCCGACAACCCAACGGGCTCTTTTTGTAGGCGATGCAGTTGCCGCCTGCGATGTCATGACTGGCGAAGGCATTGCCC
>WLJI01000027.1 GCA_009701845.1 Actinomycetota bacterium
AGCGGATGAGGCCGATCCGAGCGCTCAGCGGCATCTGCCGAGTAAGGGTGTTCAGGCTATTGGTGCGGTCCTCGCAGTGCTCGTTGTGGCAGGTCTGCTCGACCTGTTCTTCGAGGAGGGCGCATCAATTGCTAGTGATGGCTTCGGCGCTTATTCAGATGGTGGAGGCCTTCTTGGAGCGCTCCTAGGTTCCATAGCTGTGGTGCTTGGGCGATGGGGCGCAGTCTGCGTGCTCGTTCTTCTTGGCGTTTTCTCGGTGAGCCTGATGACTGGGTGGTCGCTGAGCTTCATGGGTCAGTCTGTGCTCCGAGGGGTTCGGCCTGCGGCAGAATCCGCAGGCCGTTGGGCCAGCGACCTGTTCAACCTTGGCTCACGCGATCAGAGCGATCGAAGTGGTCGGGGTCTCGATGCTCCCGCAGAGCAGGATCTCAACCTGTATGACCAAGACGAAGGCGGAGTTGAAAAGAAGAAGCGTTCACGCCCCAAGAAGAAAGATGAAGAAGGCCCGACCGTCGTTGTGTCAGGGCCGAAGCCCTTCTCGCCTCCGAGTGAACCCTCTACAGAGCCAAGCAGCGGCGAGCAACTCGGACTCGGGCTTGGTCCAGCAGCAACTGCTTCACCGTGGCGTCTTCCGGCAAAGAACCTGCTGTCGTTGTCTGGCAAGCGAACAGTAGATACGAAAGCAGTCGAAGCGCGCGGCCGCGTTCTCGAGGGGGCGCTTGCGGAGCACGGAGTCGAAACTCGTCTCGTGGGCATGGTGGTCGGACCTACGGTCACTCGTTATGAGCTTGAGCTAGGCGTGGGGGTCAAAGTTGCACGGCTGACGAGTCTGCATAAAGACATCGCTTATGCCATGGCGTCACCAGATGTTCGTATCCTTGCGCCGATTCCAGGGCGTCAGGCCATAGGGGTTGAAGTACCAAACAAGGATCGCCAGATAGTGAATCTCGGAGACATCCTCACCTCTGAAGAAGCACACAGTGCAACTCACCCGTTAGAGGTAGGCGTTGGTCGAGATATTTCCGGTACCTCTGTGCTCATGAACCTAGCGACGATGCCTCACTTGTTGATTGCGGGGCAGACCGGCGCCGGTAAATCCTCCTGCATCAACTCCATCATTACTTCCATTTTGATGCGCTCCACGCCCGATCAAGTCCGGATGATATTGATCGATCCAAAGCAAGTTGAGCTCACGCAGTACAACCGCATTCCTCATTTGCTGACTCAGGTGGTGACAAATCCTAAAAAGGCGGCGAACGCCTTGAACTGGGCAGTGCACGAGATGGAACGTCGCTACGACCTTCTGTCCGAGGTAGGCGTCCGAGATATTACGGGCTACAACGCCTCCTTCGATCGTGGAGACCTACAGCAGCAGCTTGGCGAGGATCGCGAGTTCAAGCGGATGCCGTTCATCTTGGTTGTCGTAGACGAACTTGCCGACCTCATGATGGTTGCGTCAAGAGAGGTGGAAGAGTCCATCACTCGTATTGCAGCCAAGGCTCGTGCAGTAGGAATCCACCTCGTCATTGCTACTCAGAGGCCGTCTGTAAATGTCATCACTGGGGTCATTAAGGCCAACATTCCAGCTCGTTTGGCCTTTGCGGTTGCATCCTCAATGGACTCGAAGGTCATCCTCGACCAAACCGGTGCGGAGAGACTCGTCGGCAGGGGAGACATGTTGTTGCTTGGTGGCACATCTTCCTCGGCGCAGCGCATTCAGGGCTCGTGGGTCGAAGAGTCCGAGGTCGCTAACATCGTCAATCAGTGGCGTAAGCAGGCACCAGCAGCTGAAGAGCATTACGTGCAGGGAGTCGCCGGCGATGATCAGTCGCCGTCCGGAGGTTCGTCAATCTCAGGAGGAACTGCAGGCGACGATGACGACCTGATGCATCAGGCCATGGAGCTTGTTGTTCGCAGCGGACTTGGCTCGACTTCTATGCTGCAGCGCAAGCTCAAGGTGGGCTTCGCGAGAGCAGGACGCCTGATGGATCTGCTTGAGCAGCGCGGGGTAGTGGGGCCATCAGAGGGATCGAAGGCTCGCACAGTCATGATGTCCCCAGAGGAACTCGACGACATGATCGAGCGCGGCGAGTTCTGAGACACTCGGTGTTCTGAGACACTCGGGGTACTGAGCCACTCGGGTTACTGGGGCATCGGTTACTGAGGCATCGGTTACTGAGGCAGCGGTTGGTTAGGCCGTGGTTTGTGGGCAGCCGACCGTCAGCGCTCGCAGCTAGCCTGCAGCTATGACTTCTCAGATCACTTTAGGAGACCCCAAAGTTCTTGCTACAGGCCTTCGATTCCCGGAGGGTCCAGTTGCCTGTGACGACGGCTCGGTACTTGTGGTCGAGATAGCCGGGGAGCGGCTTACGCGAGTCTGTTCTGATGGCACGGTGCAGACCGTTGCCAACATTCCCGGCGGACCGAACGGTGCAGCTGTGGGCCCAGATGGGTGGATCTGGATCACGAACAATGGCGGTGCGTTTTCTTATATTGACCTCGGCGAGATTCTGCTGCCTGGACCAGTGCCAGCTTCGTGGAGCTCCGGTTCTATTCAGCGGGTAGATCCAACTAGCGGCCTGGTCGAGACCATCTTTACCGAATGCGATGGACGGCCCCTGCGCTCGCCGAATGACTTGGTGTTCGACAAGCATGGCGGCTTTTGGTTCACCGACCATGGTGTGCGCCTAGAGCGAAGTTCCGATCTCACAGGAGTTTTTTACGCCAAGGCGGATGGATCATCGATTCAGGAGGTCCTGTTTCCCCTTGAGGCACCAAATGGTGTTGGCCTGTCACCCTCGGGTGACAAGTTGTATGTAGCCGAAACCCACACGGGGCGGATCTGGCAATGGGATCTGCCAGAACCAGGCATAGCGGTAGGAGGTGGCCTACTCGCACCGCACGGAGATTTGCTTGCCGGTTTGCCCGGACATCAGCTGCTCGACTCGCTCGCAGTTGATATCGAGGGCAACGTCTGTGTCGGAACGCTCGTTCACGGTGGGATCACGGTGGTGTCGGCTAACGGCGAGTCGATTCAGCACCTCGCAATCGATGACCCCCTCGTGACAAACATTGCCTTCGGCGGACCTGAGATGCGCACGGCCTATGTCACTTCCTCTGGCACAGGCAGGCTTCTTGCATTCGAATGGCATTGCGAGGGGTTGCGCCTTGAGTTCCAGAGCTAGTTCTCGTTTGTTCCTATCTCGCCACTAGTCTCTGAAGACCGTGCAACGCTCATTTTGGGTCGAGACTCTCGGCTGCCCTAAGAACCAAGTCGACTCAGACAAGCTGACCTTCACCATGCTTGCAGACGGTCTACTCCCGGCTGATTCCCCCGAAGAGGCCGACCTTGTGGTGGTGAACACTTGTGCCTTTATCGAAGAGGCCCGAGAAGAGAGTGTCGCCACAATCCTGGCGCTTGACGAGACCCGCCTCGAAGATTCTCAACTAGTCGTTACTGGCTGCATGGCAGAGCGCTACGGCGATGAGCTTGCGCAGGCGCTTCCCGAAGTAGACGCTGTTTCGGGATTTGGCGTACCTATTCAACTTGGTGTGAAGCCGGGCCGCAGCAGCCTCCTCGCTTCCGCCGAGGCAGTTCCTGCACTCGACTTGCTCAACCTTCCAAGGCCAAAGTCTTTGGCTCCTTGGGCTTATGTCAAGGTGGCAGAAGGTTGCGACAAAGCCTGCGGATTTTGTGCGATTCCCTCATTTCGCGGCCCCCAGCGCTCCCGGTCTGCCGATTCAATCTTGGAAGAGGTGGAACAGCTTCAGGTCCGAGAGATTGTGCTCATTGCTCAAGACCTTGCAGCCTACGGCCGTGACCAAGGTGTGGGTGAGAAGCGCATCTTGAGCCTTCTTGAGGCCGTGTCTGAACAAGTCGAGTGGGTGCGATTGTTGTACCTGTATCCCTCGGAACTGACCGATCCATTGATCGAGTTTATGGCCGCAAGCCCTGTTCCTTACTTTGATCTCTCCCTGCAGCACGTCTCTGCGCCTCTCGTGCGGCGGATGCGTCGCTGGGGTTCAGGCGAGAAGTACCTCAGGCGGATCGAACAGATCCGCACCCTGCAACCAAAGTCCACCTTTCGATCCAATTTTATAGTTGGTTACCCTGGCGAGACCGAGGCAGATCACGATCAGCTCTTAGATTTTGTTGCTGCCGCTCAACTCGACTGGTGTGGGTTCTTTGCATACTCCGCAGAAGAGGGTACCTACGCTGCAGACTTAGATAGGCGAGTGCCAGTTGAGCTGATGAACGATCGCCTAGATGAGCTTCGAGAGTTACAAGATGAGATTTCTGCGTCTGTACGCGACTCGTTGATCGGTGAAGTGCTGACCGTCCTCGTGGATGAGCCGGGCATTGCTCGTTCTTCTGCAGAGGCTCCAGAGATCGACGGAATCATCAACGTTGACGAACTGCTCGCAGTAGGGGAGTTCCATCAGGTCCTAGTAACAGACGCTCAAGGACCAGATCTGTTTGCCGATCTTGTTCAAGGGGGGAGCGCCCAATCTGTTGCCGAGCCGCTACCGGCTCGGCCCAGGGGAACCCGTAGTGACTGACTCGCCGACGGAACGGTCATTCGGTCCGAGCGCTTTACTCACCCCTGCAAACGCAATAACGATTGCAAGACTGCTACTAGCGCCTGTTGCATTCGTGATGATCGTACGGCAGGAGTCCAGCTGGGCGCTCTTTGTGCTTTGGGTAGTCATTACAACAACTGACAGCCTTGATGGCTACTTGGCTCGCAAACAGGGCACAACGCGTTCGGGGGCGTTTCTTGATCCGCTCGCAGACAAGGTTCTAGCCCTTGGCGGCTTGTGGGCAATGGTGCTTGCAGGACGTTTCTGGTGGCTTCCTGTTGTACTCATCACCCTTCGAGAAGTGGTTATTTCGCTATTTCGCTCCTACTGGGGGCGCAAGGGCTTTGCAGTTCAAGCCTCGAAGATTGCCAAACTAAAGACCTTCTTGCAGTTCAACGCAGTTGCGTGGGTCGCACTCCCGTTAACTACCGATATTCGTTGGATTGGTAACGGGTTTCTTTGGGCAGGCGTTGCAGTCGCTTGGATCAGCGCTGCTCAGTACATCACAGCTGGGTCTCGGTCGACCTCGACAATGGATGCACCCGCGAAGGGGGATTCTGCCGGTTAGCGTAAGGCAATGCGCACTGAAGTAGTTGCAATCGGAACTGAACTGCTCCTCGGGCAGATCACAGATACAAATTCATCTTGGATCGGCGAGCAACTCGCTCTGGTGGGGATTGATTCCTTGTATCAGACCAAGGTTGGAGACAACCTCGACCGGATGGTCGCCACGCTGTCGCTTGCGCTCAGTCGCAGTGACGCTGTCATCTGTTGCGGGGGCCTCGGGCCCACCCAAGACGACATCACTCGAGAGGCGATTGCTCAGGTGATGGGCGTAGCACTCGTTGCAGACGAGCAGATGGAAGAGCGCATTGTTGCGATGTTTCAGTCTCGTGGCCGACGGATGCCGATGAACAATCTGCTCCAAGCTCAACTGCCAGTTGGTGCAAGATTCATTGCAGAGCAGCCGGGTACTGCGCCTGGCCTTTTATGTCCTGTTGAATGGGCTGAGGATGACGGTTCGTTGACTCCCAAGGTGATCTACGCCGTGCCGGGCGTACCTTGGGAAATGAAAGAGATGATGACTGGAACCATCCTTCCTGATCTGCAACAGCGTGCAGGAATTTCTGCTGTTATTGCTAGTCGAACCCTCCGGACCTGGGGGGAATCGGAGTCGGCGCTCGCAGAGATTCTTCACGATCGAATCCTCGAACTTGATAGCAGCGGTAACCCAACCCTTGCGTTCTTGGCCTCTGGCATGGAAGGCCTGAAGGTCCGCATCACTGCAAAAGGTGAGACGCCTGCGTCCGTTGAGGCCGCTCTCGCAGACGAGGAGCTTGTTATCCGAGACCTACTCGGCTCCTTGGTCTTCGGAGTCGACGACGACACGATGGAGTCGGTCGTGTTGCAGATGTTGAAAGAGCGAGGACTCACCCTTGGGGTTGCTGAGTCGCTGACTGGGGGAATGATTGGCTCACGGCTCAGCGCTATCGCTGGAGCGAGCAGCGTGTTGCGTGGCTCGATTGTTTCCTACGCCTCGGAAGTGAAGTTTGATCTACTCGAAGTTCCGACTGGTCCCGTGATCACAGAGGTTGCTGCTTTGGCGATGGCGCTAGGAGCGCAGCGACTCCTCGGATCTGATGTTGCGATTTCCGCAACAGGAGTTGCCGGACCGGACAGCGCAGAGGGCCACAACCCGGGGACTGTCTGTGTGGCAGTTGTGATCGGTGACCCAGAGACAACAGGCTCTGCGACGACCCAGACTCTCCAGTTGCCAGGGGGACGTACCCAGGTTCGGGAGTTCACCGTTATTACCTTGCTTGGCATCTTGCGCCATGAACTGATTCGTCTGGATGCTGCACTCTGATGGCATCAGCCTCGGGCAACGACTTGTTTTCAGCTGCGGCACAAGAACACCTCAGCTCCGTAGGACCCATGGCGGATCGGCTGCGGCCAAGGAACCTTGATGAGGTCGTCGGGCAGGAGCATCTTCTCGGAGCAGGTCAAGCGCTGAGAGCTCTAGTCGACGCAGATCGGTTGAGTTCGATCATCTTGTGGGGTCCGCCCGGAACGGGAAAGACCACGATTGCCCGGCTGATTGCTCAGGCATCCTCAAAGGAATTCGTCCCGCTCTCGGCAGTAACCGCAACGGTGAAAGACATCCGGGAGGTTTCCGCATCAGCACAACTTCGCCTCGGAGCTCGCGGGGTTGGCACCATCTTGTTTCTTGATGAGATTCATCGCTTCACCAAGTCCCAACAGGACGCGTTGCTCCCAGGTGTCGAATCGGGCTTGCTGGTGCTGATCGGTGCAACCACCGAGAACCCCTATTTCGAAGTGAACCCGCCTCTCATGAGCCGCTCCACCCTCTTTCGACTCCACGGACTCGACTCGGAGGCGCTGCACAAGTTGGCAACTCGGGCTCTGACCCATGAGCATGCCGAGGCAGATGTAGAGGCGCTAGATCACCTAGTGGATCGCTGTGGCGGAGATGGTCGACAGCTCCTGACGAGTCTGGAAGTAGCACTCGCACTTGCCGCTAGCAGGTGCGACAAGGGTGAAATTGTGCATGTAGTACTGCTCGACGCAGAAGGTGCACTTGGTGCGTCGGCTGTGCGTTATGGCAAAGATGATCACTACGACGTGATTTCTGCGTTTATTAAATCTATTCGAGGGTCGGACCCTGACGCTGCGCTGCACTGGCTTGCGCGCATGTTGACAGCGGGGGAGGACGCACGGTTCATAGCTCGACGACTCGTGATTGCAGCGAGTGAAGACATCGGCATGGCCGACCCATTTTCGCTTCTGATAGCGCAGGCTGCAGCTCAGGCAGTGGAGTTCGTTGGACTTCCCGAGGCGCGTATCAACCTTGCTCAAGCGACCGTGCACCTAGCCCTCGCCCCCAAGTCAAACTCGGCATACCAAGGCCTGATCGCAGCCACAGCAGATGTAGCAGCCGGTGCTACCGGAGACGTTCCGCCACACCTTCGAGACGGGCATTACATGGGTGCGAGCACACTCGGTCACGGCAACGACTACCTCTACCCACACAGTGACCCGAGCGGATGGGTTGATCAGCAATATCTGCCCGAGGAGCTTGCTGGTTCGACCTATTACCAACCGACGAGCAACGGTGTAGAAGAGCGATTAGCTGCTCGCTGGCGACAGCGCCGTGGAGATATCCCCACCCCGAACGCTCTGAGCGACGAAACTATGACTTGATGTCTGCTGTAGATCTTCTGTCCGTTCTGTGCGGTGTGTTGGCCCTGTCGTGTGCCGCGGCACTTGCCGTGCTCGCTGGACGTGTTTTGCGAGCGGTTCAAGCGTTGAACGCTGCTACCGAACTGTTCCTTGCCGAGGCCGTACCTGCGGTTCAGGAACTTCGCAGCGAGGCGCAGCGTGCAAGCTCGGAGGTAGATCGGATCGATGACCTACTCGAGGTGGCTGGAGCAATTGGTGATCGGGTCGACTCTGCAACCGAGGCCACCTTCAGAGCGTTGACATCTCCGGTGATTAAGAGCGTCGCATTGGCATCGGGAACGAGACGTGCCGCAAGGCGCTTGCGGAGCAAGGGTGATGCCACCAACTCGATGGTTGGCACTGGAGCAGGAAGAGGTGCGCCATGAGGCGGATGTTTTGGTTGAGCGTCGGGGTAATCGCTGGTGCCTCTGGCACGGTTTGGGCTGAGCGAAAAGTGCGAACCCAACTCGACGCGCTGCAGCCTGACCACCTTGTTGTTCTCGCCCAGAAACGGGCCACAACTGTGGGTCGTCAGATACTCGCAGCCGCATTAGAGGGACGCGAGGCAATGCAGGATCGAGAGTCAGAGTTGCGCGAGCAATATCGCAGTCCGCTTGTTTCTGAGTATCCGATAGAGGTCGTAGACATTTCGGCCCGCAGAGTTACCGAGACCCGTTCTGCACGCTGACTGTTTGCGACGTGGCTTGCCCCGATAGTGTGAGCCCTTCATGTCTGCATCACCGCCTCGCCCATTGAGCGCAAATGATCTTCGACGCACCTGGACTGATTTCTTTGTGGCCCGGGCCCACACGTCGGTCAGGTCAGGGAGCCTCATTCCCACCCACCCATCGGCACCGATGTTCACGAACTCGGGGATGATGCCCTTTGTGCCGTACTTCTTGGGTGAAGAGCCAGCTCCGTACTCTCCGCCACGCGCAGTCTCGATACAAAAGTGTGTCCGAGCGGGCGGTAAGCACAATGATCTAGAGGCCATTGGACGTTCCCCGCGGCATCTTTCCTTTTTCGAAATGCTGGGTAACTTCAGTTTCGGTGATTACTTCAAAGCCGAGGCGATTCCGTGGGCTTGGGAGTTTGTGACTGAGGTTCTTGGCATCGACGGGGATCGCCTCTGGGTCACGTGCCATGTCACAGATGATGAAGCCGAGGGCATCTGGACAGATGTCGTTGGTCTGGATCCCAAGAGAATCCAGCGGCTCGACAAAGATAATTTTTGGGAGATGGGCGAAACTGGACCCTGCGGACCCTCAACCGAGATCTTTTTCGATTTCGGGCCTGAGCACGGACCAGATGGCGGGCCGGCAAATGAACTTGCAGAGAACCGATTCGTAGAGATCTGGAATCTGGTGTTCACCCAGCATTTCCGTGGTGAATCCGGCGAACTGAGCGATCTGCCGACGCGCAACGTTGATACGGGTGCAGGTATGGAGCGGATTCTTGCCGTACTACAGGGCAGTGCCTCCTTGTACACCGCAGATGTCCTTTCAGGTTTAGTGACCCGCGCTGAACAGGTCACCTCGCATCAGCTCGGCGAGTCCGAAATTACCGATATCGGACTTCGCTTGTTGGCAGACCACACCCGCACGGCAGCATTTTTGGTATCGGATGGCGTGATCCCTTCGAACGAGGATCGTGGCTACGTTCTGCGTCGCATCATTCGCCGAGCAGTTCGTTTTGGATACATGCTGGGCGTCGAGAAGATGGTGTTGCCTCCACTTGTTGAGCGCTGCGTCGAGATCATGGGAGAGGCCTACCCGGAGTTGGAATCCCAAAAAGACCAACTCCTAGAGATGATCGGTCGCGAGGAGTCGAACTTTCGTCAGACTCTGGCCCGAGGCTCAGTTCTGCTCGATTCCGAACTTGCCTCAGTTGTCCCTGGTGGCCAGCTTGATGGTCGGGTCGCGTTTGAGTTGCACGACACCTTCGGGTTTCCGCTCGAAGTGACTCGTGAGATGGCCGAACTCCAAGGGCTCGAGGTTGATGTCGCTGAGTTTGACCTAGCGATGAACGAGCAGCGCGAGCGCTCCCGTGCGGCAGGGAAGAAGACTGGTGTTGCAACTGGTGAACAGGTCGAGGCTGAAAGAGCACTGCTTGCAGCCTTTGGGCCAACCATATTCACAGGTCGAGACGAGGTCTCTACAGAGGCAATCGTGATTGGCGTAATTGGCGATGCAGTGTTCTTGGATCGGACTCCCTTCTACGCAGAGTCAGGCGGTCAGGTAGGCGATACTGGAGTCATTACCTCAGGCACCGGTGTTCTCAATGTCATTGGAACTACCTATGCCATTCCGGGGGTGCTTCACCGCCATGAGGTTCAGGTCGTAGAAGGCCAGGTTCAAGTCGGGGATCAAGTAACTGCTCGTATAGACAATGAGCGCCGCTCAGCAATTCGACGCAACCATACTGCTACGCACTTATTGCACTGGGCGCTGCGCGAGGTCCTAGGGCCACAAGTCAAGCAGCAGGGCTCCTCAGTTGATGCAGACCGGCTGCGATTCGACTTTGCCCATCACGGTGCCGTGACTGCAGATCAACTCGAACAGATCGAACTGCTGGCAAATACTCAGGTCCTGTCAAACGGTGCTGTCCGACATTTTGAGACCACCATGGATGAAGCCCTCGAACTTGGGGCATTGGCATTCTTTGGAGATAAGTACGGCGAGCGTGTTCGTGTTCTGCAGGCTGGCGACAGCAGCGTGGAGTTGTGTGGTGGAACCCATGTGACAGCGCTTGGCAATATTGGGCTCATCAGGATCATCTCTGAAGGGTCAATCGGCTCAAACGTCCGGCGACTCGAGGCCGTAACAGGTTTTGGGACCCTCTCGAGAGTCAGAGATCAAGATCAGGTTCTGCATCAGGCAGCGGAGCTGCTTGGTGTGCCCGGGGATGGCCTAGTGGAAGGCATCGACAAGCGCCTCGCTGAGAATAAGAAGCTTCGGGATGATCTCAAGGCGGCTCGGCAGCAGCTCACTGGCGGACAGTCAGAGGAGTTGCTCGCAGGAGCGGTTGGTGGGTTTGTGGTAGCTCAGGTGGACGCCGAGACTCGTGAAGAACTTCGCGACCTTGCTGTAGCGCTCAGGGACAAGCCTGGAATCACTGCAGTCGTCCTAGCTGCATCCCCAGGTGGCAAGGGAGTTGCGTTCGTCGCAGCCGTGAGCCCCGACAGCGGACTTCATGCTGCGGAGTTGATTGCAGACGCTGTCAAACTTGTTGGTGGCGGCGGTGGAAAAGGGGCAGATCTGGCGGCTGCAGGGGGTCGATACCCGGAGCACATCCCCGAGGCGCTTGAGCTAGTTCGCTCATTGTTGAGATGAGGACCCTCGGACTAGATCTGGGGTCGGTGCGCATCGGAGTGGCTTTGTCGAACTCTGAAGGGACGGTCGCTGTTCCGTATCAGGTTGTGACGCGAAGCAAGGATCGCAGCGGCGATCATCGAAAGATTGCGGCACTAGTCGCAGAGGCCGAGGCCGAGTGTGTTGTGGTAGGTATGCCGTATTCGCTAGATGGATCTATCGGGCCCGCAGCTCGACGGGCGCAGGCAGAGATCAAGCTCCTGCGCAGGGTGCTTTCGGTCCCAGTTGAAACCTACGACGAGCGATTTACTACGGTAACCGCAGACAGATCGCTCCGAGAGATGAATCTAGGTGCAGCAGAACGTCGAAAGATGGTCGACTCAGTGGCAGCCTCGATCATCCTGCAAGGGTGGTTAGATTCTCGCCTTTCGGAGCTCTCAGCAGATGTCAATGCAAACAAGTTGAAGGATGACCAACAGTGAACCCGCCCGAGGAGTATGACCCAGCGAGCGTAAAGCCCGTTGTTCGTAGGCCAAGAAAGCCAGCCGGTGATCAGCCGATAGTCACCGATCAGCAGGGTGCTCCGCAGTCACAACAGCCGCGGCGCTCACAGCGGCCACAGCAGGCCCAACGCTCCGAACAACCACAGCGCTCCGAACAACAACAGCGCTCCCAGCGTCCCCAACGGCCACAGCGTCCCCAAGACGATGACTATGTGGTGCTGCCGCCGCCAAGCAGCGGTGGGCGCAAGTTGTTGGCCATTGGCGCAATCAGTTTGCTGCTGCTCGGAATCATGCTGGGAAGCTTGCTGCTCTGGGCATCTCAGAAGATCAATCCCTCCGGAGAGCAAGGTCGAGCCCTTCCGTCGCTTGTGGTCCCCTCCGGCGCCACGACATCGTCCATAGCTGCCCTTCTCGCAGATCAGGGGGTTATCTCTGATGCACGAATGTTTAAGTACTACGCCGGATGGAAGAACGCAGGACCTTGGAATGCCGGCGAGTATGTAGATTTCAGAACCTCATCGAGCTTCGATCAGGCAATCGAAGTGCTTGACGCAGGGCCCGTTCCCGTTCAGGCCAAAGTGGTTCGAGTCACCGAGGGAACTCGCCTGAAAGATGCGCTAGTTGCAATTGCCGACCAAATGGGAACAGTGACTGCGGATCAGCTTCAAGAGACTCTGGACTCCGGAAACATCCTCTCTTCGTACAAGCCCGATGATGTGACGAGTTGGGAGGGGTTGCTCTTTCCAGATACCTACGAGTTCGAAGAGACAGCTACCCCTCAGGTGATTCTTCAGACCATGGCGACTCAGATGGAAACCGTCCTTGACGACCTTGGCTATGACAAGGCTCAGGCGTTACAAGGACGGTCAGCCTATGAACTCATCACGATTGCATCGCTCATAGAAAAAGAGACGGGCGCTCCGGCAGAAGAACGCGGCATGATCTCGCGAGTGATCTCTAACCGCCTTGATGATTCAGAAACCCTAGGTATCGACGCTTCAGTGCTGTACGGACTCGACAGAGCAAGCGGGTCGCTGTCTAAGTCTGATCTTGCTTCCGATTCTGCGTATAACACTCGCAAGGTGAAAGGCCTCCCGCCCACACCGATATCGCTACCAGGCAAGGCCTCGCTCGAGGCAGCGATTGAGCCAACAGAGGGCTCGTGGAAGTACTACGTGCTCACCTCAAACGATCCGCCACAGCACTTATTTACTGATTCCTATAAGGAGTTTCTACGAGCTAAAGATGACGCCCAAGCCAGAGGAGTCTTCTAAGTGCCTGATCCGAGTGGCGCTACTCAGGTAGTGGGTGTCATCGGCGATCCAGTCTCCCATTCGCTCTCGCCGACAATTCATAACGCAGCGTTTCGGTCCTTAGGCATGGATTGGACCTGCGTTGCCTTTCCGACTCCAACAGGTTCTGCTGTTGATGCCGTTCGTGGCATGGAGGCCTTGGGGATCGTTGGGCTGTCCGTCACGATGCCGCATAAGGCTGCGGTCATTGAGGCTCTGCAAAGCGTGACCGAGACTGCAGGGTTACTGAACGCCGTGAACTGCATCTCTCGTTCCGAGGCAGGCCTTCAAGGCCACAACACCGATGGTGATGGTTTTCTGGCAGCTATCAACGCCGATTTTGGACTTGATCCGGCAAGCAAGGTCTGCGCAGTCCTAGGCGCCGGCGGGGCCGCGCGATCCGTGATTCTCGCTCTGCAGCAGGCAGGAGCTGCTGAGATTCTTGTGGTCAACCGCACACGAGATTCGGCTGAAACAGCAGCCGCTCTGGCAGGGAACGTAGGCACAGTAGCAACCGAGCGTTCGATTGAGCACGCTGAGTTGGTCGTAAACGCAACGTCTGTGGGTATGGCGGGAACTGCCACCGCTCAAGGCATGCCGTGTGACCCTTCCCTGCTTCATCCCGGCCAAGTTCTAGCCGATCTTATTTATCACCCGGCTCAGACCGAATTGATGCGCGCTGCAGAGCATCGGGGATGTCGCGTTTCTAACGGGCTGACGATGTTGATCCATCAAGCTGCCGTTGCGTTTGAGATCTGGACCGGTGAAACCGCTCCTGTTCAGGCCATGACACAGGCAGTACTAGCTGCGAGTTCCAAATGAGGTCAGAGAAAAGCTGAATATTTGTGGTGTTCCTGCCGATGTACTCCGTACAGCTTGTCGCAGATGCGGCAGTTATCCGGAGGACACCACGTGCCGTTACAAGGGACCATCGACAGCTTTCCATTAGCGGACGTCCTAACTCTGCTCGATTCCACCTCTCGAGTTGGTCGCCTCTCTGTGACCGGAGATCGTGTTTCGGGCTGGGTAGAGATGGCAGGGGGCCAGCTGATCGCCGGGCAACTCCTAGGGTCATCGGAGGTCTCAGCTCGCAGTGCCTTGTTAGAGCTATTGCGCTGCCAAGGAGGGGAGTTTGAGTTTTTGTCTCTTCAGGAATCAGAGCTCAGCAGCGGCACAAACGCCACGGAGTCCTTGGCAGCCTGCCTGACAGAGTCTGCGCTCAGACTTGAACGTTGGGTAGAAGTTGAGAAGGTACTTCCATCGACCCACCATCAGATCCGCTTGGTCGCTCAGCTACCCTCTGCCGAGATTGTTGTGGACTCCTTTCGCTGGTCCTTACTCGTCGCAGTTCGGGGTAGTTCGGCCGTGTCTGAGATTCTGCTGCGGGTAGACGCCGACGAGTTAGATGTCTGCTCAGCCCTAACAGATCTTGTCGCAGAGGGCCTTGCCGAAGTGGTGAACCCCGCGGAATGTGCGGAAGCTCCACAGCTAGAAGTTGAAACCTACGAGCCAGCACCCACGGCCTTTCCCGAGCAATTTCCGGAGCACTTTCCCATCGACGACCTCGTTGGGTTGAGCGATCATGATCCCTCTGATCCATGGCATCGCGTGACTGAAATCCCAAGTTCAGGCTCCATTGACGCCTCGTATGAGCCTGCCGAACTTGGTACAGCGGCTGCGGCGTGGGATGACCTTGTCTTCCCATCGCAACAGAACGAGCAACAAGAGTCGACCTCCGATGAGCAACTTCGCCGATCTGAGAGTCCTACTGCAACTGATGAAGACGTCTTTCGACAGATGTCAACGCTCAGCCCTCAAGCGGCCGAGGCAATCGCCGCGGCGCTCAGCGCAAGCCCAGCCCTTGATGAACCGAGTGCGGAAGCTTCGAGCGGCGCTGCCAACTCAATTGTCGACGTTGAACTTGCAACCACCGACCCGGAGCAAGGTCACCTCGGCGCAGACACTCTGACTCAGGGGTACGACAGTGTTGAGGACCGAGCAGATTTGGCCCTAGATGCCGATGTAGACGACCCGCTCGGTCCGATCTCATTCATAGGGTCCTTCTGAGGTAGTTCGTTTTTTCGGAGCGCCATTTGCTGGTTCGTGCGCTAGCTAGAGATCAGGCAACTGCAGAAGAGTCGCACGTGGGCTCAATGCAACTAGCATTGAGAGGCGATGTTGCAACAAATGGTCCGGAAGTTTCTGTCGGAGGAATTCAAAAAGTCGTGAGTGATGACCTTCGTGATGTGTCCACTGCTTATGAGCCAACACCCGACGCTGCTTGTCGTGGATGGGTTGACCCCCCTGAGCAATCGCGCATAGATGCGCTTTTTGTTCTTGCTGGGCTCGGTCTTGGTATCCAGCGAACGGACGTGGTGACAACCCCTGTTTGGCTCGACCTGTCTGAGGTGGAAGCCATGGACGCACTCGGCGACCCTCAGGACGGCTTGGTTCACGTTGAGATCGTTATGAACGACAGCACCGTAGTTGGAGCAGGCTGGACTGAATCCTTCTGTAGCGCCGTAGTTTCAGCGCTGACTGCTGGGACTGTTTCAAAACCGGCTGCGGCGTCAGATGCAGAGCCTGCCCTAGAGCCGATTGCAGAAGCCGCTTCAAGCCATGAGGATGCCCCAACTGTTCTGGGCGAGGTGTCACCAACAGAGGAGGCTCCCGCAACGCCGAATCCATACGAGCCTGTGCTGCAGGTTGCACCTCCCGTGGTACGCGACCGCTCACGCCTTGCAGAAGCGGCGGACGAGGCCGAAACACTGTTGGTCGCCGAAACTGCTCAAGCCGAGAATCTTGTTCCAGAATTCTCCGCAGGTGAGACCCCACAAGGAGAGCAGCAGCGAGGAGAGAGCCTGCAAGATGCAGTATCGCCTGAGGCTGCAGATGAGGTCCCAGCAGCAGACAGTTCTCCTGGTCTTGAACTCGAGGACGTGGTCTACCTCGGCGGCTATCCCGGTCAGACAAAGAAACGAAAGAACTGTACTGCTGTGCTCACTCGGGCTGGTCTCGAGGTTGTTGGTCCAGCCGACCTTCGTTTTCGGATGTCATGGGACTCAGTGACATCGGTTGAGCCTCAGAATTCTGACGAGGCTCGATTCCGAATGAACACAAAGATCCATAGAGATTCTTCGGCACTTGTCATCGAGTGCGACCAAGGGATCACCCTTCTTTTAGAAGCTCGGGACTGCTCAACTATTCCCCTTCGCTCAGCAATTACGCAGTTGCTAGCCGGCCTGCCTGTGTTAGTCGTGTGACTGCGCTCTTCGACTCTCATATTTGCCTAGTTGGGCTCTCTGGGTCTGGCAAGTCCACTCTTGGCCCACTTCTCGCTTCGCAATTGAATCTTGGTGCTTGTGTCGACTTGGACCTAGTGGTGGAACAACGCCTTGGCGCGCCGGCTAGCCAGATATTTGCAGAGCAAGGCGAGCCGCTGTTTCGGCAATATGAGTGCGAGGCTCTTGCCGAAGCGCTTGCTGGCCCTGCTGTGGTGATTGCTGCGGGCGGCGGAATTGTTCTGGATCCAACAAACCGAATGATGTTGAAGGCGCAAGCAACGGTCATCTGGCTGCGAGCTAGCGTGCCGGATCTTGTCGAACGCTTGCGTGATTCTGAAGCCTCACGACCGCTCTTAACGGGAGATGTCGAGTTTGCACTGCACCGCCTTGCAGAAGAACGTACTGCTCTCTACGCCAGTGTGGCCGACGTCGTCATTGATGTTGACGGGTTAGATCCTCGGACCCTGACAGAGGCTGTAGTCGAGGAACTTCGGTGATCGAACTTCTCCTTGACTTTCCCGATGGTCGATCCTGTCCTGTACTAGTTGGCTCCGGGGCAAGCGCAGAACTAGCTAGCCAAATTCCAGATCGTGCTAGGCGTGTTGCCGTGGTGACCCAGGAAGGCATTCCTGTTCAGGTAGAGACTGACAGAGAAACGCAAGTGTTTCTGATTGGTCAGGGCGAGAAGTACAAGACCATGTCTACCGTTGAGGAACTTTGCTCTCAGTTCGCGAACTGGGGGCTTACTCGTAACGACGTCGTCGTTGGTGTCGGCGGAGGATTAGTCACCGATGTTGCCGGGTTTGCGGCATCGGTGTATCACCGGGGGATTGACGTGGTGCACGTGGCCACGACGTTGCTCGGTCAGATTGACGCAGCCATTGGTGGAAAAACCGGAGTCAACCTGGCTCAGGGTAAGAATCTCGTCGGAACCTACTGGCAACCCTCTGCGGTGATCTGCGACACCGCCCTTCTTGGCAGCCTTCCAGAGCGTGAGTGGAAATGCGGTCTAGGAGAGCTTGCGAAATACCACTGGCTAGGGGGCGGGACTCTTGATGCCCTTGCCCTAGATGAGCGAGTAGCAGCTTGTGTGCGAATCAAAGCACAGATTGTGGCGTCCGATGAGCGCGAATCAGGACAGCGGGCTCTGTTGAACTACGGCCACACTCTGGCTCATGCGCTCGAGGTAGACGGGGATCACAAACTGCGTCATGGCGAGGCGGTTGCTATCGGTTTGGTTTACGCCGCCGAACTGGCCTTGCTGATGGGGCGAATTGATGCTGCCGAGGTAGAAGAGCATCGTCGTGTCGTACAGGGCTACGGCCTCGAGACAGGGCTTCCCCAAGATTGTGACATCGACAGGTTGATGGGGCTGATGGGCCGTGACAAAAAGGTCCTGGAATCTGGTTACACCTTTGTGTTGCTTGGGGAAGCGGGCGTCGAAGTCGTTCGCGGTGTTGACCCGACTCTGATGCGCCAGGCGTTTGACTCGATGCGTTCAACTGCCTAACGAATCGTTAGCAAAGCCCTATCCGTTCGATATCTCTTGCTGCCAGTTCTCTTGGCAGCCAGTTCCCCTACTGCCGTATCTCTTCTTGCCAGTTCTCTTGCTGCCATACTGAGCAGTCCTGTCATACTGAACAGAGTTGTGTGTGAGCGCCTAGGCGCTTTGAGCAGCCTACGAGTTGAGAGAGCGAGCAGATGAGCAACCAGAACACCGCAAGGGCGGAATCACCGAGAGGTTCATTGCTGCTGCTCTCGGGGGCAAACTTGCAGTTACTTGGGTCTCGCGAGCCAGAGATTTATGGGGCGGATACCCTTGAAGACCATGTGAGCGCAGCGAGGGTAGAAGCACAGAGCCACGGATGGAACTTGGTAGCAGTTCAGTCCAATCACGAGGGCACAATCGTGGATGCGATTGCTGCTGCGCGTACGGTGCACTCCGCAATCATCATCAATCCCGGCGCCTTCACGCATTACTCCTGGGCAATTCATGATGCGTTGGCATCATGCAATTTTCCAATCGTTGAGGTGCACTTGTCGAACCCGCAGAGACGGGAAGCTTGGCGCCATGTGTCGGTAGTGAGCCCAGTTGCGACTGCAGTCATTATGGGCCTTGGTGCTGCTGGATATCCGATGGCAGTGCGTGCTGCAGTCGAACTGCTACATCGCACTCAACAAGACGTGGCGAGTACCCCCGCAGCAGAGTGAAATCCTCGTGGCTGCGCGTTGTCGCGCTCTGTGGTGCGGGGATGGTTGCGGTTTCGCTGCTGGCTAGTTCGCTGGTACTCCTGCTGCGATATTCCTCGCTACAAGAGTCGAGTGTCCGCATGATGGGATTGGCGGGAATGGACGCTCAACTGATGCTCGTGAGTTGCGCAGTTGCAACGTTCGGAGCGGCCATCACTTCAGGTGAGACTCGCCGTACGCTCAGATCTCCCTTTGGTTTAAGTGTTGCCGGAGCAACTCTGAGCTGGTGTCTCTTTTTCGTAGTTGCTGCGCCAGCGCTCTCGGGCTGGGACGCCTTGAAGGGTGACCCTTCCGCCTCAAGTTTTACCTTGGTCGTGGAGAATCTTTGGTATCGAAACGAAGATCCTTTGAACACTGCAGACAAGGTGCTTGCTACCCGCCCTCAGGTGTTGGTCCTGTTGGAGTACACCCAAGCCCACGCTGACGCATTCCGAGAGGCTGGTGCGTTCGACACGTATGGCTACCGATGGGAACGGGTTGAACCGTATGGCCATGGCATCGCCGTGCTGAGCTCCATCCCATTTAGTCATCCTGTAGATCTCGGTCTCTCTGGCGCCGGTGTTCGAGTGAAATTGGCGCTTGGAGACTCTGCTGTGGAGCTCTACGCGCTCCACTTCAATGCACCCACTTCGATCTGGGATATTCCTCGCTGGCGGAGCGATTTTGAGCTCAGTACTCGTCTGCTCCAGCAGTCAAACCCCAACACAATTGTTGCTGGCGATCTCAACGCAACCCAAGGCCACATTCGATTCAGAAGGTTGTTAGAGGCAGCCCGGCTGAAAGACGCGCAAGATGTTGGGTTCGCCGGGTTCGCTACAACCTGGCCAGCTTCGGGACCCTTCCCAACTCTTCTGCGGCTTGATCACATTTTGCTCGGGACAGGCATCTGCTTGGACTCCTTCGAGCGGTTGGCGCCAAATGGGTCAGACCATCTTGGTCTGAGGGCCGAACTGTGCTTTGCGCAACCCGCCGCGTGAGATGTACCAGCTCTAGGTCAGTGGGGTTCTAGGTCAGTGGGGTTCTAGGTCAGTGGGGTTCTAGGTCAGTGGGGATCTAGGTCATAGGGTGTAGTCATGGCTGTCACCGAAAACTTTATAGAGAATCTGCCTGCCGACATGTTTCCGCCGATGGAGTTCACCCAGCGCACGCAGCGTCTTCAATCCAGGATGCAGCGAGACGGTTTAGATGGACTAGTCGTTACCAATCTGACCAACCTTCGTTACCTGACCGGATTCACAGGGTCGGCAGGGGTATTACTCGTGACTCAGGGGGAGCTGCTCTTTGTGAGTGACGGCCGCTACCGTGATCAGTCAGTTGCCGAGATCGCAGCCGCTGGGGTAGATCTGCGTATCGAGATCGTCGCAGCGGACCCCGACTCGGTGATTGCGGAAGCGGCACTACATGCAGGTGTCGATTCGCTAGGCCTCGAGGCACAGTCCGTGACTTGGGCAGCGCAACAAAGATGGCAGTCAGAGCTATTTACGACCGGCGAGATCACTGCCACACATGGAGTCATCGAGGAGTTACGACTTATTAAAGATGCAGGTGAGGCCGCACGGATCCGCGCCGCTTGCGCCATTGCAGATGAGGCTCTTTTGCAGGTTCGGCCTCGCTTAGGCGAAGGTCCAACTGAAGTGGAATTTGGTCTTGAGTTGGACGCAAGGATGCGCACACTCGGAGCGGCCGATCTGAGCTTTGAGACCATCGTTGCATCCGGGCCAAACGGGGCGAAGCCACACCATCACCCTTCCTCGCGACAGATTCGCGAGGGCGACTTGGTGGTGATTGACTTTGGCGCACTGATTGATGGCTATCACTCAGACATGACCCGCACTGTCGCCGTTGGAGATGTTGGCCCTGATCGGCAGAACATGCTCGATGTCGTGCTTGCGTCTCAGCAGGCTGGAGTTGAAGCCATCTACCCGGGCGTGAGCGCCGCCGAGGTTGATGCAGCATGTCGGCAGGTCATTGCCGAGGCTGGACTTGAAGAGGCCTTCTTGCATTCAACGGGGCACGGAGTCGGCCTTGATATTCATGAAGAGCCGCGAGTCTCTAGTCGCTCCACTGCTATCCTCAGGCCCGGCCATGTAGTGACCGTCGAGCCTGGCGTGTACTTGCCAGAGTTTGGCGGTGTTCGCATTGAGGACACGCTGCTGGTTACCGATGGCGGCTGCGATCGTCTGACATTGGCACCGAAGAACCCCTCTCTGTAGAACGGACGCACAGCGCACCATGGCACAAATATCAACCTCTGATTTTAAGAATGGAATGTCGATCGATCTTGACGACGGCCTCTTTCAGATCGTCGAGTTTCAACACGTCAAGCCCGGCAAGGGCGGCGCGTTCGTCAGAACCACGCTTCGTAATGTCCGAAACGGAGCGGTTGTTGAACGCACCTTTCGCGCAGGCGAGAAGATGGAGCGGGCCATCATCGACAAGAGAGAGATGCAGTTGTTGTACCGCGATGGCGGCGACTACGTGTTCATGGACAACAGCACCTATGACCAATTGAATGTTCCCAGTGCAACCCTCGGTGATACAGCGCTCTATATGGTCGATACCTCTATGGCGCAGCTCATGATGTATCAGGATGAGATCATCGGCATCGAACTCGCAGCATCAGTTGAACTCAATGTGGCAGAGACCGAGCCTGGAGAAAAAGGGGATCGAGTCTCTGGGGCAAAGAAACCCGCAACACTCGAGACCGGCCTAGTAGTGCAGGTTCCGTTGTTCATTCAACCCGGAGAGCGCATCAAAGTCGATACACGCTCCGGCGAGTTCATCTCTCGAGCGTGAGCGCAACCGGCGGCACAGAGGATTCCTCGGGTGACGCACAACCCGAAGCAGTAGTGAGTCAATCAGTGATCGATTCAGTGGTCGACGCCGATACCTTGGTGGAGCAAATCGAAGTTCGCGTACACCCTCCATTGCGTTCGGTAGCAGGAGGGCGCCACGAGGCCCGAGAGAGAGCCTTCCATCTGCTCTATGAGGCAGAGATCAAGGCGCTTCCCGCCCAAGATGTTTTGGACTCACAAGTGTTAGTTCCAGACTCTTATACGGAAAAGCTCGTGTTAGGTGTGGAGCAGCACCGGGTTGAACTCACCGAGGTCATCGACCGACTCGCTCGGGGTTGGTCCGTTAGCCGTATGCCGACATTGGACTTGGCACTGCTTCGTCTTGGTTGTTTTGAGCTGAAATACT
>WLJI01000028.1 GCA_009701845.1 Actinomycetota bacterium
ACCGCCCTGACCACCCTGCTTCTGGCCGCCCTGACGCTGACCGCCCTGAGCACCCTGCTTCTGGCCGCCCTGACGCTGACCGCCCTGAGCACCCTGCTTCTGGCCGGCTTGGCCATCCTGACTGGTTGAGTGCTGATCAGAAGCGCCAGCGGAAGTTCCTGCACCGCCGCCACCGCCGCCACCGCGTCCGCGACGTCTTTTGCGTTTGGGCGCAGCCGAGGCTGCGTCTGCTTGGCCCGAGGGGTTAGCGGGAGTGACTGCTACTGAACCTACTGGGGAAGGTACTTTTGGCGCTGGCATCGAATCCCCGATTTGGGGCTTTCTCACCGCTGGTGCGGCGACAGGCGGTGACCCGGCCTGCGGAGCCGCTGCGGGCGGCGCAGCTACCTGCGGAGTGGCTACCTGCGGTGCTTCTGGTGAACTCGATTCGGTGTCCGACATGGGACACTCCTCTCATGGCGCCATTGCGCTCACGTGTGGCGACGGCTTTCGCATTGGCACTACGCCCTGCGTCAGGCTGTCGTTCGTTAATATGAATGGGTTCCAACGGTCTACTCAACGAGCTTGTTGGGTCTGACAGGTTCTCGGTCTGGAAAGACTCAAACCTTTGGTTCTCGTGATTGCTGAGATACTGCGAGATATGCACCATGTCGAACTTCAGCGGGGCAGCACTTGAACCGCTTGACGCAACAACACCCGGATTTTCGGGCTCAGGGTTGCTGCGCAGAACTTTTTTAGAGAATACGAGCGATGCTTCACCCACAAGGCGAAAGAGCGTGGCAAGAAATCTCTGAGAAAAGCTGCTGATACCGACCAAATTCTGAGTGAATTCAACCTGAAGTGCGGACATGATCCCTCTACTCTACCGTCAGCTGTGAGGTCGCAGCGTGGCAGGCCGATTCCCGCTTCGGATCAAGGGATTTTCTAGACGCCTAGGAGTAGCGGTGCATGTGAACTGACTGCACTAAGCCCAGTGCAATACATGAGGCGACTACTGCGGATCCGCCCTGAGAGACCAGCGGCAAGGGGATCCCCGTAACGGGCATAATCCCGAGATTCATGCCTACGTTTTCAAAAATATGGAAAAGGAACATCGACATCACGCCAATACAAAGCAGAGTTCCCATCGAATCAGCCGCTAGTTGGGCGGCCCTCCAGATACGCCAGATCACGATTGCAAAAAGAATGAGAAGTAGTCCCGATCCAACAAATCCGAACTCTTCGCCTGCCACTGTAAAGATGAAGTCAGTCTGCTGCGCTGGCACGTAGCCCAATCGAGTTGAGGGCCCCTTTCCTAGGCCATACCCGGTCAAGCCACCCGAAGAAATCGCCGTTTGGGCTTGATCAATGTTGTACCGGGCCTTGGCCGAGACGCCGTCTGGGTTCGCAAACGCAGTCAGACGATCCTTCTGGTATTGATCAAGGGCACTGCTCTGCAAAATACCGAACACTGCAACAACGCCAAGAATCACTAGAACCGCAAGGTGTCGAACCCGCACTCCGCCCACCACCAGCATCCCCATACCAACCACAATGAAAACCAATGCAGACCCCAGATCCGGCTGCAGCATCGTGAGTCCCATGGGAACTCCAAAAAGAAGCAGCGCTGTTGCAAGGCGACGAAGGTCAACTCGCTCTGCTGAACCTAGGTATGCAGCAACGGCAAGAACTGTGCCGAGCTTGGCGATTTCAACCGGTTGAAAGACGACGGGGCCAAATGCGTACCAGCCCTTGGTTCCGAACGCACCGAGCGACCCCAATGGCGAGAGCACCCCGGCCAATACCAGCATTGATAAGCCATAAATGATTTGCCACCAGTCGGCGATGCGGCGGTAATCCACGAGCGATACGCCAGCCATTGCGACGATACCGATAACAACAAAGAGTGCTTGACGAAGAAGGATTCCGGTACCACCAGGAAACCGTCGAGTGGCGCTATAGACCATCACAAGCCCAAAGAGCAGGATCAGGCCAGTAGCAACCAACAACACGATGTCGATGTGCTTCCATGCCGACGACACATCTCGGCCGCGAAACCCAGAGGGGCTTTGCCTATCAACGCGAAGTTGCTGCATCAGTCCGGCGCACCCGATGTGACGTCATTTCCACTAGCGGAGGCTGCCTGTTCTGCGGCTGCCGCGCAGGCGTCCTGATCTGAAGTCGGGCATGCAGGCAGGAGAGCTCCAAACGACAGCGGCGCCATGATCCGAAAGGCTAATGGAGCAGCTACTTCACCGCCGAACCCAGACTCGGGGATCACCACCGAGATCGCGTATTGCGCCGGAACGCCGGTGCCGGCAGGACCCCAAGCCGCAAACAACGACGTATCGGCCTTCTTGGAAACCTGAGCAGTGCCGGTCTTGCCGGCCATTGGCCAAGCGGTTTTAGAGGCCTGCCACGAAGCAGCCGCCGTTCCGTACGCGCTTTGAGTCACGCCCAGAAGACCGTCATAAATCTTGCCGTATTGGTCTGGCTGAATCTGAACAGTGCCCTGAACTACGGGCTCAACTTGTCGGATGAGTTCGTAATTCGCTGGGTCATTGGCCGGCAACGTCAGATCGCGTGGACGAGTCACCTTGGTCACGATCTGTGGCTGATACCTAGTTCCGCCATTAGCAAATGTCGCATAGCTGTTCACGAGTTGAAGAGGGGTTGCAAGCACATCCCCTTGACCGATAGATGTGTTGATGTTGTCTCCGGATCTCCAGTCACCAGTCATAAACAAGTCTGGGCGGGCCTCGAATGCAGCCTTGCGACTTGCAGGAGTTGGAAGGCGTCCAGGGTTTTCTCCGGCAAGTGGTATTTCAGTCTTTGAGCCAAGGCCGAACTCTGCGGCTGCATCTTGAATGGGGGTTGGACCATATTGGTCAGTGAGATTCCAGAACTTGTCGGCGAGTTTGTAGAAGTACACGTCAGAGGAAACCGTGAGCGCTCTAGCCATGTTGACGGTTCCGTGGGGAGTTGAACCGGCGTTTCGGACCTCGCACTTGTCACCCTTGCAATTCTCGATGGTATAGACGCCCGGATCGTTGACCACCTCGGTCCCGCCGTTCAAGTACCCCGAGTTATAGCCCGCAAAGGCGGTATACAGCTTGAACGTCGAACCAGGAGCGTAAGCCCCTTGAAGTGCCCAGTTGACTAACGGAAGCCCGCTGTTGGGATCGTTGAATGCTGCCCATTGCTCCTGAGATATGCCGTTGACAGTGACACTCGGGTCGTAGTCGGGGTAGGAAGCCATGGCCAGAATCTGACCGTTCTGCGGGTCTTCGATGACGACAGAGCCTTGCGGTGCGTTGAGGCGGTTGTTTTGCTTGTCCCTGCGGCCTCGCAAGTCTTGGATCTTTGCCGCAAGCAGTCGCTCAGCATGGGCCTGCAGGTCAATGTCGATAGTCAGCCAAATATCGTCGCCCACCACTGGGGACTCCAAAGAAAGCACATCGACTAAATCGCCCTTTGCGTTGACCTCAATTGTCCGCTCCCCCGGAACGGCTCGAAGGTCTGCTTCGTAGGAGCGCTCCACTCCACCCTTACCGATTGAGTCACCGAGCCGGTAATCCGTTACCCGCGCCCCAGAGTCGCTTGCTGTGCTGCCTTTGGCGGAACCCGTGCCTGCGGTAGTAGTAGGTGCTGAAGCACTCGGAGCTGTGGTAGCAGGACTCTCTGATCCGGGCAGTTTTCCACCTCGCTCAACAAGCTCCTTCTCGTTGATCTCACCGACGTAGCCAAGCAGGTGCGCAGCAAGGTTCCCGTACGGATAAGAACGAATTGCTTTGCGCTCCACGATGATTCCCGGGTAGCGCTCAGCCCGCTCCATCAAATAGATCTCTACGCTCGGGTCAACATCATCGGCGATCGGAACATACTCCTGAGGCGCGTAGCGCAGGTCCGCAAAACGTTTTTCGATCAGGCTCAGCTTCGTGGGAACACCTAGCTGCTGCAGGGTGTCCGCTAGCGACACGAAAACGGTGTTCCGTTCGGATTCTTTCATCTTGCGCAGCGGTTCTCGATCCAGCGAGACGACAATCGACGTTTCGCTATCGACCAGAATCTTTCCGTTCCGGTCAAGGATGCGGCCTCGGGGGCCCTCTTCGTGAATAACGCGCACCCGATTCGAGACAGAGGCCGCTTCAAAGGCTTGGCGATCAATACCCTGCAAGAACCACAACCGCATGAACAGCGCCAGAAACAGCGAAATGGCAACAATTCCGATTGCACTTAGACGGACGTGCGTGGAGTCAGTATCCATAAAGAACTTCTAGGTTGTTCAAGAAAGTGCTCATGAAAACAATCACATCAGTACGCCCGTGAATTCAGACCAAAACCTTCGGCCCAGCGGCACAAGGGAAGCGCTGCGAGGCACAAGACTCCGTTCATCAAAGAAACGATAGTGATGATCAGCCACAGCCGCGGGTCGGATAATGAGTGTGTTCCCAGCAATTGACTCAGGCATGCGTACATCAGCACTCCGACTGCACTACCTACTGTGGCGATCGCCATTGAGATCAGACGAGATGATCGAATCACTGAGTCCTCAAGAACTCCAGCCGCAAACCCAACAAGAGCAAAGCAAAGTGCCGAGATTCCCAGACTGCCGTTCAGTTGAAGGTCATTGAGCAGACCCGCAAAGAATCCAACAATCGCCCCTCGAGAGCTCCCACCGATAATGCCCCCACACAGAGCCAACAACAACATGATCTCGGGATGCACCCCGAATGGCCGGAAATCTTGCAGAACGCCCACTTGGAGCACATAGGCCAACACCAAAAGCAGGCTCCAGCGAAGGACGAGAGTTGACTCAGCATTCATGGCTCAACAACCACCAAGATCATCAGCTTGCCGGTATCCATTTGATGACCTGCACCACATCGAGTCGGCTGAAGTCGACGGTGTAATTCACCTGCAGCACCTGTACCCGAGCAGCCTCGTCTGGGGTGATCTTGTCTACCGTTCCTATTGGAATAAACAGGTCGGGAGGCATAATCGAATTCTCGATTCCGCCGGCGAACACGCTGTCTTTTGGTTTGACTTCATCAGTGAGATCAATCCCTCGATCCACAATGAATGTTCGTGTGTTTCCGGTTCCATGACCGACCCCTTGATTTTGATCTGGTCCTACGGTCACACCCACAGAAAAGTCCGGGTCAGTAATGAGCTGCACCACGGATCGCTTCTTCGTGACTCGCACGATACGACCTACTAAGCCGCCCTTGGTCACCACAGGGTTACCCACTGCCAAGCCAAGCTCGCTGCCCTTATCAATCTCGACGGTGAAGTCGGCAAAGTTCGACGAGGCGCCGCTAATCACTCGAGCAACTTGGCTCTGCGTGCTGCCTAAGAAACTGATGTTGAGCTGTTCCTTGAGTTTGGCGAGCTCCTCTTGGGCGCTCGCCTCACGCATTTCATTTGCGGTGTCTTGGCCGAGTTGTTGGCGAAGTTTTTCGTTCTCTTCACGGAGCGTGTCGTAGCCGGTGATGCCATTCCAAGCGTTTCGAAATGGTGTCGTCACCCACCGAGAAGCCCCACGTACAGGAGCTAGGGCATCACGTGAACTATCACGCGCCGAGGAGAGCAGCGGAACCCCGCGAGCATCAAGGGTGATGATGGTCACAGTGAGCAAGGTAATGACTAACAACACATAGCGCGAACGCTTGCGGTTCTTGCCTGGTTGCGAAAGTGGGCGCACGGACTTGAGTCCGGAACTCAGTCGCGACTTGAGGTGAACAGCACACCGCGAAGGGCTTCAAACTCTTCGAGTGCCTGACCTGCTCCAAGGGCAACAGCCTCTAGTGGGCGTGGGGCTATTTGAATTGGCATACCTGTCTCTTGAGCTAGGCGCTCGGCTAGACCCTTGAGCAATGCTCCTCCACCAGCGAGCATGATCCCTCGCTCCATAATGTCAGCGGCAAGCTCGGGAGGAGTCTTGTCTAAGGTCACCTTGACGGCATCAACAATGCTCGAGACAGGCTCTTCGATTGCCTCTCGAATCTCATTGGTAGAGGTGACGATTGTTTTTGGCAGGCCGGTCACGAGATCACGGCCACGAATTTCTGCCTGAAGTTCTTGGCGTAAAGGCCAAGCGGAGCCGAGCTCCATCTTGACTACTTCTGCGGTTCGCTCTCCGAGCGCCAGGCTGTATTCCTTCTTGATGAACTGAATAATGGATTCGTCGAGTTCGTCTCCACCAACTCGAACCGATTGACTCGTCACTACACCACCGAGCGAGATAACTGCTACCTCGGTTGTTCCCCCACCGATGTCAACAATCATGTTTCCCGTTGGTTCTTGAACGGGTAGACCCGAGCCAATAGCTGCGGCCATTGGCTCCTCGATAATGTGCGCAGGCTTGCGGGCACCCGCAAATTCTGCTGCATCTTGAACTGCTCGTTGCTCCACCCCGGTTACTCCAGAGGGCACGCAGATAATCATCCGAGGCTTAGAAAAGCGGCTGTTATGAACCCTCTGTATGAAATAGCGGAGCATGATTTCACAGACTTCGAAGTCGGAGATCACTCCGTCTTTGAGTGGCCGAATCGCAGCAATATGCGCCGGGGTTCGCCCGATCATCCGCTTGGCTTCAGTCCCTACAGCAACTGCTTTTCCGTCTGCAACGCGAATTGCAACCACCGAAGGCTCTGATAACACGATTCCTTCGCCCCGCACGTACACCAAGGTGTTTGCGGTACCAAGATCTACAGCCATGTCGCGGCCAAGAAAGTTTGAATTCATCCGGGCCATAAGAATCCTTACGCTAGCCCCTGCGGCCTGCACGGAACAGGGGCAAAATCGGGCTCTGAGCAGACTCGCCTAGGTGGTCAAAATGGGACACCTAGCCAGGTTCGCAACACAACTGTAACAAATCGAGCTACGGCTGACCAAGCGGATCGCCGCAGTTACTCTCAGGCTGGGAACCAGAGAGCAATCTCACGGGCAGCGGCCTCGTGACCGTCGGATCCATGCACCAGGTTCTCATTGGTGGTCGTTGCAAAGTCACCGCGGATCGATCCCGGCTGCGCTTCGGCAACCTGTGTCTTTCCGATCAGGGTTCGCATCAGGTGAAAAGTCTGGTCATCGGGGCCTTCAACTACGAGCGCAACGACTGCTCCGCGTGTCAGGAAGTCAACCAACTCGCCATAGAACGGCTTGTCAGCATGCTCCTCATAATGAGCCTCGGCCAACTGACGGTCCGGGACCCGAAGATCGATTCGCAGGATCTTCAACCCTTTGCGTTCAATCCGAGAAATGATCTCTCCAACGAGTCCACGTTCAACAGCGTCGGGTTTGCACATGATAAATGTCTGATTCACCTGCCTCACGCTACGCATCAACTTGGCGCAAAGGCGAACTGAGAGACCCGAACCGCGAAGATTCGGTTCGGCTGGTATGTCTCAGGACAGGTTTTCAGTTTCTGGATTCGAAAGAGGCGAGCACAGATTTCGCTGGCTCAAACATCCTGAACGAGCCGGTGATCAACACCACGTCTTCTTCCGCAGCAAGGGCCAAAGCCCTCGCTACCGCCGAGGCCGGGTCGGCCACCGTCTCGTTGGCGATGCCTCTGCGGGCACAAGCCGCGGCCAACACAGCAGCGCCCACGCCACGGCTTCCCTCTAGGCTGCAACACAAAATAAGATCGGGCCGTAGCTCAGATACGGCTGCAACCGAACGATCTGGGTCTCGGCCGGCGAGTAGACCCAGCACGATGATTCGGGTTCCGGCGGGCGCGAATTCCTCGTCAAGAGTCCTTGCAGAAGCTCGTAGAGCATCGGCGTTATGCGCGCCATCCATCACCACGAGCGGGCCGTGGTGGAGCACCTCAAATCGACCGGGGAGCTTGAGCGAGGCAAATCCCTCGGCAAGAACCTCGCCATTGAGCGCAGCACCGAAGAACGATTCCACTGCAGCTGCAGCAATAGCGGCGTTGACAACTTGATGGGCACCATGGACGGGAAGAAACAATTGCTCATAACGCGCGTAGATGCCTTGAAGGTCAACAAGGTGACCCCCAATCGCAACCTGGTCATCTGCAGGCGCAAAGTCCACGCCAAGTTGCACCAATGCCGCAGGGCCCTCGGCTACAAACACCTCTGCTAGCTCAGGGTCCACTGCGCCGATCACGGCAATGCTCTGCGCCTTGATAATGCCGGCCTTCTCTCCGGCTACTGCTAGTTCCCAGCCGTCAGCAAAGTCCGTGTGATCACCCTGAATCGAGGTCACGACGGCTACGGAAGCATCCGCCACATTTGTGGCATCGATGCGACCCAACAAGCCCACCTCGATGACCGCAACATCAACTGGAGCTTCAGCGAAGTAGCGAAATGCGGCAGCGGTAATGACTTCGAACCAGCTCGGCTGCACGTCAAGCAAGGGCTCAACGGCTGCGATCCCCGACAAGACCTCTGCAAGGTCAAGATCAGAGATCTCTACGCCATTTCGGCTAATTCGTTCGTTCACTCTTCGCAGATGAGGGCTCGTATAGGTACCTACAGTGAGACCGTGAGCCTGCAACAAGGCAGTCACCATGGCTGCCACCGTGCCTTTGCCGTTTGTTCCCGTAATGTGAATCACCGGAACATCGTGTTGGGGGTCTCCCAACAGCGACATCAGTTCTCTCATACTGGCCAAAGACAGCCCAGCGATTCGGCCAGCTGCAATCGACGTGGTTGCAGATTCGTGGTCGAGGCGCGAGTCGTGCCAGTTCAGAGCTTCAACAATGTCCACTGCCAGAAACTAGATCAAGATGCTGCGCGCTTTGGACGAGCAGCACGAGTTTTGGCAGATCGGGCAATGAGCTGAGGCTCACTCTTACGTGCAACTACGTCAGCGTCGATAATCACTCGGTGCACATCGGTGCGAGAAGGCAACTCGTACATCACGCCAAGCAGAACCTCTTCAAGGATGGAACGAAGCCCGCGTGCCCCTGTTCCTCGCTCGAGAGCAAGCTCTGCAACAGCAACGAGTGCTTCCTCGGTGAACTCAAGCTCTGCGTCTTCGAGCTCGAAGAACTTCTGGTACTGCTTGACGAGGGCATTTTTGGGTTCGATCAGAATACGAATCAGGGCATCTCGATCAAGACTGTCGACTACACCAATGACAGGAAGGCGGCCTACAAATTCGGGAATCAATCCAAACTTCAGCAAGTCCTCTGGCAGTACTTTGGAGAACAAATCGCTCTCGGAGCGCTCACGCACCGAGCGAATCTCTGCACCGAATCCGATCCCCTTGCGATTGCTGCGCTGTTCAATAATCTTGTCGAGGCCTGCGAACGCTCCGCCGCAGATAAACAAGATATTGGTCGTATCAATCTGTATGAACTCCTGATGGGGGTGCTTGCGTCCGCCCTGTGGAGGAACTGAGGCGGTGGTTCCTTCAAGAATCTTGAGCAGCGCTTGCTGAACACCTTCACCCGAGACATCTCGAGTAATTGAAGGGTTTTCGGACTTGCGAGCCACTTTGTCGATCTCGTCGATGTAGATGATGCCAGTCTCGGCTTTCTTCACATCGAAATCTGCAGCTTGAATCAACTTGAGCAGGATGTTCTCGACGTCCTCCCCCACATAGCCGGCCTCTGTCAGCGCAGTTGCATCTGCAATTGCGAACGGAACGTTCAACATCTTGGCCAAGGTCTGCGCAAGGAATGTCTTGCCACAACCCGTTGGGCCAATCATCATGATGTTGGACTTTGCGAGTTCAATATCTTCAGAGCCAGGACGTGCGCCGTGCTGTACTCGCTTGTAGTGGTTGTAAACCGCTACTGCCAAAATCTTCTTGGCTTGGTCCTGTCCGATAATGAAATCTTCAAGGAACTCAAAGATTTCTTTTGGCTTTGGCAGTTCATCGAGGGACAGCTCGCTGGTTTCAGCAAGTTCCTCCTCGATGATCTCGTTGCAAAGATCAATGCACTCGTCACAGATGTACACGCCAGGGCCGGCAATGAGCTTTTTGACTTGTTTCTGCGATTTGCCGCAGAACGAGCATTTGAGGAGTTCTCCTCCATCACCAAACTTGGCCACTCTGAATCCTCAGTCCTCAGTCTGTCTCTGACTAGCAGTGTGTCTCTGTAGCAGTGTTTCTCTGCCAATCGATACGTTCTCGCCGGCTCAGTAAAATCCACCGGTAGAACATTCTTGCCGATCTGTCAGCTGACTGCGGTGATTGCTCCAGAGTTATCGACTAGCGCTCGCTCCTCGATGACCTCATCGATGATTCCGTATTCCTTAGCCTCGGCGGCAGTCAGTACATAATCGCGGTCTGTGTCTTTTGCGATTCTCTCGATGGTTTGGCCGGTGTGTCGTGACAGAACCCGCTCAAGGGTTTCTTTCAAGCGAAGGATCTCGTTTGCAGCAATCTCTAAATCTGAGACCTGTGCGTAGCCACTCTGGGCGTAGGGCTGGTGAATCAAAACCCGAGCATTGGGCAATGCCATGCGTTTGCCAGGGGTTCCCGCAGCCAGCAGAACTGCCGCTGCTGAGGCTGCCTGACCAAAGCAAAGCGTGGTGATCTCTGGTCTGATGTACTGCATCGTGTCATAAATCGCCATCAGTGCGTTGATGTCGCCACCTGGGCTATTGATGTAAATGCTGATGTCTTTATCTGGATTCTCTGATTCCAAGAACAGCAACTGAGCGCAGACCAAGTTGGCAATGGTGTCATCAATGGGGGTTCCCAAGAAGATGATGTTTTCTCTGAGCAAACGAGAAAACAAATCCGAGTAGCGCTCACCGCGACTCGTCTGCTCGATCACATTTGGAACCATGTAGTTCTGGGGGCTCAAGAGTGGCTGAAGGTTTTCTGAAGTCATCTGCGTGCTCCTCGACCGAGAGGTCAGTCGTGGTCGTGACCGGCGTGGTCGTGGTCGGAATGGTCGTGGTCGGAATGGTCTTCTTCGGGGAGTGCGAGCAACTCGGCGGGCAGCGCAACACCATCTGCGTCTACTACCTCGCTGCGCTCAACTAGCCACTCCAATGCTTTGCGCTTTGCCAAATCAGATCGTACAGCCGAGAGCTGGCCTCCGGTGCGCAGTTCCTCGCGTGCATCTTCCACCGTCAGGTCTGCATCGCCGATCAACGACTCAATCTCTTCGTCCATCTCTCCGTCAGAAACGTCGATTCCCTCGGCAAGAACCACGGCCCTGAGAGCTAGGTCAACCTTGACGGCCTCTTCTGATGACTCTTTGAGTTCTGCAGTAAATGACTCTGGGTCTCTGCCAGTGATTTGCAGGTAATCCTCAATGCGAATGCCGCGACCCTGAAGCTGGTACGCAAGGTTCTGCAATCGGGCCTGTACCTCGGAGTTGACGAGCGAGTCCGGAGCGTCAATGTCGACCAGCTTTGCAAGTTCGACACCGATGTTGGTCCGAACTGCAATTCTCGCCTCGCCTTCGCGAGCTTGTGAAAGCCCCTCCTCAGTATCTGTGCGCAGGTCTTGGACAGACTCAAATTCAGTGGTCTCGGCTACCCACTCATCGGTGAGCTCGGGTAGCACTCGCTCCTTGACGTTTTTCACCACCAGGTGAAACTGAACTTTGTCTTCCTCTGGATCTGGATGGTCTGCGTCAAAGTCGAGCTCGTCTCCGGCCTGAGCGCCAACAAGATGCTCATCAAACTCGGTAGCGACCATTCCGGAACCGACCAAGTAGAGGTAATCCTCTACGGACAGCCCTTCTACTTCTTCTCCATCTTGGGTTCCCGAGATATCAATCGTTACGTAGTCGGTATCTGCAGCAGCACGCTCCACCTCGGTCAACTCGCCATACTGCGAGCGCATTCGGTTGATCTGCTCGTCTACCTCTTCTTGGGTGGCAGTGGCTCGTGGTACCTCGACGCGCAAACCGTCGTAACCAGCAACTTGAACCTGCGGCCGGGTCTCGACAACTGCCTCAAAGGTGACATCGCCAGATTCTTCGCCCTCGGTAATCTCGAGCTCAGGGGCCGCAATGACGTCTACGTCGGCGTCAATGACAGCTTGGCTATAGAACTCTGGCACCGCCTGCTTGAGCGCTTCAGATCGGGCGTACTCGCTGCCAAACTGCTGCTCGAGCAATTTGCGGGGCGCTTTACCAGGACGAAACCCTGGCAGGCGAACCTCTTTAGCAATCTCACGCCAAGCTGCAGCTACTGAGGGCTCCAACTCCGCATCTTCTATCTGGACTGTGACTTTGACCTTGTTGCCCTCTGCGGGCTCGATTGTTGACTTCATCAGGGTGTGAATCGTAGTGCCTCAGAAGCACTGCTCTGGCATCAGCTTCGAACACAGGAATCTTTGGCCCCTCGCGCAGGCTGTAAGGTGAGGGGACGGGACGTGGCGCAGCTTGGTAGCGCACCTGCTTTGGGAGCAGGGGGTCGAGAGTTCAAATCTCTCCGTCCCGACCACATTCACCCTCCAACTTCGGGTTCTGGAACTCAGATTTTTTTCGCTCAACTCTCGCCCATTCACCGGTAGAGGCCTAGGCTGAAAGATCCAGAAAGAGGAGGGCAAGATGGCGCTCGAGACAGTCAACGTTCATGGCCACGAGATTGCTTATCGGACTGGCGGCGAGGGGCCGGTGGTGCTGCTCATCCACGGGATGGCAGGAAGCTCGTCGATGTGGAAACCAATTCTTCCGCTGATTTCCAAAGAGGTCACCTACCTCGCTCCGGATCTTCCAGGCCACGGAAGGTCAGACAAACCGCGGGGCGATTACTCACTCGGGGCACAGGCCAGCATGTTGCGAGATCTGCTCAGCACGCTTGGCCATCAACGAGTCACCATTGTGGGCCAATCACTCGGCGGCGGGATCGCTCTGCAGTTTTGTTATCAATACCCCGAGCGTTGCGAGCGTTTGGGCTTGGTCTGCGCAGGCGGACTCGGTGAAGAGGTCATGCCGCTGCTTCGCGGACTCACGCTGCCTGGGGTGGACCTGCTGTTACCTCTGGCGTTTCAGCCAATCTACAGAGATGCAGTAAACGCCTCCGTCAGGATTTTCGAAAGGTTCGGCCTCACTCCATCCCCCGCGGCTCTAGAGATGTGGCGCAGCTACTGCTCGCTGATCGACCCCGAGGCAAGAAACGCATTCCTTCATACCCTCAAGTCAGTTGTGGACCACAAAGGCCAACGCGTCAGCGCAGCAGACAAGTTGTACCTAGCGTCGACTCTGCCCACCTTGATTGTGTGGGGAGACCAAGATCCGATCATCCCGGTGTCTCACGCCTACGACACCCACGATTCAATCCCCGGCAGTCGCCTAGAGATCTTTGAAGGTTCGGGCCACTTCCCTCAGGACGAAGACCCAACCCGTTTTGCCGAGGTGCTTTTGGACTTCATTGCAACCACCGAACCGGCAACGGTCACTGACGAGGAGTGGGCTGCCCAATTGGGCAGCCGCACGCTCGCCACTTGATCACCTAATGAGCGGCTCTAGGCCAGCAGCTTAGCTTTCTGAGCATCAAACTCTTCTTGAGTAAGGATTCCCTGATCTTTGAGTTCAGCTAGCTGCTTGAGCTGTGCGATGGTGTCGCCCTCAATAGCGGATGGCGCCTCGGCAACAGGTGCTGGTGCAGCCGGAGCCTCTTGTGGCTGCTGAGCCTGTTCAGCCTTCTCGTTCTGATGATTACGCACGCTGCCAGAGACTGCAGTGGCCGTTCCGGCGATGACTGCTGTTCGAGCAACAGTTCCCATAAGGCCTGGACGGCCCCTTCTCATTCCTCCACGCATATTTCCTTCTCCTTATTTTTGCAGCTGCAAAAATTCTGCGCAGCTGGGTTGGGTTCAATCAAGACTTTTTGGCTAGCAAGTTCTTGCTGTGCAAACGACTGACTTAGCTATTGGCCCTTTGGGCATCAAACTCAAGTGCCTCAACCACAAGCTGATGAGGGATTCGCTCGCCCTTCAACAGGGTTCCACCTGATTCGAGTATTGCCTGAGCGAATTTGGCAGCCCAGAGGTCTTCCCAGACGAAGAAGGCTGCCGAGGTATTCGGCTCAAGTACTTCTGCTGCCAGAATGAGGTCTTCCTCGCTGAGCAGGCCAGGGTGCCCACCAGTGAGGTCTTGGAATGGCTCAAGCTCTTCAAGGTCGTCAAACTCGAGTGTAGCTATGTCACCATTTCCGTCTTTCAGAATGAAGACGATATCGAGAACCTTGATGAGACCTGCCTCTGCAAGCTCAACGATGGCCGGAACAATCTGCCCATTGAAGTGATTGCCATCAAATCCGACAATCATGTATTCCACTGGTGCGATGGTCATTCGGAACTACCTCCGTGAATTGCTCTTGAGCGTCGGAGTGACGTCAAAGATGGCTGTAACTTACCACTGCAGCGAGAACATTTTGTCGGGACTGCACGCTCATGCGGCCCTGCTGCTACGTTCTTGCGTTCGCCGGATGGGTGAAGTTCTTGTAACTTCGTCGGTATCGGTACTGCGGGTGTAGCTCAATGGTAGAGCCACAGGTTTCCAACCTGTTGACGAGGGTTCGATTCCCTTCACCCGCTCTCAGAATCAGCGCGAGAGACAATCATTTGGCGGAAGAGTGAACCGGACGGTTGCTAGGGCACAGAGATCGCCCACCGGCTGGCTGCTGTTCTGCGTGCTCTTTGCTGGCATAGGAGCTGCACTCGGCGCACTGTTGTCTTGGTCAGCTAAGTGGCCGCTTCCGCTTGCGCTCGGTGTTGGCGCTGCGATCGGCATCTTGTTAGCTACCCGTGTGCTCAAACCGCGAGCCACTGTTCTGTCGTTAGCTGGCCCCGCAGTCGACCTGAGCTCTTGGAGGACTGACCGCGTCATGCTGCGCCACTTGAGTCAGGAAGATACCGAGGCTCAAGCATTGGCGAACAGCATCGATGGAGAAGTGGCCCGAGCGATGGGCTGGTCAGATGAAGATGTTCAAGGGATCTGCGAGATGGCCAAGGATCCGTTACTCATGGCCAATCAGGGTTTCCTCGTGCTCGCAGAGCCTGCCCATGAGGGACAACTCATTGGGGTGCTCTCGCTCACTCGCATTCCCGGTCAGGCACATGAGGCTGGGATCGGCCTATGGCTAGCCGCTGATGCCCGCTACCGAGGGTTTGGCTCGGAAGCAATTCGCCTCGCTTCTGAATTGTGCTGGCAAAGCGGAATCCAACTGATCACCCTTGGCACAACTTCTAGCAACACTGCGATGCAACGCTGCTACCTTGCGGCCGGGGCAGACCTGTTTGACACCGGCGAGAACGAACTGCCGGATGGGAGAGTTGTAGAGGCTTGTTGGTACCGCATCCAGAACCCTCGTGAGACTCCTCAGAACGAAGCCACCTGAGCACTCGGTACCCAGCACGCGGTACCCAGCACGCGGTACTGAGTACAGGGCGGCCGAAAACGCAACGCCTCAACCCTGAGCTGGACCCTCGATCTCTGCAATGACCTCGGCGAGTTTGGTATCGATGCACTCTGCGTACGCCCGAAACCCATTCTGACTGGGGTGAATCAAGTCTGGAAACCCTGCATATCGAACAGTAGCTGTGTTGCAATCCATGAAATGGCTGCGCTGCATCATCCAGGCATTCGTTCGGTTCAGCCACTGTGGCAGAGCGGGGTAGGTGCCAACGGGAGTCGTGAGCCAAATCACGACGATGCCGCGAGCCGAGAGTTGTGACTCGAACGCTGCCATTGCTGCGGTCACTTCATCAAAATCTAGTTGGTAGTCAGTAACCGTTCCCTGGGCAATCATGTATTTAGGACCGTCTAGTGCAGCAGGAAGATTCAAGCGCTCTTGCACATATGTGGGGATCGTTCCCTCGAGCTGATGGACGTATCCGTTGCCGCCACGAGCAGCGTTGTAGATATTGGGCGTGCGAAGGTAAAAGTGAACTCCCCCAGCGACGGAGTCGCCAGCAATCCAGATATCCGCAGCGAGTGAACCGGTCGGGCTTGAACCGCTGCCACCGCTCGGCGCAGCAGCGCTACATCCCAGAGCACCTACAGAGAGTGCAGCAACGAACAGAATTCTGCTGAAGACTTTCCGCACGGATACGCCTTCTTCACTCATATTGCGGCCTCACTCAGATTGCAGACTCACTCACGCTGGAGACTCACTCACGCTGCTCTAGTACTGCCACCTGCCCGGCGAGCCATCCAAGTATCGCAGAAACGCTGCGGACAGGCGCTGCTTTTTAGGGAATCACCTTGTGCACAGCTGAAGCAATAACGCCACAACTCGCCACTTGCGCAACAGCAGATGCAAGAATGCACAGATGTCGCACCAACTTGTACTCGGCGACGGCTGGGTAGGTAGATCTGTTGCTAATGCCGCCGTCGGATACTCAGTAAGCGTGGTCGATCCACCTTTTGATCCAGTACTGCGCAACCGCGACAGCGCCGCCGTCGAAGCCCTTCAACTGCTCATTGAGCAGAATCACACCGCTACGGTCATCAACGCGTGCGGTCGCCTCAGAGGAAGCGAGGATGAACTCAACGATGCGAACGCCGAGTTTCCAAGGTGGCTCTGCATGGCGCTGTCTGGCACCGGTGTTCGCCTGATTCACGTTGGCTCTGCCTCGGAATACGGCGATCCGCTGTCGGCTCAGCGAGTAACCGAGAACAGCCCTCAGCGAGCTGTTGGTCCGTATGCCTGCAGTAAGGCGGCTGGGACAGAGGCCGTACTCAGAGCCAGAGATGAGGGCCTCGATGCAACGGTTGCCAGGGTCTTCAACATCGTTGGATTCCCGATTCCCGCGGTGTCGCCGATCTATCAGTGGCTGACCGACCTGCAGTCACTCGGTTCGGGAAGTGGCAGCAGCATCGATGTTTGGTGGCCGCAAACAACTCGCGACTTTGTGATGATCGAAGATGTCGCAACTGCGCTCCTTGACCTAGCCGGTGTTCAACAGCCCCCACCAATCGTGAACCTGTGCTCTGGTAGTGGGCTGCGATACGGAGAGATTGCTCAAGCCATTGCTACTGAACTCGGAAGTTCTGCGACCGTTCACTCCTTAGAGAAACCAGGGATCGAAACAGTTGTGGGCGATCCCAGCCTTCTTCGCCAAACCATCGGATGGGTGCCTGAAATGAGCCTAGAAGCACTTGCTGCGCGAGTAGTTGGCGCAGACCGAGATACCCCGCCCGGTGGGGGTTCGCCGGCCAACAGATAGGCTTCGTCCATGCATGCGGTGATTCTTGCGGGTGGGCGCGGAGTGCGCCTACGGCCATATACAACAGCGTTCCCAAAACCACTCGTCCCCATCGGCGACGAGTTCGCCATTATCGAGATTGTGTTGAGGCAACTCAAGGCCCACGGTTTCACCTCGGTGACCATTGCTATTGGCCACCTCGGGCAACTCATTCGTGCCTACTGCGCAGATGGCAGCCAGTGGAAACTCTCTATTGAATACTGGCCCGAGGATGCCCCTCTAGGCACGATGGGCCCGGTGGTCAGCAACCTTGATTCGCTTCCCGAGCACTTTCTCGTCATGAATGGCGATGTGCTGACCGACTTGGACTATCGAGCAGTCCTCACTGGCCATATGGAATCGGACGCACCGCTGACGGTCGCTGCCTACGACCGCGTCGTGAAAATAGACTTTGGGGTACTCGGTATCGGGGGCGAGACCGGTGACCGCATCGTGGAGTTCAGAGAGAAGCCTGTAGAGCACTTCTCGGTATCTATGGGCGTGTATGCGGCATCACGAGAGACCCTGCGGAGTTACCCACCCGGCGAGCCACTTGGCTTTGATGAGCTTGTCCTTGACCTTATGAAATCGGGAACGCCCCCCCGAGTCCACCGCTTTGATGGCTACTGGCTAGACATCGGCCGACCGGACGATTATGACCAAGCAAACGAAGATTGGGCAACGCTTCGCGACCGCCTTCTTCCCCCCGACTGAAAGCTCACTGTGAGCACTTCAAACACAGGTTCGCTCAAGCCATTTCACCTAGTGGTGTACTCCGACGCAGAGGTCCGCGGCGGAGCCGAGGTAAACCTGTCTCGCGTGCTGTCGGTTCTTCCCGAACAGATTCGCGTCACCTTGGTTGCTGTCAATCCCGAGGTGTTGGACTGGCTCGCGGCACACCGGCCAGACACAGCAACTGTTTTGTTGCGGGGAATCACCAACCGAACTGACATCCGTGGCCTGCTCACGCATCGCTCAACCTTTCGGAAGCTGCGCCCCGACGTCTTGCAGTTCAATCTGTCATCGGCGTCAAGTTGTCAGTGGGCCATTCTTGCGGCAACGACTATTCCTCGGCTTCGCCGGGTCGTCATTGAGAACTCACCAATGAGCGTCTGGTCGCCAAGCTCGGCTCGCCTGAAGCGCCTGACATGTAAGCATCTGAGTGCACATATTGCCGTTGGCGACCGAACCGGGCGCATGATTGAGACCTCAACCGGGCTTCCTGCTGATTCAATCCAAACCATCTACCACGGAGTACCAAGAGTGGGCCGAGTGCCTACGGAGCGGCCTGAGCAACCGACTTTGCTGACAGTTGCCAGACACGATCCCATTAAAGGCCTTGACCTGTTGCTTCAGGCGTTCGCCCTAGTCGACTCCCCCAGCAGGTTGGTACTCATTGGCGAGGGCGATGAGACAGCGGCGCTACAACAGATGTGCAGTGAGCTTGGCTTAGATGATCGAGTTGAGTTCCGCTCTGCACCTTGGGGGGAAGCTCGAGTAGCAGACATGATGTGGGCCTTTGACGGCCTAGTGCTGCCCTCTCGCCTTGAGGGGTTTCCCGTCACCATCGTTGAGGCCATGCTCGCTGGACTTCCCGTGGTTGCAACAGATGTTGGTTCCGTCGCTGAAGCTGTTCTTCCTGGAGTTACGGGATGGATTGTCGAGCCAGAGAACCCCCCGGCCCTAGCAGCTGCGATGGTTGAACTTCTCAACGATCCCACTGCATCTGCCCAGATGGGAGCGAGGGGTCAAGAGATCGCAGAGTCTGCATTTACCATCGAGGCAACGCGCAGGTCTTATGAAGACATGTATGCCAACCTGCTCGCTCAGCGCAGCTGAAGTCGAGCTCACTGCGCCAACTACGTGCGCCACCTCGATGCGCCAACTCAGTGGGCCAACTAGATGTGCTTCTTAGATGTGATAGCCGCCGGCTTCGAGCTCAACGAGATGCGACTGCACCCATTCGGCTGTTCTTGTGAGCCCCTCAACGAGTGAAACCTCGGGAGTCCATCCGCTGATGCGAGTTGCGACCGAGTGATCGCATAACAGTCGCTCAACCTCTGATCCCGTTGGCCGCAGACGATCCTCATCGGTGGTGATCTCTACGGATCTCCCCGTGATCTCGCACAGCAGAGTCACAAGGTCACCAATTGAGATTTCTTGACCTGATCCAATGTTGGTTGCCCGACCCAGGGCCTCATCACAATCTGCCAGAGCCAAAAACCCCGACGCAGTGTCAGTGGCGTAATTGAAGTCACGCTTTGGAGAAATCGATCCAAGGTGAAGTTCGCTTACTCCTGAATACAGTTGCGCCAAGATCGTGGGGATGACAGCGCGAGTGGACTGACGCGGCCCGTAGGTATTGAACGGTCGGACCACAGCCACGGGAAGCTCATGCGCATGGAAGTAGCTCAGGGCCATCATGTCGGCCCCGATCTTTGACGCCGAGTAGGGCGACTGTGGCTGCAGAGGGTGATCCTCGTCGATTGGAACTCGTAGGGCAGTGCCGTAGACCTCTGAGGTCGAGGTGTGAATCATGCGAGCCCCGTGGCGTCGACAGGCCTCGGCCACATGGAATGTGCCCGTCACGTTGGTCTGCACATAGCTCTCGGCTGCGTGGTAGCTGTAGGGAATCCCAATCAGCGCTGCAAGATGAAAGACCACCTCTTGGCCCTCGACGGCTTCGTCAACACGACGCGCATCACGCACATCTCCAGGCAGAATCTTGATTGCCTCACGGACCTGTGGGGAAGCCGTATCGAGCCAACCCCAACGGCCAAACGAGTTGTAGTACACCAGCACAGTGACCTGAGCTCCTTCGCTCACTAACAGGTCAACAAGGTGACTCCCGATAAAACCCTCGCCACCTGTTACAAGTACTCGCTTACCTGTCCAAGTCCCCATCTGCACTCATTCTCCTAGATAGCTACAACAGTTCATTCAGAACTCTCTGATGAAGGGTAGGCCGCTGACGTAACCGCTCAGGCCATCCCCGAAGTGGTTCAGAGTCCAACTGTGTCGCTGACCCTACCGAGTCAGACGTACAAACGCACCTGTTCGCTGAGCAGACGGGCAAGCTCAGAGATTCGCTCGTCAGTAACTGCCTCACTGCTGGCGACTTCGCTGCTAGCGCTCTCGCCGCTGATCGAGGAGGGCTCAAGTGCTTGGCTGAGTTGTTGAGCCGCAGCGACGAGTCGCTGCCACTGTGGCGGCTCAAACCCGAAGGGAAGCGCAAGTTGCTCAAGTACGGCGACTACCTCTACGAGCCCCACAATGGCTGCAGCGTCTGTTGGGTGCTTCATCAGGCGAGATGCATTCATAAAGACACGATCAAGAATCTCATGTACTGCTACTCCGTCGTCACTCGAGAGTTCTCCACCCTGAAGCGCTGCCTCTTCGTGTGGGTCAGGGAGCAGTTCAAGCACCGCCTCGACTTCATCCTCATCTGATTCTCGAACCATCAGATCACCCTGCATGTCCCACTCGTAGGGAATCTGCGCAGCTGTGAGCTGATCCACCAATTCTGTCTGGAGTGCCACCGGCCACGAGGCAACCTCAAAAACCAATTTTGCCGCACGCGGGTCGAGCGCTGGCCGAGCAGAAGCAAGGACATCGTCAATGAGTGCATCTACGCGTTCTTCGTCTGCTTCATGAACGGTGACGGTGGTGCCCTGCCAAGCGTGATGGATCTCTGCAGAGACCAACAGGCTGCCCAGAAGGCCCCGAGACTCGCCCGCCCAGCTCGAGCACTCATAGGCCATCTGGCCATCCTCTAAGCCAACATCGGAACTTGCAAGAAACTCCTCGGTGTCGTCTTGCGGGCTGGCAGCATCATCACGTGGTTCAGTCACCTACAAATGATCGCATGCCCAGTGCCGCTACGCGGGATGCACAGCCACGACTTCCAATGAATCGCGAGTTGAAGTGAGTGCAACTTCGCTGCAGTCGGTATCCTCCAGAGATGTCTCAACAAGCACCAGACCGTAACCTTGCAATGGAACTCGTTCGCACCACCGAAGCAGCAGCCTTAGCAGCCTCTGACTGGGTTGGACGCGGAGATAAAGAGGGTGCCGACGGCGCCGCAGTTGATGCCATGCGGCTCATCATGGGAACTGTGCAAATGACCGGGACCGTCA
>WLJI01000029.1 GCA_009701845.1 Actinomycetota bacterium
ACGCCGTTGAAGAGATGGCGTCAGAGGAAAATACTGCGAGACCAATTGTTTTGGGTATGCGTTGGTGATCTGCCTCAGCGCTTGCTAGCGGGCGGCCAATCATGAATCTCTTTAGCGTTGATGCCATTGCCTATGGGGTCACCTATCTGCTGCCATCCTGCGCACTTCGCACATCTAGCTTCAGCCTCGCGCAAACTGCAAGCCGACTCAAAAGCGCTGCCCCTCTAGGGGTCTACGCAGTTCGGTTCGCTGCTAGTTGTGACCGGAAAAACTCAATCGCCTCTTTGTGGTCAACGATTTGAGGTGGGTATCCGAGTCGCTCGCGGGTTAGGGAATCTGGGTTGTGAATGAGCGGTGCACTGAGTTCGTTCAGGACGGGAAGATAGCGCCGTATATAGCTGCCATCAGGATCAAAGCGCTCAGACTGAACCGTGGGATTGAATATTCGATTGGGGTTGCTATCTGAGCCCGTACCAGCAGTCCACTGCCAATTCAGTTGGTTGTTTGCAACGTCACCATCGACAAGAAACTTCATGAAGTGATCGGCGCCGATCCGCCAGTCGATGTAGAGATCCTTCGTCAAAAAGGAGGCAACAACCATCCGTGCGCGGTTGTGCATGAAACCTTCGAGGCGCAGCTGATTCATGGCAGCATCGACAAGTGGATAACCGGTGCGGCCTTGGCGCCAAGCTTCGGCATCATCGTCATCAACACGCCAGACATCACCGCGTTCGCGGTAGTCACTCTTCGCTGTCTCGGGGCGTGCAGCGAGCACCTGATGGTAGAAATCGCGCCAGCAGAGTTGCCGAATGTATGGCGCAGCGCCGGGACGGCCTTGCAATCGAGTTGCAACCTCTAGGGGAGACAAGCAGCCAAAATGAAGATAGGCCGAAATGCGAGACGTTTCATCGGCAGCCAGAGCGTTGTGGTTCTCTTCGTACACCTCGAGCGAGCTGGCGGCCCAGTTCTTGAGACGCTCAAGGCCGGCGGTTTCGCCCCCAACAGGAAGACTTGGAGAGGTCTTGGCCGAGCACAGCTCTGCCAGACTGGGAATTTTGCCAGGGTCGATCCCAGAGATTGCATTCACTGCAGTTGGGGCAGTGAGTAGTTCTCGCCAGGGCGCATCAATCCATTTGTTGTAATACGGAGTAAACACCTTCCAAAACCCGCCGCTTCCGGGGCTGTTCGTACCAGGTGGGAGCACCGTGATCCCAGGGTGAAGCTGAAGGCTGCAGCCCCTCTTGGCAAGAGCCGCACGGAGGTCCTCTGTTCGCCTTGCAGCAAATGCCGAGACATCCTCAGAGAGATGAACACTCCCGGAGCCAGTCTCTGTGATGAGCCGGTCAATCTGCTCCTGGAAGTTACCGCGCCGAACAATGAGGTCACCTCCGCGGCTTTGTAGCGAACTGCGCAAGTCACGAAGGCAGTCCAGAAGAAACGAGAGTCGGTTAGGCGCTCCATGCGAGGTTGCGAGAATCTGATCGTCCAATACGAACACGGGAAACACTCGTTCGGACTCATCTCGAGCTCGTTGTAACGCTGGGTGATCTCGGAGTCTGAGATCACGAGTGAAAACAACAATTGCTCCGCTCTGCGCTGCGCTCATTTGTGACAAGCTATCGGAGCTATAGATGATTCCATTTCGGCTTGAGCTAACAGCTCTAGGCCACGTCCGCTGATGTAACCGGAGGGTAGATAGATGTCGAATGAATGGGGACCACTCGCAGCACTCGTTGGTGAGTGGGAGAACAAGGGCGGCGAAGACGGTGGTCTTGACGTCTCATTTTCACACTCGCGTGATCAGGTCTGGAATACCCCATACAGGGAGAAGGTGACGTTTAAGCCTTTCGGTCCGGTCGAAAACGGCAGCCAAGTTCTGTATGGATTGGACTACAAGACAGCTATGTGGCGCGACGATGAAGAGAACCCGTTCCATACCGAGGTGGGGTACTGGCTCTGGGATGCAGCGACGGGTGAGATTTTGCGGGGCTTTGTTGTTCCGCGTGGGATCACTGTTCTTGCTGGTGGCACCACCACTGCCGACGCCACGACATTCACGATGACCGCTGGGGCAGAGGGGTCGCCGTATCGCATCGGCGAGAACACATATCTAGTAGACAACGCGAGCACCGTTTCGTACGAGTCAACAATCACAATCCACGAAGACGGAAGCTGGAGTTATGCCGAGGTCACGATGTTGCGCATGAAAGAGATAGAAGGTCTCTTTGCGCATACTGACCAAAATCACATGGTGCGCTCAGCGGGCTAGACCCACTTGGTTCATCTGTTATTCGGCCGATATCCGACGACTCCTAGCCTCGCTCAAAAAATGAACTGATTGCTGCAATGTTTTCCTCGGCTCCAGCGAGTCGGGCCATTTCTTCGTACTCTTTTTCTAGCGCGCCAGCCCAGCCAGTTCTTCGACCCTCACGCATGAGTCGCGTGGTGCTACGCAGAGCGTTTGGTGGCTGCGCAGCAAGGTTCTCGGCAATCGCGAGTGCGGTTGTGAGCAACTTTTCAGCCGGAACAATGCGGGTTGCCAACCCGTGGGCTAGGGCATCCTCGGCGCTCAGCCACTCGCCTGTCAGCAGGTGCCAGGTTGCAGCTTGAGTGCCCATAACTGTTGCTAGCGAGATGCTCGCGGCTGCTTCGGTGGTTACCCCCAGGCCCACGAAAGGCGCTTTGAATCTTGCATCGGGGCTCAGCAGCGTGACCTCGCACCACGGGAGAAGGGTGAATCCAAACCCAACAGCCATACCGTTTACCGCAGCAATCATCGGCACTGGAACTTCTGATATTGCACGCATTAGACCACGAAATCCGCCGTCTGGCTCACCATGGCGAGGGTCGGCAAACTCCGACAGGTCTTGGCCAACGGTAAACGCTCTTCCTGAGCCGGTAAAGACCACGCAGCGGATGCCATCAGCGTCGACAGAATCAAGCGCGTCACGAGTGCCATGCCACATATCAATCGACATTGCGTTGAGGGCCTCGGGTCGAGTCCACGAGATCAGCCGCACTGCGTTGTTGTCTTGAACGTTTAGTTGACTGCTCATGTGCTTGCTGCCCTCGCGAAATTGTTGGTTTGCCGGTGTGCCGGGTGCCACTGCCTGAACTCGGAGATTCCAAGTTATGGGAGTCTAGAATCTGCACGCTCTGTGCTAGCAGTCGAGGCCGATTGCTTGCAGTGTTTTTTGCTCAATCTGCTAGGGAGTCAGCTTTGTATAGTCGCCTAGGTTCTTGGTGTTTCCGAAGACGGAAAACAGTTGTTGCCCTTTGGCTCCTCGTTTTGGTTGTCGGAGGAATTGCTGCCGGCACGATTGGGCCCCATTTTTCTACCAACATGGAGCTGCCAAATGTCGAGAGTCGGCAAGGTCTCGACCTGCTCGAAAGCCAGATGGGCGGGGCCGGTGCTGGCATAGAGGGAACCATTGTTTTTCGTTCAGAGAGCGGGTTTGAAGATCCGGCAGTTCGGCAGCCACTCGTTGATTTTCTTTCAGAGGTAGAAGCCGAGAAGAACGTCACCGTGGTGAGTCCCTTCGCTGCTGACAAATTCGACCCAAGTTCGCCACTCGCTACTTGGTACCTCTCTGGCGTCGACGATCCTGCACTGTTGTTGAAGTTGTCCGAGGCGAATTCAAAGATCTCGACTACTGGCGCAGAGGCAGGAAAGATCGCCGAGGCGCAAGTTGAGATCACTCGCGACACAAGCCTGGATGTGGCCCGAGAACAAGGCAAAGAGATCGAAGCGCTCGCACCCGAGGTACCGGGGGTGCAGATCGAATACGGCGGAAGAATCTTCGAACACTTCGAGGCACCAGATTCCGAGTTGCTTGGTTTGGCGTTCGCCATCGTGATTCTGATCCTGGCCTTCGGCTCGGTTCTCGCCATGGGTCTGCCAATTGGCGTTGCCCTCGCTGGTATCGGAGTCGGCAGCGTGACCTTGGCGCTGCTCTCGAACCTGATCGAGATGCCCGATTTTGCCACCACCTTGGGGGTCATGATTGGGCTGGGGGTCGGTATTGACTATGCACTCTTCATCGTCACCCGCTACCGGGAGCAGCTTCACCTAGGGCACACCGTGGAACAGTCGGTGGTAACCGCAATCGATACCTCTGGCCGAGCAGTGACATTTGCAGGCCTTACGGTGGTCATCTCGCTGCTTGGCATGCTGATCATGGGCGTGTCGTTCGTTTCCGGGCTAGGAATCGGAGCAGCCACTGTAGTGATGGTCACCATGGTGGCCTCGCTCACACTGCTGCCTGCTCTTCTTGGCTTCGCAGGGGAGAGAATCGAGGTCACGCGGTGGCGCGGTCTCATTGCCGCTGGGCTCGTCGCCCTTGGGCTCATTGGCTTGGGCCTCAATCTGAATCCTCTGCTCATTGGCTTCCCACTGGCAATCATCGTGATGATTGCAGGGTTTGCGTTTGCGCCCCTGAAGAAAGAGTTCAAGCGGAAGCCGCCAAAGCCACTTGATCAAACCTCGGCCTACCGATGGAGTCGGTTCGTTCAGGGTCACCCGTGGCCGCTTGCAATTGGCGCGACGGCGATCCTCTTCATTTTGACCATCCCGTTATTTGGTATTCGCCTGGGATTCTCTGATGCCGGGAACCTTCCCGCAGAGAACACCGGCCGCAAAGCCTACGACCTGCTGTCGGATGGTTTCGGTCCCGGGTCAAACGGCAAACTGTTATTGGTAGCAGGAGTGCCGGACGGTACGGACATCTCGAATCCCCGCTCGCTCATTGCGGTCAGCACGCAACTCGAAAAAGTCCCAGGGGTACAGGCTGTCTCGCCTCCAATTCCGTCGAACCTTGAGAATCCGAGCGACTCGGGCGCAGTGCTCTGGGTAGTCACCCCTACGACTTCTCCGCAGGATGAGGCGACGACCAACCTTGTGGTCGACCTTCGTGAAAACGTGTTGCCTACCGTGACTGCAGGCACGGGTCTTGATGTGCTGGTGACCGGGCAGGTCGGCATCTCTGTTGATTTCTCGAACTATTTATCGGGTCGACTCTTCCTCTTCTTCGCCGCAGTGCTATCGCTCTCGTTCTTGTTGCTCATGGTGGTGTTCCGCTCACTGCTGGTGCCACTCAAGGCAGTGATCATGAACTTGCTGTCCATCGGCGCTGCATACGGGGTGATCGTCGCGATCTTCCAGTGGGGCTGGGCAAAGGATCTGTTTGGGATCGAACCAGCACCGATTGAACCGTTCATTCCGATGATGCTGTTCGCTATCGTGTTTGGGCTGTCGATGGACTACGAGGTCTTCCTTTTGTCTCGCGTTCGGGAAGAATGGCTCCATACGGGCGACAGTCACACCTCGGTAGCCAATGGCCTTGCCGCCACCGCTCGAGTTATCTCTGCTGCTGCTGCCATCATGGTGTTCGTGTTCGGATCGTTCTTGTTAGAGAGTGATCGCGCCATCAAGTTGTTCGGATTCGGGCTCGCTTTCGCGGTTCTGATCGATGCAACTTTGGTTCGCATGTTGTTAGTGCCAGCGTCGATGGAGTTGCTAGGCGACAAGAACTGGTGGTTCCCCGCATGGTTGGACCGGCTGCTTCCAAACATCAACGTGGAAGGCCCAACTGAGTTTCCCGAGGACGAGGCTGAGGCCCAAAAAGAAGATGTTTTGGTCTGATCACTCAGCTAGGCCCGCGTCCTTAGTCCTGTCCAAATGGCGGTCGTCCCATCTGAACGCGAATCGGGATGACCTCAGGGTTCGTCAGAGACCTGCGCTGCCAATTGGCACCATCGACAACCAACGTGTGCCCGGAGATGAACCGTGCGTAGGGCGAGGCAAGAAATGTGGCCGCCCACCCGAGCTCTTGTCGTTGACCCACCCTCATCGCTGGCTGGCAGAGGTCTTTATCATTGGTGTTCTTCAGGTTCCCTTGGATGTCTGCGGTCATGTCTTCGTGGGGCATCAACCCTGGGACTAGACAGTTCACCTGAATCCCGTAGGGACCCCACTCCACTGCGAGGGACTCAGTCAAGTTCTTCACCGCCGCCTTCGCAGCTGCCGAGTGAGCAAAACCCGGGCCGCCTGTCCACGCATAGGTCGCCCCGATGTTGATGATCGATCCAGGCACCCCGGCACGCAACAGGCGTTGCCCGTACTCTCGACACATCAAGAACGTGCCATTGAGCGTGATGTCCACAACGGTGCGCCAAGCGTTCGGAGAGAGATCCTCTGCTGGCGAAGGAAAGTTCGCTGCAGCATTATTGACAAGAACCCCCGGTAAACCAAAGTGCTCCTCGATCTGGTCAAAGGCAGCCGAGATGTTATCGGCATCTCGAATATCGCATTCGATGCACAGCACCTCTGCACCGATCTCAGTCATCGCAGCTTTGGCGGCATCAAGATGTTCCGCCTTTCGGCTGAGAATAGCCAAGCGGGCACCAAGTCGGGCGAATTCTGAAGCGATTCCCTTTCCAAGTCCTGTGCCTCCACCTGTAACAACCACCGTGACACCATCGAAGGTGCCAAGCTGCAGAGCGGTTGCTCCTGTAGCCGGTGGCTGTGGTAGTCCAATCCATTCACTCATCGCAGATTCTCCTCAGGTAGGTAGACGTGCAAGTGCTCTAGTTCTAGCTACCGCTATATCGGGGGTCACGGCCCTCTGACCTTGCCGCCTTGAACTCTGCAAAGTCGTCACTCTTATTGAGCGTCGTCTGATAAGTGAGCTCATCAGCCATAGATGAGCGCAGCGGGGGTAAAGACAGATGCCGCAGCACCTCTCTGTAAAGCTTGACCGTGATGGTTGGAGTCGACACGATCTGTTCGGCCATTGAGTGAACGACCTCGTCGAGTTCTGACTCGGCAACAACACGACTGACTACACCGTGTCGAAGTGCCTCCTCGGCGTCCATGACCCGGCCGGTCAGCACCATGTCGTTGACGACCCCGTCTCCGCACATCTGATGCAGAACCGCAACGCCGCCGGTATCGGGAATCACCCCATAGGTGAGCTCGGGTAGGCGAAACCGGGTTCCTTCTGCGGCAACGCGGATGTCACAAAGAAGCGCTCGCTGAAACGACCCGCCCATCACCCAGCCCTTGCATGCAACCAAGACCGGTTGGTCCATCTGCCAGAGCTGTTGGATACCACGATGGCCCCTGCGCATGAGCTCATGGTGCGTGAGCTCGGTCTTCGCAACCCCAATTGAGCCAACATCTCGCCCTGAAGAAAAGGACTTGCCTTCCCCCCTCCAGACAACGACTCGAACCTCTGGGTTCGATTGGATTTCAGCAAGAATCTCAAAAAGGCGAGCATCCATCTCATCGTCAAATGCGTTGTGCTTCTCGGTGTTGTCATTCGTGATGGTTGCAATGCCGCCATCGATGTCGAGATGGATGGTTCCAGACATTGGGATCCCCGATTCAGAAGAGGCTGGGCTGCAGACCGAGCGCGTGGGTGTGGAGCACGTGACTGTACTGCTCGGACGTTCAGGTTTCGCCGTGGGTCACGTCGGCCGACAAGTAAGCGTGAAGCGAGTCTGCGGTTCCGTCATGAACCACATGGCCGTCGTCAAGCACCAATCCGCGCTTAAATCTCGAGATCACTGCCGGATCGTGAGTGGCAACAAGTACCGTAGCTCCGCCGCGTCGAGCCTCTTCTAGCAAACCAAGTAACGCCTCGCGCCCCGCCACATCAAGGCCGACAAAGGGCTCATCTACCAACAACAGCGTGAACGGTCTGACGAGTGCAACAGCTGCTGCCGCTTTTTGTCGCAAACCTCGGCTGAACTGCGATGGCAGGTCGTCTTCGCGCTCTGCCAGGCCGAGACGCTCGATGAGGTCATCGATGATGGGTTCATCGCCTTGGCCGCCGTGCATGCGAATGGTGTATTCCAAATGCTCTCGCACGCTCAGGTCGTCATACAGCACAGGTGTATCGGGAAGCCATGACCGGCGCTCACGCGCATAGATCGAGTCGGGCGGCTGACCATGTACAAGCACAGTCCCCTCAGAGGGTTCAAGCATTCCAGCAATAATGCTGAGCAATGTTGACTTTCCCGACCCGTTGTGGCCAACCAGAACGATTGCCTCACCGGCCATGACAGAAAGGTCAACGGGAGCGAGTGCACCCACATCGCCGTATTCTTTGGCCACTCCAATCAGTCTGACGACCTCTTTTTGCGGCTCTGACTTTGAAGAGGAAGATGGGCTCATATCAGTTCAACTTTCATGTCTTGGCTCCCATTGCTTCACCCATAGTGCGATGAATATCTTCACGGTATTTGACCCACATGAATACAAGACCAGCTAGCACTAAGACCGGAATAGCCAACGTGAGCGCCGGTGGAATCGGGTCATTCCCTAGCCGCATTGCACGCTGCGCTAACAGCACTGGGGTCACGCCTATGACGGCGACGAGTGGTGGCCAAAGGGTGCGAATCACGACTCGAGGTCCAGTGACCTCTGGCGGCATCATTGCGGCATCCCCGGCATCAAGTACCGCCTCCGAAACCACACTGATTGAAGCACCTGCAACTGCAGTTGCAGCAGCGGTAACGACCGTGATTGCTCCGATGGCAAGTACGTTGACCGATGGGTGCAGCGCCCACACCAACAACAAGCCCTCACACCCAACGAGGACCATAACAAGCACAGGTGCTACCAAGTGTCGCTGCAAGATCACCCCAGCCGGCTCTGGGTACGAGGCAAGCATCATGGGATGATCTACCTCTTGAGCTAGCGGTTCAATGACATCGAGTCCGGCGACGTAGGTACACAGCCCTGCAAGAAGCACGAGCGGTGTGGTTCCCGACCATGCGCCATAGAGACACAACGCTGCACCAAGTCCAAGTACAGTCACACGCAGCACACGCACCCAAGGCCAGCGTCCGAAACTCTGGACATCGCGTGTAAATACCGGGAATCTGCCACCGAACCGAATTGGTACCCGAGAGAAGCGACTGCTGTTGCGAGGCCGTTCCGAGGCAAGTTGCTTGCGCAGCAGAAGTACTGACCTGAGATCCTGCTGTGTCACTGCAAAGCGGAGTTGGCCCACCAGTCGGGTCCTACGTTGTGCCAGCTCAATTGACAGCCCACCAATGGTCATCATTCCGATCGCAGCCATCGATAGCGCTACCGCAACAACCAACAGTGGCAGCGGGGAAAAGCTGAGCGGCCAGAACAGAATCTGACCAAGAAGGGTCAGCGGCGCATAGGGCAGATACCCAGCCACCGCAACGACGGAGGCGATCAGAAGTGCCCATGCCAAGAGTTCCGTCCAAGGCCGAGGTATACGGCGCGATGCAGTAATCAGCGCAGCACCAAGTGCGAGTGCCGCTGCGGCGCCCCCAAAGAGAGCTCCGGAAAGCATCCATTCAAAGGTGTTTCCTGGAAGTCGCTGACTACACAGCGACCCAACCAACGCGCCCACCGCCATAGCAGTCGCTACCCCATACCCCACAACGCCCACGACGGGTCGCCGCAAAACACGGGTCCTGCTGATGGGAGCGAGCAACAGGTGATACACATCGGCTGATTCAAGTGCGATGGGGCCTGCTCGAGTGCCGGAGCGCACGCCGAGGAGAACGCAGAGAGCCGCAAACAAACCTGCCCATGCCGGACCGGAATCTCGGACGGAACTCACAGAAGCAGCTGATAACTCCGTATCGCCGACCCAACCTGATGCAAACACAGCAAAGACCAAACAGGCCAAGGCTGTGGTGTACACCCGGTATGCAAGGTCTCCCCAGGCCACATCTCCGATGCGTCGTCTCCGACGAGCGCTCCGCAAGTCGTCCATGGCAGCCGAACTTGCTCCCGGATCGACATGGACGTGTGACCCTGCATCTCGAGCAGTTGAAACACCCTCGGCTGATACGGCAGGTGTTGGCGAATCAGTCTCTGAAGCTTCTACATCTGACAGCTCATGGGGGGTCGGATCCGGCAAGGCCATCAGATTACTTCCCCAAAGAGCGCGTGCAGAATTTGTTGAACTCGGGCCATGATGAATGGCGAAGCGGACCTCTGACTTTCTCTAAGATTAGCGGTCCCGGTTGATTGGAGTTTGCAATGAGTGCATCTGAGCGCTGCGAAGTAACGAACTGGCAAACCGACTTTGATCACACCGCGCCCGAGTACGCGGCGGATGCCCCTGCAATCTGGGAAGGGCTGAGAGAGACCTGCCCAGTTGCGCACTCTGATCGTTTCGGTGGGACGTGGCTGCCAACTCGCCATGAAGAGATTTCGGCGATTGCGCACGATACTGAGCACTTCAGTTCACGCGGGGTAATCGTCTCGGTGTTTGAGCCTGATATCCCTGCGCCGGTTGGGTATGCACCGCCGATTACTTCGGATCCACCTTTTCATGAGGTTGCTCGGCGGCTTCTTTTGCCAGCTTTCTCCCCAAAGGCGATTCGACCGATAGAGGCTCCCACTCGAGCCTTCTGTTCGCAGTTGATTGATCAGATTCTTGCTCAACAAGACTCCACGGGCGTCGTCGACGCAGCAGAGTTGTACGCGCAGCACATCCCAGTGCGTGTGATCGCACACATGCTTGGGGTGCCGGCAGAAGATGGGGACCGTTTTCGTGGTTTTATCCATCGCATTCTTGAGCGGGCCGGCCAGAACGAAGAGCCAGTGCCACCAGAAGAGACAATGGTTTTTTACATCTTGGAGCAGATCGCTCTCAGGAGGGGTGCTCCTAGCGATGACCTGATCGGCTTTTTGCTCGATGCAGAGATTGACGGTGTGCCCCTGACCGATGAGCATGTACTTGGAACGATCGCGCTGATACTGCTCGCAGGGATCGACACGACTTGGTCGGCAATTGGTGCGAGCATCTGGCATTTAGCCCAAAATCCAGACCAAACGGCTCGCCTTATCGCAGAGCCAGAGTTGATGCCATTTGCTGTTGAGGAGATGTTGCGAGCATTCGCTCCGGTGACGATGGCACGCAAGGTTGCGAAGGACGTAGACCTTGGCGGAAGCCGGCTCCACGAGGGGGACTGGGTGCTGTTGCCATTCCCAGCGGCAAACCGAGATCCCGAGTTCTTTGAAAGTCCCAACGAGGTCATCTTGGATCGTCAGAAGAACCGTCATGCGGCGTTTGGCCTCGGGATTCATCGTTGCCTTGGGTCGAATCTGGCCAGAATGGAGCTCACCGTGGCCCTACAGGAGTGGCTTGCGCGGGTGCCCGAGTTCGAACTTGCTGACCCCGAGGCAGTTCTGTGGTCGACAGGACAGGTCCGGGGGCCACGCAAACTACCCATCCGCATCTTGGCTTCGAACGCAGCGTCGACTGGCAAGGAAACGCTATGAGGATCACCTACAACCGTGAGGCCTGCCAAGGACACAACCGTTGCTACTTGCTTGCTCCCGAGTTGTTCGACGTTGACGACGAGGGCTACGCAGTGCTGCTCATCAGTGACGAGGTACCCGAGGAGCTTCTCGCGAAGGCTCAACTAGCGGTCGATAACTGTCCCGAATACGCAATCTCGATGACGCAATCAATGCCAGAGAGTGGCTCGCCAACCTGAACCGAGGTAGTTGGGTGGCGTGTCGTTGAGAGCTAGTTACAACCCGCTCAGGTCACTCGACGGCGCACCAGTCCACCACAAGGGGAGTGATGCGGTTTCTGCGTCATACTGGCTCAGCCAGGTGCTCAATGCGATCGGGTCGGTGAAATCGCTCGGATGGTGTCCGGGCATCGCAGATGCAGCAACATCGGGAAGAACTTCCCATGCCAAACTGACGCTGCAGAGCAGTAGCCGCCACCATGCAACCGGACTCAAGATGCGCCCCTGCGCTTTCAGGTTGAGCACTGTCGAGATCAAGGTGTAGATGCTCAGAATCACTATTGATGTGACCGCCGCAGTCAGGTATCGGAGCCGTGAACCGTCTACTTCTTCATACGCGTCATAGGCGACACATTTGTGCTCCACCTCCTCGGCTAGATGCCACAAGAACAGAGTCGTGATCTGCTCATCGGCCCCGTCGAAGAGAGGCCTCAAGTGGGCTTCTGTCCATCGGGCCAATGCAAAAGCCACAGTCTCAAATCCTGCAGCGAAAGCAAGGTTGAACCGGGTTGATCGCGTTCGAGAGAGCCATGAATAGCTCCGGTGCATCCAGCGCTCCACTCGGCTCAGTCCTCGAACCTGGGTCGTGATGCTTGCATTGAAGGTCCGGTGCTGTCGCTGGTGTTGGGCTTCTTGGGCGATGAACGCTGCAGCATCGATTCTTTGTTCTTGCGGCAACTGATCAAGAACAGCACGCACTGAGGCCATGACATACGGCTCAACATGAGGCATGAGCAACGAAACCGAATTTGCCGCAGCAGACATCTCGGGATAGTTCGGAGTCCAGACCAGCGGGATCTTCTCGGGAAATTCGAATCTGATCCTGCGTGGAGCTAGTGCAGTGGCAGCCACTCTTTCAGGGTACTGCACGACAAACTGTTTCACTCCAGATAGATCCCCCTAGAAATCACCGAACAGCTGAGTTTCGGTGCTTCGCGATGCTCCGCGGTCTAACTTGTGTGTCGCTAAGAAAATCGTTGCAACAGGGGAGCACGGCAGTGGCTGATCAGGAGTTTGAGTTTCAAGGGATTAACCATTTGGCTCTTGTCTGCAAAGACATGCAAGTTACGGTCGACTTCTATTCCGGAGTGCTTGGCATGCCGCTTGTCAAGACGATTGAGTTACCGGCTGGAATGGGACAGCACTTCTTTTTTGATTGTGGCGGGGGAGACCATCTTGCGTTTTTCTGGTTCCCTGAAGCCCCAAATGGAATTCCCGGCATCTCTGCTCCGAAAGGGCGTCCCGATCAAGCGGAGCTCACTAGCGCCATCGGGTCGATGAACCATGTGGCATTCGCTGTGCCAGCGGACAAGATCGAGCACTACCGCCTTCGGCTCATTGACCACGGAATTGCCTGCACCGAGGTTGCGAACCATGACAACAGCGAGTTCGGCCTGAGCGCAGAGATGCACCCCGGAGTCTTCGTTCGGTCAATCTACTTCCAAGACCCAGATGGGATCCTGTTGGAATTCGCGTGCTGGACGAGCCCATTCACACCAGCGGACGTTGCTCATGCTCCAGCCCGAGCGAGCAACTAAGCGCCTGCACAGCGTGTGCTACTCGCCCTGTTCAAGCAGGTCCGCTGAGGCTGCTAACGCTGTGGCGAGCATTGCGGCGCGCTGGATAACTGCTGCCATGTAGTGGTCAGAGACCGAGGCTTGGCCCGGGAGTGGTGCTGTGCCCATTGACTGCAAGAGTGCGGTTGGGTCCTGTGCTGGTCGAATATCTGGTGGCTCCGGCGGCTCCGGCGCAGCACGCCAGAACTCCGCTGGAGGAGCGACCTTATTCTGGCGGCCGCCCTTGTTACCTGACTTGCTGCCGCCCTTTCCGCCAGCTTTCCCGCCACCCTTGGGCTGATTCTTGGAAGAAGATCCATTCTGTGAACCATCGGTCTGACCGCCCGAGGAATTTCGCCGCTGCTTCGGGCGTCTTCGCTGCTCGCTCATACTCCCGCTCCTTCAAGGCGATCGTCAGCTGATCCACTCTGAGCCTCTGATTCGATGAGATCTTGTTGTAACTCGGCCGAGTTTTCTGTCAGCAGATCTTCTTTGCTCAGTCCGAGTGCTGCGCGCAGTTGTGAGCTATCAAGATCTGCAAGGGAACTGGATTTCGGCAGCACCAGATTTGCGATGTGACGCTTACCTGCAACAACTTCTTCTACACGTTCGTCAACCGTCCCGGGGCAAACCAGACGATGTGACACAACCGTTCGAGTTTGCCCAATTCGCCATGCCCTGTCTCGCGCCTGATCCTCTACAGCTGGATTCCACCAGCGGTCATAGAGCACTACGTGGCTCGCTGCAGTCAGGTTCAAGCCAGTTCCTCCGGCCTTGAGTGACAGCACAAGAGCACCGGGGCCCTCACCGTTTTGGAACTCTTCTACAAGTTTGTCGCGAGCCCCTCGTGCGAGTCCGCCGTGATAACACGCTGTTGGTATTCCCGTGTGAGCAGTGAGGTGATCTGCCAAGCGAATCCCCCAAGAAGCGAAGTGAGTAAAGACCAAGACCCTCTCACCCGCGGCGTAGACGGCGTCAACAATTTCCTCTAGACGAGTGAGCTTGCCCGATCTACCAATGAGTGACCGATCGTCCTGCTGGTAGGCCGAGGGGTGATTACATATCTGCTTGAGTGCCGTAATGGCAGCAAGAATTGCACCCTTCTTGGGCTCAGCTCCGAGTTCATCTGAGCTGTTGGCAACAAGCCCATCGAGAACTGCCTGGTACAAGCCGATCTGCTCCGGAGTCATCGTGCAGTGATCCAACTGGTCAATCCGCTCGGGCAACTCCGCGGCCACGATTGGCTCAGACTTCGTCCGCCGAAAGACCAAAATTCCGTTGAGAGCTCGTAGTGCTGACTCGGCCCCTTGCCGGGAATGGTCTTTGCCCTCCGAGAGTTGAGCGATAAACGCCGGACGAGGACCAACGAGTCCGGGGTTCGTGAAGTCCAGAATGGACCAGAGGTCACCTAGACCGTTTTCGATCGGCGTTCCAGTGAGAGCAACTTTGACTCGAGCAGGAATACGACGAAGTTGCTGCGAGGTTTCATTAGCTGAGTTCTTGATTGCCTGCGCCTCGTCAAGAATCAGACGATCCCAACCCAGTTCCGCAAGAGTGTCAACATCTCGGACCGCCGTTCCGTAGGTGGTGATGACGATGTCCGCACCCTTCACCTTCTTCGCAAGCTCTTTCGCAGTGGCGCGGGAGGCCCCGTGATGCACCACCACTTTGAGTCCCGGCGTAAAGCGACTGGCCTCGGCTGCCCAGTTGCCAACCACTGCCGGTGGTGCCACAACCAAAGCCGGGCCTTTGCCTGCAGTACGCGCAATATGCGCCAGCATGGTTGGCGTCTTTCCTAGACCCATATCCAAAGCAAGGCACCCACCGAGTTCGACAGAGTCAAGGAATCCGAGCCAAGCAACGGCTTCACCCTGATAGCTGCGCAACTCGCCTTCGAAGCCCTCCGGAGACGTGATCGGGTCTTTAGAGATTGTCTGGGCCTTGTTCAGAAGGTCTGCGGCCCAACCTGTTCCGCTCACGCTGAACCCACCTGCTAACGGTGACTCCTCTAAACCAATGGCAAAGCGTAAGACTTCAGCACCAGTTAACTGCGTGGTAGAGGATCGCTCAGCTAACGCCGCAGCAGCGGCGGCAAGATCGACCCGATCGAGTTCAACCCATTTTCCGTGACTTCTTACGAGAGGGCGCGCTTCAGCTGCCAGTCGAGCAATGTCGGCAGCGCTGAGCTCAACATCGTCAAAGACCGCTGACCAACGAACCTGGGCCAACTGATGAGCGCCTACCACGGATGGATCTGATGAGATCGTGTCTAGACGAATCGCAGCTGTTGGCTTCTTACGACTCAGAGCCGGGGCCCTCACATCGAAGCCCGCTGCCGCAGCAAGCGGACCTGTTTGAGTCATCAGCTGCCACGCCTCGTCCTGACTAAGCACAACCTGCCCCCGACGAGCAGCACCGGGACGTTTCAGCACTGGCATGAGTCGCTCTAGTCGAACGAGTTCGTCGGCAAGGTGACGTTTGGGTCGACTCTCGACCAGAGCAACCTCGAGCGGCACGAGCTGGCCATCGGGGTCTGGCCCAGAGACAGATAAGAACCACGCATTATCTTTATCGGGAGGATCAAGGGTGATTACTAAACGCGCATCCGTGGGGGTTGTGACAGCGCTTGACCATCGCTCCATTCGCTTTGCGATATCGGCACCTAACCGAGCGGGGACCTCAAAGCCAGAGCCGTCCATGCGAGTGAGAACAGTCTCAGCGATGCTCACCGAGTCATTTGGCTCGGGCGGAGGAGCAGGCAAAGTCAGCTTGCTTGCTGCGTCGCTCACGATGGCATTGATGATTGACCCGAGCACCGAGAGCGTCAGTGGCTTTGCCTCGGTACGTTCAAGTGCAGTCACTGGACCTGGCATAGCCGCTGCAAGGTCATTGAGCTCAGTCGTACCGAGCAGCGCAGGACCCCAGCGAACTGAGAGCTCGGTTCGTCCTTCTACGCCTTCTTGCTGACGGCCGCGACGACGATTGCGAATTGTTGGCACAACTTGCCCGGCAGCAACTAGACGAACTGCCCAGACCGCAACGCGTCCGAGCCAAGTGACACTCGACCCGATTGCATCATTGTCATGACCCCCTCCGACGTTGGCCAACCAACCGATTGCATCACCGATGGGAAGAGCAAGCGCTGGCGCGGCAGTACCAGAGGGCAGCTTGACCGGGGGATGAGATGTCCATCCTGTGGCTAGCACTCCGGCGTTCTCGAGACGCGCTGCCAAGTCAGCAGCATTCGCTGGTGCTGTGCCAGGACCAGCGGCCCACACGACGAGTCGGCCCGCTGCCCACGACGCCTGCAAGCGCACCTCGCCCGCAGATTCCAAAAGAACAGGATCATTGCCAGACTTGGTATCGCCAACGAGTCGGTCAAGTGCGGCTTCGAGGCGGTCTCGCTCAGCCTCAAAGTCAGAGATCACCTGCTCCCGCTCGGGCGTATTTAGTCGTCGGACTGCAGTCAGGTCTTCCTCTGTGCGAAACAAAAGGCGCTCTAGGGTCCACTTCCAAGACCCCTGATGCTGCTCAAGCATTGCTAGCTGTGCAGTCGTCGCTTCTGCCGCAGCAGCGGCTTCCACGGCGAACGTAAAACCACTCGGCAAGTTGCCTTGGCTGCTTCTCACGTTTATTTGTTCCCCTACGGTCTGCATATGCTCCTCGGCGCTCACAGCGCTGATGCCCCTCTGAGCACAGGACTTCTGGTTGCTCTCACTCTGGGAGTATGAGCACGCCATGCCCGTGCGGGGCGTGATTCTCTGGTGCAATCCAACTGGACTACTACGACCATCGCGGCGCCGGCTCTACTCGAAAGGAGGCTGTGCCCTGATGGGATATGTACTTCCATGACTATAGACCACAGAGCTGACCCTAGGAGTAGTCGGGTTGAGAGGCATTTGCCTCTAGAGTGAACCCATGGGAAGTTCAGGCGGAAAGCCACGCAAACCAAAGCAACATAAATTGCCAAAGGTGGGGTCTCCAGAGAACCTCGATTACGACATCAAGATGAAGCAGAAGGAAGCCTTCGGTGGATGGCCAATCGTTTTGGTGATGGGAATCTTGGTGCTCGGCTTCTTCGCATGGATCGTCTTTACTGCCCTGTAAGCAGCGTCCTCCGCGCCCCTCGGTAGGGGACAGCGACGGTTTGCTTTAGGTTGATTGACTGCAAAAACGGCGACGGTACCGCATGAAGTTCATTGCCTTTTTTCCTTGTGGTTACCTGTTCCGGAACCCCTGAGCGAGAATTCTGGGCAATCGGTACAGCATTATCTGACGAGATGGTCTACACTGTTGACGTTGGGACAGCCATACGGGCTTGCTCGAAAGTGAAAAGAGAAGAAGTTGGCAACAGGAACCGTAAAGTTCTTCAATTCCGAGAAGGGCTTCGGCTTCATCTCGCGTGAGCAAGGCGAGGATGTCTTCGTCCACTACTCAAACATTCAAGGAAGTGGATACAAGAGCTTGGAAGAGGGACAGCGCGTTGAGTTTGACGTAGCTCCCGGCCGTAAGGGTGAAGAAGCCCAGAACGTTCGAGTCGTCTGAAACTAAGTTTTATTTGGGGGCCGCCGGCTGCTAGCCGGCGGCTTTCTTGTTTCCTGAAACAGCTTCGGCCGGGTCTTCTCTGAGGCCGACCGGTGCTAGCAATCCATCTCTACCGAGAGGATGCTCAGTTTCTGTTGCCCATGATGTGATTCGCTCTGGGGAACGTGACAAAATCTAGATCTCGGTATCTAACATTCACAGCACCGTTGTGTGCTGTGCCGGCGGCGGACGAAGGAGCACCATGGGTGCGAGTCGAACAAGCTTTGAGAAACTGCAGCGTGACCGGGCCAAGAAGGCCAAGGCATCTGCCAAGAGAGACAAGCGGCTTGATAAGAGTCCTGAAGATGCTCTCACCCGTGACGAGGACGATGAGATGATTGAACTCTCGTCGTTTTCGGAAGGCGACGAGATCCCTCCAGATCAGTTGCTCAAGATGGTCGCTGACCTTCATAAGCAGTTCGAAGACGAAGAGATCACTTTTGAGGATTTTGAAGATCGCAAGACTGAACTGTTCGCACTTCTCAGCGTTGACTGAACTTGAGCAATAGTTACTAGAGCCGCCCCAGGCATTCTTTACGGCTGCTTCTTTCGCTATACGGATTCCTCGGTAGGTCCCGTTGAGTTTCTATTGCTGCAGATAGCCTGAGAACCTATGACTGCTCGCAGAACGACCACGGATTCGACCACTGCAGTCCGACCGCCGCTCCTAGGCCGAATCGGTCGGTTTATGGCACGCCATCACCGACTAGTCCTAGTCGGCTGGCTCATCATCATCGTGGCCGCTGGATATGTAGGTGGCATCTACAAGAAAAGCGTCTCCGATAATTTTCGGATTCCGAACTCCGACTCTCAGGCCGCTTACGACCTGTTGGATCAGCGGTTTGGATCACAAAACGCAGCCACGGCAACAGTTGTGTTTGCATCCACTCAAGGCTCTGTACTGACCAATGCTGCCAACTCGGCGGCGATAAATGCCGCAGTCGCTCAATTAGCAGACCTTCAAGGTGTGAGTGCCGTCTCGAACCCGGTATCAACTGCAGGAGCAGATTCGCTTCAGCAGATTGTCGGAAAGCTTCCAGCAGACCAGGCAGCAGCAGTTGAGGAGATTGCTAAGAACATTCCCTCTGCACTGAGTAAAAGCGGCACCGTTGCGTACTCAACAGTGACGTTCAAGAAGTCGGCTCTGGACCTGCTCGACAAGTACCCCGTGAGCGCAGATACCAAAGCTGCCGACTACGCCAACCCGTACTCGCAGGTGAACAACGCATTAGAGAAAGCACGAGCAGCGGGTCTGACTGTTGCAGTTGGCGGTGTCGTTGCAGATACCTGGAATGTCCCCATCAGCGCTTTGGCAAACCACGCTGACGAGATCGGACTGTTACTCGGCGCGTTACTACTTTTGTTTGCCTTCGGTTCGCTGTGGGGAATGGCGATTCCTATTGCAACTGCCTTGTTCGGCGCCGTCACCGCCAGCGGAGTGGTATTCCTTCTGGCTAACTTCACCACCGTCTCATCTGCGGCACCGCCCGTTGCGCTCATGATTAGTCTCGGCGTGGGTTTGGACTACTCGCTTTTGATTGTTACAAGGTATCGAGAATTCATTGAACAAGGCGAGGAACCTGTCTCTGCAGTTGGGCACGCTCTGCAAACTGCGGGTAACGCAGCCTTGTTTGCGGGTATCACGGTGGTGGTTGCTCTTTTGGGTTTGCTGCTCGTTCCGATTCCCCTTGTACAGACCCTTGGCTTGGCTGCGGCTCTTGGCGTAACGGTCATGCTGTTTGCTGCGATGACGCTGCTACCTGCATGGTTGGGCTTTGCAGGGTCACGAATTGACGCGATCTTGCTGCCGGGTCGGGACCGCAAGCAGGAGGACCCAGCCACAACCTTTTGGGGTCGCTTCGCTACGGCGATGTCCACTCGTCCCTGGCTCAGTTTGGTAGCAGGCTCAGTCATCTTGATTCTTCTTGCAGCTCCCTTTTTGAAGATTCAGTTCGGCATGCCTGATGACGGCTCGGAGCCAAAGTCGCTCTCGCAGCGCGTTGCCTACGATCTCATGAAGGACGGCTTTGGCGAGGGAGTGAACGCTCCGCTACTCGTAGCCGTCGGCCTCAACCCAGATAAACCCTTGGCCTACCTTGATGCGCTCAAAGAACTCACCCCAGTGAGCAAAGCCCTTGCCGCCGAACAGCCCGCAGGCACCATTGAGGGAGTTCAGTACTCGCTCGGACCGATACCGAACTCGGCAGACAAAACAACGGCGGTGATTTATCAGATCACCCCGACATCGGGGCCCGACGCGCCAGAAACAAAGGCGCTCGTGGAGAGGCTCAGATCCTCGTTGTCGAAGGCAACAGAGGGGACATCACTTGATGCTCACCTAGGAGGCAGCACAGCAACGCTGATCGATCTGACTGACCTTGTCCAGAAGTACCTGCCAATCGTGATCGGCGCTGTGGTTTTCGGAGCATTCATCTTGTTGATGCTTGTATTCCGGTCCATTCTCGTTCCCCTGAAGGCTGCGATCATGAACTTGGTCTCGATTGCTGCTGCGTACGGGGTTGTTGTGATGGTCTTTCAGTGGGGCTGGGCTCGTCAGATCGTGGGCCTTTCGGAGACCATCCCGATCGTCTCGTTCGTGCCACTCGTGATGTTCGTGATTCTGTTCGGCCTATCAATGGACTACGAGGTTTTCCTGATGAGTCGCATGAAGGAGTTATGGGATGCGACCCACGATCCGAGACAATCGGTGGTGCTCGGCGTTGCTACTACGGCACGAGTGATTACTACGGCGGCGCTGATCATGATGGCCGTGTTCTTCTCATTCGTAGCTAGCCCGAGCCCGACTGTGAAGTTGATCGGCTTCGGAATGGCAGTTGCAGTCTTGATCGACTCAACCATCGTTCGCATGATTCTGGTCCCAGCAATCATGGAATTGTTTGGCGCCAAGGCCTGGTACTTCCCAAGCTGGCTCTCCTGGCTGCCGCACCTCAATATTGAGGGCAAGGGGCCGGAAGTCACTGCAGATGTGGCCTCAGTCCCTGTCGGACCCGAGTGAAACACACAGCAGTCAGCCCTGCGGACTAGACGTTCTCAGAGCCTGAGCTTTCTTGTTCTGCAAGCTCGGCGCGGACAGAGTCCATGTCGAGTGCCTGAACCTGTGAAATCAGGTCTGTGAGCACATCTTGAGACAGTGCCCCCGGTTGTGAATACATCAGGATGCCATCACG
>WLJI01000003.1 GCA_009701845.1 Actinomycetota bacterium
AGTGCGATGTTTGTGAAATTGCCTACCAAGGTCTGAAGACCGAGCATTCGAAGAAGCTCCTTCTACGGCGCGTTGCCCACTCAGCCCTTTGGCGCCGATAAGCCACGGTTACCGTAGCTATCCGGCGCCAAAGCGCTAGGTGAGAGGTTAGATGGGACGGAATCACTGCTCTCAGAGGAGGGCAGATAGGGGTTTGGGGTTGCTTGTGGCTTGAGGCCAGGAAACGCCAGAGTGGCCGAAACATAGCGCATCTCCCAAAAGAGAAGCGCCAGATGTGTTGCGATCAGCGTGATGCCAAAGGGCAGCAATTCAATCCATGAGGTGTTACGAACTAGCAGCACGGCTAAGAAAATCAATCCAAGGCGCAACAAGAATCCAAAGAGTGCAGCAGCGGCCATGACTGCGGCGCTAATACGCCCCGTCACGGCGAGCATGTAAGCAGCGAGCAAGAAGTTGACTACCACTATTGCTAATGCATACAAACTCGACAGCACCCCATCGATGCCCCAGAAGGCAGCCGAGATGATGACCACAACGGGAATCAGCCAAACACTCTTGCGGGCAAGATCTACCGCCACCTGCATAGCTGGCGAAGGTCCCTCGATACGGATGTTCATCGGATCAGCCATGGTTCGACCGATTCGAATCGCTCAGATCGTCCGATACGACGCCTGCTCTCGGGGATTGACCCGATGGGGCATCGGTACGAACATCTTCAACGGGAACGGACAATCGCTCTACACGCGCACTGCTCTGAGCGCGAAACGCTTCAGAGGAGTCGTGGCCCTTCCACGAAACCTGCTCTTGATGTTGCTCCATCTGATAGCGGTAGGTGAAATAGATTTTGGCTCCAGCACCAGCGAAACCAAGCACCGTGAACAGAATCAAAAACAGAGGGACGGTGCCGAGTGTTCGATCTAGCCACAAGCCAAGTAGCCCAAGAATGACAGGAGCGAGCGCCAACTCAAAGGATCCGTGGGATCGGTTCAACTGTCGAGTTGTCTCGTGAGTAGTCGTTGCGAAGTCAGCAGGCATAATCAGAATTCCTTGAGCGCCAGTTCTTAGAAAGCTCCCTAGTCAGAGAACTATGTCCATCCGGAGAACGATCCCCTATTGGACTCGACGGCGCTTGTGAAAGCTTTCCCAATCTACGAGAGTGATCAGGCTCTGGCAAATCTGAATCTTGCGAAACTTGCCGGAACATAGTCGCCTCTACTGAAAGGGCGGTGGTGGTGGCGGCTGCTGGGGTGCAACCGCTTCGACAGTGGGCTGTGTTGCGGGCTGTGTAGCAGCGGCGTAGCTCGCGTCATCAAGTCCTGCAGCGCGCTCAATCGCGTCCACTACTCGATCGGTATTGGCGCGGCTCTCATATGTCATCCGAATCATCCAGAATCGAAGGTACCGAGCGAGTGAGAAGCGCACAAAAAGAGCTGCACCGGCAATGATGAGTGCAAGACCAAGGAACGATCCCTGGGCCATATATGCACGTTGGTCGGCAGGAGAATCCGGGTACTGCCCCACCTCAATGGCGCCGAACAGTGCGAGCAGCACCCCTGCTACAAGCAGGACCACGCCGAGCACCAAGAGACGTTTCTCTCCCTCGCTGGAGCTTCCCTTGAGTTTCAGCCCATCAATTTCTGATTTGAACTGATCGATTCGGATGTCATTTTCATTCATGTGGTTACCCACCCAGATAGGCCGCGGACAATTCTTGCTCAATTTCGCTAGGTGTTCCCACCTTGCGTACCAACCCATTCACCATGATCGCCGCCACATCGGCGACACCGAGCACGGTGCGGGCAAACTGCTCTACAACTAGAATTGAGGTTCCAGATTTTGCGATCTGTCCCACGATGCCGTAGAGCTCCTCGACGACTAGAGGCGCTAGCCCCATGGACAACTCGTCAAGAAGTAGCACGGCCGGATCGACTGCAAGCCCCCGGGCCATTGCCAACATCTGCTGCTCGCCACCAGAAAGGGTGCCCGCTAACTGCGAACGCCTTTCCTTGAGTCGAGTAAAGCGCTCGTAGGCTACAGCTTCCACTTGACGCATTGAGGCACCGGCGTAGGTTGCCATCAAGAGGTTCTCTCGCACAGTCAGGTTTGGAAAGATCCCTTTGCCTTCAGGAATGGTAGTCACACCGCATCGCGCAAGGTCTTCAGCTCTCACTCCGGTGACGTCGCGGCCAGCTAGCAGCACTGATCCCGAGCTTGGTTTCATGAGTCCGCAAGCGACCTGCAAGGTAGTGCTTTTGCCTGCACCATTCGGGCCGAGCAACGCCACCACCGTGCCGGGCAGAACCTGAAGGTCCACGCCGTGGAGTACTTCGATTGTTCCGTAGGCTGCACGTATTCCTCGGAGCTCGAGTAACGGCTCAGCCTGCTCATGAGCTGGGTGCGTCTCTCTCTGTGCCTCAGTCACGAGCCTGCCTCTTGAGTCGATCCTGCTAGATCGATCCCTGAGTACTCGGGGGTCTCTGGCGCCGGAGCAGTTCCCAAATAAGCCGAGAGCACCGCTTCATTTGCACGAACTTCCTCGGGCGATCCCGAGGCAATGACCTGGCCGAAGTCAAGTACCGAGAGGTGCGAACAGACCCGCATCACAAGAGCAACGTCATGCTCAACGAGCAGAATGCCAAGACCGTTTGCTGCAAGGGTGATGAGCAAGTCGCCAAAGATATCGGTCTCTGAATCGTCGAGCCCTGAGGCCGGCTCATCAAGCAACAGAACCGAGGGCCGAGCAGCAAGAGCGCGCCCGAGTTCAACGAGTCGAGCATGGCCGGTCGGAAGCGCTCCCACTGGCTGCTCTGCGAGTGGCCCCAGATCGAGCCGCTCAAGAATCAGGTTGATCTCGTCTTCGGGCTTGGGGTCTCCCCCATCGGCCAGATACTGCGGCAGCGTGGCCGACCTACGAGACCAGCTTCGCCGTATCTCTAGGCCAACTTGGATGTTCTCTCGAACTGTCAACGAGGAGAAGACTTCGAGCCGCTGAAAGGTTCGACCGATCCCCAAACGTGCCCGCTTATGGGTCCCAATCTTCGAGATGTCTTTTCCGCCAAGGCTGACTCTGCCAGAGGAAGGAGTGACGACACCGCAGATCGCGTTAAAGGTAGTGGTCTTGCCGGCACCGTTTGGGCCGATGAGACCGCTCACACGACCTCCCTCAACCTTCATCGACACATCGCTCACCGCAAGGTGACCACCGAATCGAACTGACAAAGATTCAAGTTCCAGCAGGTTCATGAGGTGGCACCTGCAGGGCTTGAGTGGCCTACAGAACTCAAACTGCCTGCAGAATCAGCAGCAGTCAGAACGAGCAACTCATCTTGAAGACCAAGGGCGCGTTCAGCGTCAAGAGCGTCTGCTTTCGTGAGCGGACGGTCAATTCCAAACATGTCGGGAGAAGGTGGCTCAACATGTTCCGAGTCTGCATCATCAAGGGGGTTGACACCGAAGATCCCAATGGCGGTCCGTGCGATGAGGAACAAGAACACGAAGATTGCAATGACTCGAAGACCCGTGGAGGAAAATATCGAATCCCAAGAAATAAGCGCCGCCACAATTACCCCGAGGGTGAGCCAAATTGCAGTTGCGATCCGCCTGCCATGAACCTGCGTTGGAGCAAACAGCAGAGGCAGGAGCGGCACGACCGCCAAGATAAAGACCATCTCTGCGGCAAAGAAGGACCAGTTCCCGATGCTGTCAAATTTTGCCAAGACCCAAATCACAGAGGCGCCAACTGCTGTCGTGACCAACGCCGGGACTGAGTGAGCTACCGCCCGGTAGCCCAGAGCAATCTGAGGCGCAGCGCCATCAGGATCTCGGCCAAGGCTGACTCCCATCATCCCGGGAGAGAAGACCAAAATATCTTTCACCGACACTGCTACAAAGCCGAAGATTCCAATAGCGTTTGCGGCAAATATCGTTGCTCCGATTGGGAATGCACCGAGCAACATGCCACCGAAGAACGCTCCCGCAATGGACCCGATTCCACCGACCACTGCCAACATCGTCACCGAGAGCGATCCTGGCAGAGTCAGAGTATCTGCCAAGAAGGTGCGGCCCGAGATCGCTCCAGCAGCTCCGGCAATAGCTGCTGAGAGCGCAAAGACACCGACCTTCGTTGATGTCAGGTTAAGTCCGAGCGTGGCGCACGCAACTGGCGAGTCCTTCATTGCTGTGAGGCGACGCCCCCACGCGCTTCTACGAAGCAGGACCAACAAGTTTCCAATCGCTGCAAAAACCACAGCTAGCAAAACAAGTTGACGGAAGTCGCTGTTAATCGAGAGCGGTCCGATCTGTAAGCGAGGCACCTGCCGGTTACCGCCCGGCATGACGTCAACTTGATTAAAGAACATTGCTGAGCAGAACAATGCAAACGCCGCTGTGGCAAGAGCTAGGTAGATACCCGAAAGCCGCAGCGCCGGGAAGGCAACAATTCCTCCGACCACCGCGCATACCCCGACAGCAATCGCCACTCCGAGCAAAGAACCGTTTGCACCCCATGTGGCCATAGCTACTGCACCGATCCCGGTGAAGGTCAGCTGAGCTAAGGAGATCTGCCCGGCATAACCGGTCAGCGGAACTAGGGAGAGGGTAACGATTGCTAAGTAAAATCCAGTAGTCACCAGATTGAGGTCCGTCAGTGACATGAGGGATCCCAAGCCAGCGACGACGAGAATAAATGCAGCTCCCCCAACAAGTGCCACACGCTGAGCAACTGGCTTTGAGCCAGCGCTGCGCCGACTCACCCCGTGGGCACGAAGGCGGTCTTGTGGCTGCAGCATGATCACGACAAACAACATGACTGCGGGGATGGCATTTTTGGAGCTCTGCAAACTGATCGGCCCGAGCATTGCGTCCTGCGGTATGTACCCGATTGCGTATGACTCCAAAAGCCCCAAGATGACAGCACCCAAGAACGCTCCGGGCAGACTACGCAGCCTTCCAACAACAGCCACTGCATATGCGTTGATAAACAACAAGGTCAGCGTGGTTGCGCTGAGGGTTTGCTCCGAAGCAATGAGCACCCCAGAGAGTGCAGCCATTCCTGAACCCAAGGCCCAAGCCATCATCGAGGTTCTTGATGGCCGGCCTCCGTTGAGTTGCAACAAACCGCGATCATCTACCACGGCCCGCATGGCAACCCCAAGGCGAGTCTTCTTAAAAATCAATCGCAGTCCAATAGCAACAGCGATTGCAATCAGCATCGCCATCAGCCGCTGATAGTTGACCACTGCGTTGAAGACGGTGATCTTTTGGCCCTCGAAGAATGCGGGAACCGGACGCGCCACATCTGGCTTCCAGATCACCATCGAGATGCCGATCAAGGCGATCATCAAACTGATGGTGACCACGATTTTTACAACATCGGTAGCCCCTTCGATCCCACGCATAATGCCGCGTTCCACAATTGCCCCAAACGCAGGACCGATGACAAACACGACCAGCAAAAATGCTGGCAGGGTGGGAACTCCCCACCCCATGTGCACCTGCCAGAACATGAACGCTGCCATCATCGAGAACGCTCCGTGAGCGAAATTGAAAATGCCCGAGGTGGTGTAGGTAACAACCAACCCCGAAGCAGCAATGGCATAAATCGCTGCGGTAGAAAGCCCTGCGATTGTAAAGATTAGGAACTTGTCCACGGTAGCTCGGCAGTCTGGTAGCGGCTAGATCAACAACTAGTTTCCCTTGACCTAACCGATGCTGAGCAGGCGAGGCCAAGTAGGTCTGCTGTGAGTATCCGAGGCCGAATCTGTCAGCCCCAGATACTCAAAACACTAGAAATCACAGTGGCGGCCTAGATGGGTCGATGTTCCCCTTGCCAGGAACGGAAGCTGGAGGAACAACCACGATGCTGTTGGCTGGGCAATGGAAGCCGTCCCCGTCGTCGTCCTCGCCATCAAGCTTGGGGTAGAGGCGTTCAAATTTTCCGTCCTTCACCACTAGCAACATTCCGCAACTTACTGGCACTTCAACTCCAGGGTCTGAAGGTGCGTGCATACCACCGGCAGTCCAATCTTCAATTGCGTTGGCCTCGGAGAGTACGCATTCACGATCGATCACGCCCTTGTTCTTGGTGGCGCAGGTATTTGCAGCAACGGAGAACAACAACCAAGAGGAGGTTCCCTGCAGCCCAAGGAAGGCGGCCTTACCGTTCGGCACGTACTTCTCTAGGTTGTCTAGGTACTGCTGAACCGCTGGCCACTTATCGGCCTCTTCGAAGGGGTGAGTGGCAGTCCGAACCACGGCACCCTCGCTAACTGCTCCGCCGGTTTCGATGAAGAGGTTGTCGTACAGGTTGGCCTCATTCAAGAAGGTTCCCTTCCACCCCTTCTCTCGCAGCACCTTGAGCAGGTTGGCAGCGTTAGCCGGCTCGCCGATCCAGTACATCGAGGTGGCGCCGCTCTCAATGACCTTCTCTGCGTATGGTCCCCAGTCAGTAACGACGATTGGGTAGGAAATTGCTGGAAGGTTCTGAATCGAGCTGTCTTTTGCAACGACTGAGTCGAACTGCACCTTTACGGCTTCAAGCGAAGGCAGATCCTTGCTATAGACCACAACGATCTTTTTAGAGTTTTCGGGATACAGCTTCTTGAAGTCTGTTATCCACTGTGAGGACTTTGCATTGGCCGGATTCGGCAGCGGTTGGACTTGGCCGTTTGACAGGCTCTTATCTACCGAGACTGTGAAGCCCGGAATGTCGATCAGACCGCATTTATGGAAGTCGGATCCTTCTTTGCCAGAGAACTCAAGGTTGTCGAGCGCAAAGCCGCCGCCAACGAGTGCGAACACAGCGTTGCATGCAGTAGTCATGCCAGCTTCGACGTTGGTCACTCCACCGTCAACATCTAATGGTTCGAGTGGAACGCCTTGGATTCCACCTTGGGCGTTACACCACTCGGTGTAGGCCACGGCAGCGTCCCAGAACTCTGCGTTCAGGCCCGGACGTATCTGCGAATTCCGGTCGTTTGGAACGCCAAGAACCAGTTTGTCTGTGGAAGGCCCTTCGCCTGGAGCAACAGAGGCGCTCCCCTTGCCGCAGGGCGACTCAAGATCGCCCCACATCGCAGCATCAGTGCCGGTAGCTTGCGTGGTCTTGGTGGAACCGCCCTCGTCTTCAGAGGTGGCGTTATTAGAAGAACTCTTCGCTCCGCAAGAAGCTGCAAAGAGTGCCAAGGCACAGACCAAAATGACGAACGATCGCTTCACGCTGGATTTCCCCCTGAGTGACTGTTAAGTGAACACAGTGCTAGTGGCTAGGTAACTTACACGGACAAATTGATGAACTGAACTGGTCGACAATGAGTTGACCTGACGACGTGTTAGGTCTTTGTCTACCACGCGAACCCAAGGGTGACGCAAGGTTGGCTGAAAGGGTTACACAAAATCTGAACTTCTGCTGCGACCTTGAATATCCACGCATCGTAGATTCTGGCAGAGTGTTATCTACAGAAGGCATCGCTCTGCCGAATCACACCCCTCTTCACAACTCAGCACAAGGGAATCACCATGGATCTACTCATTCAGAACGCAACAATCGTGGATGGCACTGGTGGGCCTGCACGACAAGGTGACGTTGAGGTGAGCGAGGGCCGAATCGTGGCCATAAACGATGCCTACTCGATTCCTGCTGAGCCGAACGGTCAGACGATTGATGCAACCGGGCTCGTACTAACACCCGGATTTGTTGATCCGCACACTCACTACGATGCACAACTCTTTTGGGACCCAAGCGGTTCACCATCAAACTTGCATGGAGTGACCACCATTATTGGAGGCAACTGCGGATTCACTCTGGCACCGCTGGCACCAGAAGACGCCGACTACACCAGGCAGATGATGGCCAAAGTCGAGGGCATGCCGCTTGTAGCTCTAGAAAATGGAATCACCTGGGACTGGCAGACCTTTGGCGAATACCTCTCTCGACTCGAGGGCAACCTAGGCATGAACGCTGGCTTCTTGGTTGGTCACTGCGCTCTGCGTCGCAAAGTCATGGGGCAACAATCGGTCGAGGGGCCAGCATCGCCGGCCCAGCTTGAGCAGATGCGAGTGCTCTTGGCTGAATCAATCCAAGCAGGCGGACTGGGATTTTCTACCACTCTTGCACGCACTCACTCCGATGGCGATGGCCTTCCCGTGGCTTCTAGGTGGGCGACAGAAGAAGAACTCCTCGCCCTTGCCTCCGTGGTGTCCGAGCATGAGGGAACCACGCTTGAGTTTGCCTCTGATGGCTGCCTTGACGGATTTTCGCAAGACGAGGTGGCCTTCATGATCAAGTTCTCGCTAGCGGGCAACCGGCCACTGAATTGGAACGTACTCACGATTGACTCTCATGCACCTGATCGCTATCAGAACCAGCTTGCAGCAATGGATGCCTGCGCTGAAGCTGGCGCAAAGGTCGTGGCCCTCACTATGCCAGTCATTGTTGGCATGAACATGAGTTTCTCTACCTACTGTGCGCTCAACATGATGCCCGACTGGGGTCCGATACTCGCACTCCCGATCCCTGAGCGCATCGAAAAGCTCACAGACCCCGAGACTCGATCCTTTATGGAAACTCGCGCAGCATCACCCGATGCTGGCGTGTTCGCCCGGCTCACCGGCTGGGACACCTACGTCATTGGCGACACTTTCGCAGAGGAGAACCAAGGATTCTCTGGACGACGAGTCGGAGAGATCGCGGCTGAACGAGGAGAAACTGCATTCAATACTCTCTTGGACATCGTGATTGCCGACGATTTGCAAACATTTCTGTGGCCAGGAGCGACTGACAACGACTCTGAATCTTGGGAACTTCGCCGCCAAGCTTGGGATCACCCTTCTGTCATGTTGGGTGGTTCCGACGCAGGAGCTCACCTTGACCGGATGCAGGGAGCGAACTACCCCACCCGCTTTTTGGCCGACTGTATTCGTGGCAGAAAACTCACCACCCTTGAACACGGCGTGCACCTTTTGACGCAGGTCCCAGCGGAACTCTTTGGTCTGAGAGATCGAGGCGTTCTTCAAGAAGGCGCTCACGCCGACATGGTTCTGTTTGACCCGCTCTTGATTGAATCCGAATTGCTCAACATGGTTGACGATCTGCCCGGTGGAACGAGTCGGCTGTACGCCGGATCGATCGGCGTGAACCATGTATTTGTGAGCGGAGTTGAAGTAGTGCGCAACAGCGAGGCAACGGGAAACCTGCCCGGGTCAGTTCTACGATCTGGAATCGATACCGAGACTGTTGCTGTGCGCTAACAGGCTCCACTTGGTGAGGAAACCGGCCCTCAAGAACTAGGCGCTGCGACCCCAGGGTCTGGAGATGCTTCTGGGTCCGGAGACGCGTCTGGATCTGAAGACGCTTCTGGGTATGAAGATGCTTCTCGGTCTGAATTGATGTGTTCCTCAGACAGGCCGGGCTTGTCACCAAGATCGCTATAGCGTCCAAATCTGGGAGCGAAAAGCGTAAAGAGCAAGAGTGCCAAGGCCAGCAAACCAATCGGCACAACTCCGTTGCCGCGACTCGTGAGGGCGGGGATCAACACAAAACACGAGAGCACAGCAGTCCAACCCCACAAGATCACTACGGTGCGACGCTGGCCGTGCCCAAGGTCCATGAGCCTGTGATGCAGGTGCTGTTTATCTGCAGTAGCTACGCCTGTTCGGTTCCTAGCCCGACGCACCACGGCAAACACCAGATCAAAGAGCGGCACGCCAAGAATAACGAGTGGGATCACAAGCGGGGCAAAGAAAAACCAAGATTGCCCCGAGAAGGGGTCATCTGACTGCCCACCCACAGCAATCGTTGACGCAGCCAACAGCAACCCCAACAAGAGTGCTCCCGAGTCGCCCATAAAGATGCTTGCCGGGTTGAAGTTAAATGGCAAAAAGCCCAAGCACACACCGGCGGTGATAATCGCTAGTAGTGGCCCGAGGTTTCCGGGGTCGATCACTCCAACCTCAAGCAGTCGCCATCCATACAAGAAGAACGAGCCCGCTCCAATAGCAACGATTCCCGCAGCCAATCCGTCAAGGCCATCGATCAGGTTGACTGCGTTTGCCATGCCAACAACCCAGAGCACTGTGATCAGTGCAGACATATCGGGTGGCAGCAGCGTGAATCCCAAGAAGGGCACTCTGAAGTAGATGATGGTGAGGCCGACCAAGGTAAGGATCGAGCCTGCTAGCACCATTCCCGCCACCTTGGCTGGAGCAGATACATCCCGGAGATCATCGATGAGCCCCGTCAGCCAGATAACTGTCGCCGCGGCAATCACGCCAAGGACATTTCCAGGAGCGGCAAAAACTGGGCCAAATTCCGGTAACTGCCAAGCCACTGCGATGGCTACAAGCAGCCCGATAAACAAAGCAGTACCACCGAGTATGGGCGTCGGGGTTGCATGCACTGTGCGGTCGCCGGGCTGAGCCATAGCCCCGACTTTGCGAGACAAGATCCGTAGCGGCGGCACCGAGACTGCCGTGGCAATAACGGCTACTGCCAGCACAATCAAATACGGCAAAGGTCCCACGGCGCTCAGGTTAGTAGCCCGTGGTCGGCAGACACGTGGGCTGCAAGAACGCGAATTGGCAGAACTCGCACAGGCTCAAGCCGGATAGGGCGTAAACTTCGAGCACAGCAATTCGACGTCGGCACGAACCTCGGCAATTGCATTTTCGTTGCTCGGGTCACGCAACACACGCGTGATGAGTTCAGCAATCTGAACCATCTCTGGTTCAACCATGCCCTGCGTTGTTACCGACGGCGTGCCGATTCGAAGACCAGAGGTCACGAAAGGCGAGCGCTGATCATCTGGAACGGTGTTCTTGTTGAGGGTGATCCCTGCAAGATCAAGAGCAATCTGGGCTTCTTTCCCAGTGAGTTCTGCGTCGAACGAACGAAGGTCCATCAGCAGCAGGTGGTTGTCCGAGCCACCAGAGACTAAGCGGAACCCCTGCCCAATCAAGGCCTCTGCTAAAGCTTGGGAATTGTTCACGATTTGCTGCGCGTAGCCCGCAAAGCTCGGGTCTGCAGCCTCTCGGAACGCAACTGCTTTGCCTGCAATGACATGTTCTAGCGGGCCACCTTGCAAGCCCGGAAAGATGGCCTTGTTGATGCGAGCGCCGAATTCTTCTTTAGAAACTATGCAACCGCCGCGCGGCCCTCGAAGCGTCTTGTGGGTGGTGAAGGTCACCACATCCGCATAGGGCGTGGGGTTTGGATGCACGCCACCGGCTATCAACCCTGCGATGTGAGCTGCATCAAATAAGAAGAGTGCGCCCACTTCGTCGCAGATCTCACGCACGATTGCGGGGTCGATGATTCGCGGGTACGCCGTAGCTCCAGCCACGATCATCTTTGGCCGATGCTCCAAAGCCAGAGCGCGCATCTGGTCGTAATCAATTCGCTCGTCTTCCGGCCGAACTCCGTAGGAAATGAAGTTATAGAACCGGCCCGAGATGTTGACTGGTGACCCATGAGTAAGGTGGCCGCCGTGGTCCAGGCTCAAACCCAGCACGGTATCCCCGGCCTCGAGCAGAGCAAGGTACACGCCTAGGTTTGCGTTTGCTCCCGAGTGAGGCTGAACATTTGCAGCCTCGGCTCCGAACAGCGCCTTGACGCGCTCAATGGCCATCTGCTCGATTTCGTCCACCACTTCGTTACCGCCGTAATAGCGCTTACCCGGGTAACCCTCGGAATATTTATTCGTCAGCGCCGAGCCAACGGCCTGCATCACTGCAGGCGAGGTGAAGTTCTCGGATGCAATGAGTTGAATGCCGGTATTCTGCCGGTCGATTTCTCTGTCTATAGCTGCAAAAACTTCGTTGTCACGATCAGTCGGCCAAGGCATGGCAGATACTTCCTTCACTAGGCACTCGAAAACCCGAGTGCGATGGTTACGTCTGTTGAGCAATCAGCGCATCAAGGCTGTGGACCCGATGTGCGTGCCGACCACCTTCAAACTCTGTTGCAAAAAATGCGTCCACGGCGTCTTTAGCTACCTGTGCGCCGATGAGTCGTTCGCCAAGGCAGATGACGTTGGCATCGTTATGTGCCCGGCTCAGCCGAGCCGAGGTGACGTCATGAATCGTAACGGCGCGAATGCCAGCAATCTTGTTTGCAGCGATACAGATACCTAGCCCCGAACCGCACACAGCTACGCCGAAATCTGCCTCGCCAGCAGCTACCGCTCGTCCGACGGCAGCACCAAACTCTGGGTAATCAACCGAGTCAGCACTGTGGGTTCCAAGATCCGTCACCACCACCTGTTGGCTACTCAGATACTCAGCTAGTTCGTTTTTTAGGCTCAATCCGCCGTGGTCTGAGCCAACCACAACTCTGATGGGTCTTCTGATTGAATCCGAGGCAGAGGGGTCGTGCACCTTGCTGAGTGTAGTGAACTCAAAGCACCACGAACACTGCACTCCCCTCGCATGGTCTCACTGCTTTCATATCAGGCGTTCCAAAGGCGAAGAATCTGCGCTCTGCGAGTTCGATCAGCAACGCCCTCGCCCGTAGTCTGCAGAGATGCCAGCAGCGAACTCTTCACTTGACCCCCGCACGCCAGTCATTATTGGTGTTGGACAAGTCCTCAACCGTGTAGACCAAGGGTCGGAGCCATCAGAGCCTGCAGCACTCATGGCTCAAGCGCTTCTCGAGGCCGAAGCTGATTCGGGGGCCACTAGCGTTTTAGCCTCTGCTCAGGTTGTAGCGGCCGTTCCGACTATCTCTTGGAGATACTCAGACCCAGGTGCACTCGTTCGCGAGCAGCTGGGATGTCATAGCGCGACAACTTGGTATGCAACCGTGGGTGGGAACACGCCGCAGTCCATGGTGAACCGGCTTTCTAGCTTGATTGCTGCTGGAGAGTTCGACCTTGCGCTGCTCTGTGGTGGCGAATCGGGCAAGTCGAGGTCTCTCGCCAAGAAGCAGGGACTTGACCTTGAGTGGACGCGCCAAGATGGCGATGCCACTGCGGATTGGATGGATGAATCCCCGTTCTTTATGGGTCACCCTTCTGAAGCGGCCCGCGGGATTTTGATGCCGCTTCAGGTGTACCCACTGTTTGAAACTGCGCTCTGGCAGGATTCAGAGCGCTCGATGCAGGAACATTTAGATTATGTGGGAGAGATCTGGGCCGGATTCTCGCGGGTTGCAGCACAGAATCCATTTGCTTGGAACCGAACTGCATTCACCGCAGAACAGGTCACGACGCCAACTCCAGAAAATCGAATGATCGGATACCCGTACACGAAACGCATGGTCTCGAACCCAGATGTAGATATGGCCTCGGGCTTGATTATCTGTTCCGTGGAACGGGCCCGTGCACTTGGGGTTCCAACCGACCGCTGGGTCTTTGTTCACGCTGGCACCGATGCCAAAGACCGCAACCTGTCAGAGCGAAACAACTTCTACTCCTCGCCGGCTATGCGTATCGCCGGTAACCGAGCGCTGGAGCTTGCTCAGGTAGCAGTGGACGAGGTTGCCCATCTTGACCTGTACTCCTGCTACCCGTCTGCTGTGCAGCTCGCACTTCGTGAAATGCTCATTCCAGCAAACCGTCAACTCACCGTGTACGGGGGCTTGTCGTTTGCAGGTGGCCCTTGGAATAACCCTGTCGGGCACGCAGTGTGTTCCATGGTGAATGTGCTGCGTGAGGATGCAGGCTCGACGGGTCTTGTCACCGCAAACGGCGGCCATGTTGATAAGCACGCGTTTGGTGTGTACTCAACGAAGCCTCCAGTGGCGGGGTTCCAGTTTGAGCGCCCGCAAGCAGAGGTTGACGCTCTAGGTGGAAGAACTGCCGCAGGCGACTACAGCGGCGACGCCACGATCGAAGCGTGGACAGTGATGCACGATCGCGATGGTCTGCCTAGTCGCGGTCACGCAGCGTGCCTTACGGCCGAGGGGCACCGGGCGTGGGCGGTCACTTCACAGCCCGATCACATGCATCGCATGACTTCCGAAGCGTTGTTGGGCCAAAAAGTTGTGATCGACGCCGACGGAGAACTGCAGTTTCCCTGACTCCTCGCGAGTCCGGCTAGCGACGTAGGTCGGGCTAGATCGTTCCGAGGCGATCGAGCCGCGCTCGAAGCGCTGTCATGATGCGCTCCGATGCCTTTGGCATCTCATCAAGCAGTTTACGAAACGCCTCTGAGTCAAAGCGCAACATATCTAGATCGGTGTCTGCAACAACAGTCGCAGTTCGCGGACGATGATCGACGAGTGCCATCTCACCCACCATCGAACCTGGCCCAGAGGAGGCAACATAATCCCCACGCACATAGACACTCGCCGTTCCATCAAGAATCACGTAACAGTCCGTGCCAGGGTCACCTTGGTCCACCACAACACTTCCAGCGGGCAACTGAACTTCATTGGTCAGTTCCACCACTCGCAGAATCTCTTCCTGGCCAAACCCGTCAAAGAACGGGACCTCGGTCAACATCTCTGCACTCTCTGACGGCTTACGACACAAGCTCATTGGATTCCCCGATCTTCCAAGCTGCCTCGACGAACAGCAACGACTGCTTACACAACTCACTCAACACGCAAAGAGTAACCTCAAAGGCAGTCTCAAGTTCGCCGGTTGAGCGATTAGGTTCGGAGGGAAAATGAAGGCCGCAGTCATGCGAGACGGACGATTGCTCGTAGATGATGTCGACACACTTCCTCCGCAGCCCGGGCAACTCATCGCCGAAGTCCTTGCCTGCGGTATCTGCGGATCTGACCTACATGCTCTGACCCATGCAGACCAACTCGTAGAGATGGCCTCTGCGATGTCGGCTGACGCCGGACCATTTGCTCCGGCCCCGATGGATATTTCACGAGATGTTGTGATGGGTCACGAGTTCAGCGCTCGAGTCATTGAGGTTGGACCGAATGTGAGCAGGTGCGCAGTGGGCGACGTGGTGGTCTCTTTGCCAATCGTGATGGATGCCGGCGGCATTCATGCATTGGGTTACGACAACGCGTACCCCGGTGGCTTCGCAGAACAAATTGTGCTCTCCGAGGCACTCTGCTCAAAGGTTCCAAATGGACTTGATCCGCAGCTTGCAGCACTTACAGAACCGATGTCTGTTGGTGTGCACGCTGTGCGTAAAAGCGTCGTCACTACAAAGCACGCTGCCGTAGTGCTGGGCTGCGGCCCAGTAGGCCTCGCAGTAATTGCGGCACTTCGATCATCAGGGGTTGAGACCATCGTGGCCTCGGATTTTTCTGCGAGCCGTCGAGCCCTAGCTACAGACTTTGGCGCAACTGAGGTCACAGACCCCGCACTGGAATCGCCGTTTGCAATCTGGAGGCGCATTGATGGCCGCAAGCCACTCGTGATCTTCGAAGCAGTGGGAGTTCCGGGGATACTGGAGTCGGCAATCCTTGAAGCACCTCGCGCAGCTCAGATTCTGGTTGTTGGCGTGTGCATGGTGGCCGACAGCTTTCGGCCCATGATTGCAATTGGGAAAGAGCTCAACTTGCAGTTTGTGTTTGGTTATGACCCCGCGGAGTTTGCTGACACGCTTCAGCGCATTGCCGAGGGGCAGTACCCCGTAGGCCAAATGATTACAGCAACAGTGCCCCTCGAGGGCGTTGCAGGCGCCTTTGCCGCTCTCAGCGACCCTGACTCTCAGGCAAAGATTCTGGTCATTCCAAGCGCTGACACAGCTCTTCCTACCGTGATCTGAGATCCGGCCCACGCGCTACCAATGCGCGGTCTTTGCCGGTGAGATCTTGCTCAATACGCGCGTCACGAAACCTGCTTTGGGCAAGAGCCAGCATGTCTGCCGCTTGCTCAGGTGAGAGTTCGCAAACCAATACGCCATCTTTTTGCAGCCACTCCCCGGCGCCATCAATCAACAAGCGAAGATCGTCAGTACCGTCGGGACCCGAACGCAGCGCGCCAGCAGGCTCCCAATCAGCGACCTGCTCCGGAAGCACCACTGCCGTTGGAATATAGGGAGGGTTCGAGATCATCAGATCAACCTTGGCCAGCAGGTCGTTGGGCAGAGCGTCGAACCAGGATCCGAGCCTGCTAGAAACTCTCGCTCCCGGTCGGCCCAACCCCGCAATGTTCGCCCCCGCTACACGAAGTGCATCTTCGGAGCGATCCGTCAGTAGCACTTGAGTTCTCACGCGCTCCACAGCGATGGACAAGCCGATTGCACCCGAGCCTGTTCCTAGATCCACCACTTGACAGGTTCGTTCTTGTGCACCGAGCAGGTCCAATTCTGCGAGCGCTATCTCTACGACAGCCTCGGTCTCTGGTCGTGGAATCAGCACTCGCGAATCCACCATGAGGTCTAAGGATCTGAATGACCAAGCTCCGAGGACGTACTGCAGTGGTTCGCCAGCCGACCGGCGCTGCACCATCGCATCGAAGGATCCCAGTGCACGTTCGGTCACCGGATCATCGAGCAACAGGAGCAACTCGGATGGAGCCGCGCCCGAGGCCTGCTCAACCACCCGCCTTGCATCCATCGCTGGCTGCTCAATCCCTGCAGTTCTAAATGTTTGAGTGGCCTCTACAAGAAGCTCCCTCCAAGTCACCGTTTGGTCCGAGGAACTCATATCTCCGAATCCGTTAGCTGCTTCGCACGATCGTCGGCCACAAGCGCATCGGAAATCTCATCGAGCTCGCCGGACAGCACTCGGTCAAGGTTGTACACCGTGAGCCCAATGCGATGGTCAGAGACTCGGTTCTCTTTGAAGTTATAGGTGCGGATCTTTTCACTTCGACCACCACCACCAATTTGCGCTTTACGTTGGCCCGAAGCCTCTCCTGCTTGGCGGTCTTGTTCTAGCTTGAGTAGCCGCGCTCGCAGCACTTGCAGAGCCTTCGCACGGTTCTGAAGCTGGCTCTTTTCGTCCTGCATCGCGACCACAAGCCCGGTCGGCAGATGAGTGATCCGCACTGCTGAGTCGGTGGTGTTGACCGACTGCCCACCGGGCCCCGAGGAGCGGTACACGTCGATGGTGAGATCATTCGGGTCGATGCGCACTTCAACCTCATCCGCCTCTGGCAAGACTGCAACAGTTGCAGAGGAGGTGTGTATTCGGCCCTGAGATTCCGTCACAGGAACCCGCTGCACTCGATGTACTCCTGCTTCGAAACGCATGCGTGACCACACGCCTGGACCTGCCAAACGGAAGGTTACGTCAGAGAGTCCACCCATCTCCGTCGGAGAGGAGGACATCGTCTCGAAGCTCCACCCGACCCGGCCGGAGTACGCCCGGTAGAGCTCAAACAAGTTGCGCGCAAACAGGTTTGCCTCTTCTCCACCCTCGGCACCGCGAATCTCGACGATCACGTTTCGGTCGTCATTCGGGTCTTTGGGAAGAAGGAGTAGCTTTAGTTCCTCAACGAGTCGATCCACTGCAGCTTCAGATTCTGCAGCGTCAGCACGCAACGCGTCACGCTCCTCACCAGAGCCAAGCGAGATCAACTCCTTTGCCGCCTCTAGGTCTCCTTCGGCCTCAATCAGCTGAGCAGTACGCTCCACGATTGGTTGCAGTTCGCTGTAGCGCCGTGACAGCTCCACATAACGAGTTTGATCGGCGATCACGGCCGGATCGGCAAGGCGGTCCTCGACCTCTTCAAACTCGCGCTGCAAGCCATTGAGGCGAACTGATAAGTCATGCGCTGCCATTCAGCCCCACCCAACTTCTATGTCGATGAGTTCTGCTGGGCGGCGCAACATGGATGCCAACCACTTTGTCGCAACGTGGTGATCCTGAGCTGGTAGCGCTATCCGCAACGTTGCTTCTGAGTTGATCTGTTCTCGTAGGTCGGCAGCTAATGGCAAAAGCCCGAGATCAACGCCACAAGAGAACACTAAAATCAACGGGGATCCGTCGGTGGCAGTCCCAACCGCCGATGCCGGAAATGCGTCTCGCAGCCCAGCAGGCTCGGCAGTCATGCCAATCGCCGTGAGGGTCTCTGCGCCCACAAGGCTCGGCTGAGACACTGCTAAAGCTCGCAACCACCGCTCTCGAGACAGCCTCTGCACAGCATGTGATGGTGCGCCCGGGAACCGATGATCACGAATGATCGAAACGGTATGTGCCAGGTCATCAACGGGCGACTCATCGGGGCGCACAGCTGCATGCGCATCGCGGTCAAAGCGTCCTACGCCGACCTCTAGATGTAGTGCATCGTCGCCACCAGCTTCACCCGGCCACACCACTAAGCGTGCCACTTCAAGGCCAAGAACCTCGCCGCGAGTCACACCGTGTTCGTGCACTACCTCGAGGCCCTCGGCAAGAAGGTGCTGCTCAAGGAGTTCATGACGCTCAGGCAGCGCGCATGGTTCGGGCACGGACCCGGGTTCAACCCTGCGTGACACTGGGCCGTCGATCACGCGAACTTCTATGGGCTGTTCTGCAAGCAGAAAGTACTGCGCCCAACGAGACAGCTCCTCGGTTCGAGCATCGGAAGGTGCGGGAGCATCAACAAAGACCGTCAGACGCTGCGCTGGTTGTTGCGCAGCCCAAATCATCGCCGCGCTGAGGGAGCGGGCGGAGCTCTCCGACAGCAAGACAAAGCCATGCCCGTTCAGGTTGAGGGCATAGAGAGATCCTGCTTCTACGACCTCTGCTACATCAATCTCTGCTGACAAGAAACCCACTGTTTCTTGAGCAACAGCGCTGCGAGCGCGCTCCTGATCAAGGAAGTCACGCGTCACCGCAGCCAGCTTGGCTTTTTGTAGTTGCGAACGCTGAGCTGGATCGAGAGTCATCAGAGATCCTGCGGAGCTAGTAGACACATCCAGCCGAAGCCGGAGCTGTCACTCAGCGGAAGCAGTCTCGGCTTCGGTACCAGCATCCTCGGTAGGTGCAGCAGCGGAGTCGGCGACTGTGTTGTCATCAACTGATGCTTCGCTTTCACCCTCGACGTTTTTACGTCGACCGTAGCGACGCTCGAAGCGCTCGACACGACCAGCAGTATCGACGATCTTCATCTGACCCGTGAAGAACGGATGGGTGAAGGCGGAGATTTCTACCTTGGCAAGCGGGTACTCGTTGCCGTCGGTCCACGTTGTGGTCTCAGTCGCCTCAATGGTCGACTTCGTCAACATGGTGTCTCCAGACGAGGTGTCTTGAAAGACGACATAACGATACGTGGGATGGATTCCTGGTTTCATGCTTCGCTCCGTTAAGGCCCCGGTTTCCGTGCGGGGCCCAGATAAGACTCTTAGTATGGCCTGTCCAGACCCCTACAGGCGAACCCGCGGGCCTGAGACTGCTTTCTTTGGCTAGTTAACGTGTGCGGCCTTTGCGATCTCTGCCAAGAACACATCATTTGTCGGGAACTTGCGCATACGGTCAACAACTAATTCCAACCCCGCTGCAGGTTCGCCGCTCGCTGCCAATCCAGACAGCAATCTGCGAAGTTTCCACACTTGAGCCAGCTTCTCGGAAGAGATCAACAATTCCTCGTGACGAGTAGAGGAAGCGTCGACGTCGATCGCGGGGTAGACCCGTCGCTCAGCCGCAGCACGGTCCAATCGCAGTTCCATGTTGCCGGTACCTTTGAACTCCTCAAAGATCACCTCGTCCATCTTGGAATTGGTATCGACGAGGGCGGTGGCCAAAATTGTCAGGGAGCCACCATCTTCGATATTCCGAGCCGCACCAAAGAAGCGTTTCGGCGGGTACAGGGCACCGGTATCGAGGCCGCCACTCATGATGCGACCGCCATTCGGAGCCGCCAAGTTATAAGCGCGTGCCAGCCGAGTGATTCCGTCTAAGAGAATCACCACGTCTTGGCCCTGCTCTACTCGACGCTTGGCGCACTCGATTGCCAACTCGGCAACTTGGGTGTGTTCTTCAGCGGGTCGATCAAAGGTTGAGGCAATGACCTCGCCCTCAATGGAGCGTCTCATGTCTGTGACTTCCTCAGGGCGCTCATCCAAGAGCAACACCATGAGCTCAACCTCGGGATGATTCTGCTCAATTGCCTGGGCAACGGTTTGCAAAATCGTGGTCTTACCTGCCTTCGGCGGTGCAACAATGAGTCCGCGCTGGCCTTTGCCGATTGGCGCAATGAGATCAATGATCCGAGACGTCATGTCATAGGGGTGATCCTCTCGCTCCAAGCGAAGATGCTCCGAGGGAAACACGGGCGTGAGATCATCAAAGTTGACGCGATCGCGAGCCGTCTCTGGGTCTAGGCCATTGACTGCATCAATTCGCAGAAGCGCTGGGTTCTTCTCTCCACGATTCGCTGGCCTACTCGCCCCAGTCAGCCAGTCACCGCGACGCAGGCCAAGTTGGCGAGTTTGCTTGACCGATACGTAAACATCCTCTCGGCTTGGCAGCAACCCGTTGACCCTCAAGAAGCCATAGCCCTCGTCCCGAAGGTCGAGCACACCAGCAACATCGACGAGCTCGCCTTCCCAAGTCTGCGAAGCTTCCGGCCCGTCCTCTTGCCTGTCGCGGCCACGACGACGTCGACGACGACGCGGATCGCTATCAGGGTTCAGCGAGTCGTCTTCAGAAGGAGTGCCACTAGGAGTGTCTTGGCGAGAGGCTTCAGGTGCGCTGCTAGACGCTGAGGCGCTTTCACTGCCATCACGCGGGGCGCTTTCAGTGCCATCACGCGGGGCGCTTTCAGTGCCACCACGCGGGGCGCTTTCAGCGCCATTCCTCACAGAGCCCTGATTGCGAGAGCCACCGTTTCTTGAATTCTGGCGGTCCGAGTCGGCCGCCCTTCGGGCATCCTGGTCAGTCTGGTTCCGGTCAGTCTGGTTCCGGTCAGTCTGGTTCCGGTCAGAGGAACCTGCCTGATCGACAGTTTCGGCTGACCTTGTGTCTCGAGAAGGCGAGGTGTCTCGAGAAGGCGAGGCGTCTTGAGCAGCACGCTCGCCCTTCGCAGTTGCAGTCTCGCCGGCTGAATCTTCGCTGCGGTCAGACCCTGGATCAGCAGACTCAGCATCAGCAGACTCACCCTCGCTCGGAGTGACTCCGGCTAAGTCCAAAATCATGGTGATTATGTCTGCCTTCTTCACACGGCTGGTTGGCTTCCCGCCAAGGGCTGTGGCAATTACGGCAAGCTCGGAGCGGTCTTTGCGCTCAAGGCCATCAAGGTCTATCGAATCAGCACTCACTGCTTCAGACTCACTTTTCGTTTGGGCCTCGGGCAAGAGTTGCCTGAAGCGGTTTGGTCCTTTCGGCCCGCCGCATGTGCGGAGACCGGATCAATACTTCTTGAGTCGACACCAGCCTGCAGAACTCGGGGAGTGCGCTCAACAGCACCTCAACACGCTCGGTCCCATGAAGTCCGTGAACGAGTTGAGGAGTGTTCTGCGGTTCCGGAGCTCAGAACCCGACCTGATGGCCGGTGAACCCCACAATCCCCCTGCAGCCTTTGCCGAAGAACTCCCCAATGTAGCTATCGACTGTTGTTGTCGCAAACGTACCGTGCTCAGTTGCGTTCAAGCAGCAGCGACATCAGTTCGTGGCCCGGCACGACATGGCTCTCTTCAGTGCCTGTCTCGGTGTACTCGCCGCCCTCGCCGTCGACGGCAGAATCCACGAGCAGGTATGGAACGGTGGTAGATGTGTGCGTCTTGAGCAGTAGTGGGGTCGCGTGATCAGGCGACATGAGAAGTCGCCACTCCCCTAGCGCATCCAAAGCGGGAATCAGATCAGCAAGAACGCGCGCATCCCAGTTCTCTAAAGCGGCAACTTTCTCCGCCACATTCCCAGCATGGCCCGCCTCATCTGTAGCTTCGATGTGGATCACGAACAGATCGGTGTCGCCTTGAAGCGCAGCAATTGCCGCATCACGCTTTCCTTCGTAGTTCGTGTCATACCAACCCGTTGCTCCTTCAACTTGGACTACGTCCATTCCCGTCAGCACGCCAAGGCCCCTCACAAGGTCAACAGCTGTCACCATGCCGGCCTTGATGCCGAAGGTCTCTTGAAAAGAGGGTAACTGCGGCTGATGGCCTTGGCCCCAGAGCCAGACTTGGTTGGCGGAAAGCTGAGGGAACTGCTGCAAGACAGCGCGGCTCGCCACCATCAGATCACTCAACTTTTGCCCAGCCGGACCGGTGGGCCACACGGCCGGAGCATCGGTGAGGTCGTGAGGAGGGATGCACTCAGCAGCCGCCCAAGACTCGGGTGCCACCATGATGTGGCGATACTGAACTCCTGGGTGAAAGCTCACCTCGGCTCCGGCTCCGGACCCCAATTGCTCATCAAGGGCTTTGATCACCTCGGCTGCGTCTTCGGAACTGGGGTGACCACCTGCGAAGTCAGCCATGATGCCTTCGGGCTGACCAGGACTGGTCGTCACGGTGGAAAGATTGCAGCGAAATGCAACCTGATCTGGTCGGATCCGAATGCCGAGTGAAGCGGCCTCAATCGGCGCTCTGCCCGTGTGATGCACTGCAGGGTCGTATCCCAGCAGAGACAGGTTTCCTACATCGCTTCCCGGAGGCATCCCCTCGGGAATTACCGCAGCACGTCCTACTGTTCCGCGAGCAGCAAGCGCTCGCAAAACTGGCATGTTGGCCACCTGTAGCGGCGTTCGTCCACCCAAATCAGGGTGAGGTTCATCGGCACAGCCATCGGGCACACAAATCACATACTTCATGAGGATCATTCTTACCCATCGCAGGCTCGGGCAAACCACCCTGCTGCCAATAACCCAATTTGTTACGCGTCGGACGCCCTCAGGGAAGAACTCAGGTGCGACCGCACGAGGGCTTCCACTGACTCAAGGCTGTTCTGCGCATGTTCGATTCGCTCGGACCGCTCAAAGAGGTCAGACAGGTGAGCAGGAAGTTCGGGGCGAAAGCCGAGAGCTTCTTCAACAGCGTCGGGGAACTTCGCCGGGTGCGCCGTTGCGAGGGTGATGACTCGAACCCGTGGATCGCCGCCAAGTTGCTCAGCAACAGCTACTGCCACAGCCGAGTGCGGGTCGAGAACCAAAGAGGTGCGTTCATAGACCGATTGAATCACTGCCGTCGCAGTTGCGTCATCAACGCTGTGCGCATCGAACTCTGATCGGAGTTGATCAAGAATGTCGAGATCAACCGATACTGAGCCATCAGCACGAAACGTCGCCATCAGATCTGCGACGGCTTGGCCATCGCGGCCCAAAACCTCGAAGAGCAAGCGCTCTAGGTTTGAACTCACTTGAATATCCATCGACGGACTAGTCGTGGGAACTACGCCTTGAATCTGCATCTGCCCCGTCGTAAAGAACCGAGTCAGGATGTCGTTACGATTTGAGGCCACCACGAGTCGATCAATCGGCAGGCCCATCTGCTTTGCGGCCCACCCGGCGAGAATATTTCCGAAGTTTCCGGTTGGCACGCAGAAGGTCACCTCGTCTGAAGTGTTGTCTTCTGCACTGTCGAGGTAGGCGACCACGTAATAGACAATCTGCGCCATAACTCGCGCCCAGTTGATTGAGTTCACGGCGCCAAGGTGGACCTCGTCGCGAAAGGCTGTATCACCGAATGCGGCTTTTACAAGATCTTGGCAATCATCAAAAGTTCCCTCAACAGCAACTGCGTGCACATTGCTAGCTGCCACCGTGGTCATCTGCCGGCGCTGAACATCAGAGACTCGCCCATGAGGAAAGAGGATGCAGATATCAACTCGTTCACGATCTCGAACTGCGTCGATTGCAGCAGAGCCGGTATCGCCCGAGGTAGCACCGAGGATGCAGATGCGCTCATTGCGTTGGGTCAACACGTAATCAAAGAGTCGGCCCACAAGTTGCAAAGCAACATCTTTGAACGCCAACGTTGGACCATGAAATAACTCCAACACGTACAGGTCAGCACCCACAGCAGTTCGGCCGAGTGGCACAAGAGGACAGACCTGATCGGTCTCAAAGGTGGAGTAGCTGTCGTGAACGATGTTCTCAAATACATCCCGAGGGACTTCCCCTTGCACAAACGGCCACATCACCGCCACGGCAATCTCGCTATAGCTACAACCGCGCAGTTCTTCCAACGGAGGGAGCGCCGGCCAGAACTCGGGAAGGTACAGCCCCCCATCATCAGCAAGACCAGCTAGCAGGGCATCAGCAAACCCCAGCACGGGCGCAGATCCCCTGGTAGATACATACTTCATTGCGAATCTCCTAGTAAATGCTGCAGTGGATGGTCAGAACAGCTGCCTGACGCGGTCACACCGGCAGCCATGGTGTTCTGTGCAGGCGCAACGGCATGGGCGGTGCGAGGTTAGTCAGTGCCAATGACACGCAGGACTGATCCTACTGAGGTCACCGAATCCAACGCGTTGAGTTCGTGCAAGGTGAAGCGCACATCAGCTTCTCGTGCCGCGTGAGTAATAAAAATGAGTCGAGCTGCGCCACGGCCTGGCTGTTGCTCAAGCACCTCTTGCTCCATGGAGTGAATGGACACTTGGTGGGAGCCAAATACTCCAGCAACTGCTGCAAGCACTCCGGGCTCATCGCTCACTTCAAGGTTGACGTAAAAGGGAGACACGAGTTCATCCACTGGCCGGAGATCGGCCTTGCCGAACATGCCATTGCTTGCGTGGGTGCCTTTTGTAAGGTTTGCGGCAGCATCAACAACATCTCCAAGCACTGCAGATGCCGTGGGATTGCCGCCTGCACCTCGGCCATAGAACATCAAGTCGCCAACTGCTGCGCCCTGCACGAACACCGCATTAAAACTATCTCGCACAGCGGCAAGCGGGTGCTCGTTCGGCACCATTGCCGGATGAACCCGAACAGCCACCGTCCCGTCAGTAAAGCGTTCGGCAATTGCGAGGAGTTTGACCACGTATCCCAACCGGCGAGCGAACTCGATGTCGGCCTGCGTCACACCCGAGATTCCTTCGTGGTACACGTCACCGGCCACCACGCGCACCCCAAACGCGATCGTGGCAATAATGGCCGCTTTGGCCCCGGCATCAAAGCCCTCTACATCGGCTGTGGGGTCTCGCTCGGCGTACCCGAGACCCTGCGCCTCGGCCAACGCTGCGGCATAGGTCCACCCCTCATCAGTCATTTTGGTGAGGATGTAGTTCGTGGTTCCGTTGACTATGCCCATCACACGTGTGATGTCTTCGGCCACCAAAGACTCCCGCAATGGCCGCACGATCGGCACTCCGCCTGCAACTGCCGCTTCAAAGAGTAAGTCCACGCCCGCCGCATCAGCCTCGGCAAACAGTTCAGTTCCAATATTTGCTAGGAGTTCTTTGTTGGCAGTTACCACTGCCTTTCCAGAGGCGAGAGCCTGCGAGATCAGTTCTCGCGCAGGTTCAATTCCGCCGATTACCTCGACGATGAGGTCAATCTTCTCGTCGGTGACCACGCTGTGCGCATCTAGGGTGAGCACTCCAGAAGCGAGTTCAACCCCACGTTCTTTTGAGGTTGATCGAACTGCCACTTTGGCAACCTGCAATCGCAGACCTGTGCGCTGTTCAATCTCATCTGCGCGCAGCCTGAGAAGCTCGACCAAAGCCGCTCCTACGTTGCCGCAACCCAGCACTCCGATGTTCACCGTATTTGCCACGTGCTGAGGCTACCGGCAACAAGCGGAGTCCCCCGAACTAGTTAGCCCATGTCTGTGAGGAGAAGATCCTCGAGCGTCTCTCGACGAACGACTAGTCGGGCCTGACCATCGTTGACAAAAACAACTGCAGGACGAAGAACCTTGTTGTAGTTCGACCCCATTGAATGCCCGTAGGCACCCGTTACCGGGGTAGCAATGACGTCCCCCACAGCTAGATCTGCTGGGACAAGGCCTTCACGAACCAACAGGTCACCAGACTCGCAATGCTTGCCGACTAGTCGAATCGGCATTTCACGGCGAGAGTTAGCAGCCCGAGGCAAGAACGTCTCGTAACCGCTGCCGTAGAGGACAGGGCGGGGGTTATCACTCATGCCTCCGTCTACCGACACATAGGTGCGAACACCGGGAATGAACTTGATGGTGCCAACCGTGTACAGAGTGAGCGCAGCAGCAGCGGTGATGGCGCGACCGGGCTCGACGCTGATTTGAGCGGTAATTCCTTGCTCGCGGCAACTTTGCAGAATTGCAGTGCCCCACTCGGTGATGGAGGGTGCCTGGTCGCCCTGCACGTAGGCAACACCAAGCCCGCCGCCAACTACGAGTTCGGGCAAGCCATTGTCAACCACAAAGGGTGCAACGGTACTGAGTCCCTGCAGGAAGTTTTCGACACTAAAGACCTGACTTCCGATGTGTAAGTGAAGGCCAACAAGGTCCATGGCCGCACTCGCAGTCGCCCGCTCAACTGCCTCGTCGGCCTGACCAGTGGAGAGTGGAAACCCAAATTTGGAATCTAGATTCCCGGTCTGCACGTGCTCGTGGGTATGCACTTCAATGCCTGGGTTGATTCGAAGCAGAACCTTTGGGGTTGCGCAGCCGGCAGCTACAAGAGACTCGATACGGGTGAGCTCATCAAAGGAGTCCACCACGATCCGGCCAACGCCTGCATGAAGCGCTTGTTCGAGCTCTGCCATGGACTTGTTATTGCCATGCAACTCCAGCGCCTCGGCCGGGACACCAGCTTGCAGAGCCACATACATCTCTCCGCTCGTCGCCACATCAAGACGCATGCCCTCTTCGTAGGCAAGCCGGGCCATTGCCTTACAGAGAAATGCTTTTGTGGCATAGATCGCTCCACTAGGACCAAACACCGAGATTGCTTCTCGGCAACGCTGCCGAAGGTGCTCCTCGTCATAGACAAACAGCGGGGTCCCAAAACGGTTGGCAAGCTCCGCTAGGTCAACTCCGCCAATGGAGAGCGCGCCATTGGGTGCAACTAAGGCTGTGTCAGACAACAACTCAAGGGGAAGCGCTGAGTTTCGGTGATCGGACTCGGTGGGTCTGGGCTCTGTCATGTCAGGAACTCACATCTGCTCGGGGGCACTTACACCCAACAAGTCAAGGCCAACCCGCAGGCCACTGCCTGCAGCATCGGCTAGTTGCCATCTTGCTTGGCGGAGCTCGTCTGGGGTGTCGTCGGACAGGATCGGACAGTCGTGATAGAAGCCGTGAACAGCTGCTGCTAACTCGCGCACCCAGGTGGTGACCTTGTGAGGAGCGCGGTCGCGAGCGGCAAGTTCGACCACTTCTGGCAACAAGTAGAGCGCACGAAGAATCTCAAGCTCGCGGTCGTGGGTGAGCAGACCCAGATCAACATCGGCTGCAGCCTGTCGCGGTATTCCCCGCTCCTTGGCAACCCGGCCGATGGAATGAATCCGAGCGTTGGCCATCTGCACGTAGAACACGGGGTTTTCGTTGGACTGCGCCACGATGAGGTCTAAGTCGACTGTTTGAGGCGAGTCAACTGACTGCAACAGGTAGGTCAAGCGGACTGCATCAACGCCAACGTCATCGAGAAGGTCCTCAAGGGTGATCAGGTTGCCGGAGCGCTTCGAGATCTTGACCTCTTCACCCTCTTTCTCAAGCCGCACAAGTTGAGAGATGATCACTTCTACATCGGCGGGATCATGGCCGAGCGATTGCACTGCAGCCTTCATTCTTGCCACATAACCGTGATGATCTGCTCCCCACACGTTGATGAGCAGATCAAAGCCGCGAGCAAACTTGTCTCGGTGATAGGCAATGTCGGGTAGCAAGTAAGTGAACTCGCCGTCGCTCTTGACCAGGACACGATCTTTGTCATCGCCGTAATCAGTTGAGCGCAGCCAGATTGCACCATCTGAATCCTCAACGACTCCTCGCTCTCGCAGATCGCTCAAGGTGGTGGGGATCGCTCCCTGCTCGACCATCGATCGCTCAGAGAACCATGTATCAAAATGAACGTTGAGCCGCTCAAGGACTGTTCGAGCATCATCAAGTGCTCGCTGCTCGCCCCAGACCAAAGCGTCCGCTTCTTCAGGCATCTGCGCGGCCCAGTCAATGATGTACTGCCCGTTGTAGCCGCCCTCTGGAAGTTCGCTGCCAACTTTGCGCGCAGTTAAAGATGCCGCAAAGGTTTGCATCTGCACGCCACGATCGTTGATGTAGAACTCTCGCTCAACCTGATATCCGGTGTAGCTGAGTAGGCGCCCCAAACTGTCACCGAATACAGCGCCACGGGCATGCCCTGCGTGAACCGGACCCGTAGGATTTGAAGAGACAAACTCAATCAGTACTCGCTGACCATTTCCCGTGGCGGAGCGACCATACGAATCCCCCGCAGCGAGGACCTGAGGTATCAACTCCTGCAGCCAGGCATCATCAAGTCGGAAGTTCAAAAACCCTGGCCCAGCGATTTCTACCGAGGTCACATGTTCTGGCAGATCCCGGTTCAATACATCAAGCATCTGCTGAGCAAGGACACGCGGCGCAACGCCGGCTTTCTTCGCCGAGGTCAGTGCAATATTTGAAGAGAAGTCTCCATGATCACGGCGAGCTGGTTGCTCAAGATGGATCTCATCTTCGACATCAATTCCAAGCTCTGCAGCAGTCTGAGCTAGAGCAGTAGTGAGCACAATACGCATAGTTTCCTTGGGTGCTTTGATGGTCCGAGTAGCGGGCAGGTCTGCCTGAACAGTGAGCGGGTGCGGCTAGCGAAAGGATGCCAGCGTGCGAATGGTAACGTCCGGTACGTGAGTTCTCGTAACTCATTGCGGATCAGTCATACGGTGCGCATGTAAGGCCCTCGTAGCTCAGGGGATAGAGCATCGCCCTCCGGAGGCGTGTGCGCAGGTTCGAATCCTGCCGAGGGCACAAAACCTGCGTCGGAACTGAAACTCAAGGTTTCTTTTCCGATGCCCGATCAATCAGGGATGCACCCTCCCCAGCGAAGCGGCCCACCTGCGACTCTGTCCCTCCACCGAAACCGCTACGGCACCCCCCGCCAGAACCACCACAGCAGCCGCAAGATCGCTGCGCTTGCTTTGGTCGCAGTCTCCTTTGTGGCACTTAGTTGTGCTGCTGCTCCAGGAGCTAGAAACTCCTCGCGCCTTGGCTCGGCAACTACCACAAGTGTGCTTCCAGCCGGCGGAGATGCTGGAAACCAGCTGATAGTGAAGCCAATTGTCTTCCCCGTCTCGGGTGGTGCGAGCTACAGCGACACCTTTGGTGCGCCACGCTCAGGTGGCCGCACCCACGAGGGACAAGATCTGATCACTAGCAAAGGCACCCCTCTCGTGGCAGCAGTCAGCGGCAAAATCACCCGCGTGCGCCACGACCTCAGCGGCCTATCGGGGAACTCACTAACAATCACTGCCGATGACGGTTGGAGCTACGTCTATATCCACCTCAATAACGATTCCCCCGGCACAGACGATGCCTCCAACTTGTTTCAGTACGCGTTTGCCCCCGGAATGGCCCTGAATAAGCGAGTGGTTGCGGGCGAATTGGTCGGGTTTCTTGGGGACTCTGGCAATGCCGAGGAGACCGTTGCGCATCTGCACTTCGAGATTCGTCAACCCGGCGGGACAGTGCTCAACGCATTTGCAAGTCTGCGGGCTGCCACAGCGGCGCCAGTGATACCTCGAAGCTGGTAGCTAAGTACTAGCCCGATCTGCACTGCGAGGACGTAGGTGAGATTAGGGGCAGGAGGTGCCCTCGGGGGGCACTCCTGGCTTCCAGCCCGGCTCTGTGGTGGCGGTTACCGCTGGAGCAGCAGTACCTCCTGGTGCTGCTGAGGTAGCAGAAGCAACTGTTGTAGTAGTCGCTGATGCGTCCGGCTCTGCTACACGCTTGAAGTCAACGCCCAAGGTGACCGTCACAGTTCCAGAGGGCAACTTCTTGTCTTCTTTTAACTCTGGGGCAACAGAAATCCAAGGGGCCACAAGGTCGGCCATGCGCTTTTGACCCTTGGGGTAAGAAACCACTGTGTGGGCAACCGTCTTGTCAGAGGGTTCCACTGCGCCTTCAATGAAATCCCCCGAGACCAACACAAAGCTCACCCGCCGAGCCTCGCCCTCTTTTCCGGTTGCATTCACAACGCTCACGGTGACTTCGTCTGCCGAGGGCGGCGGTGCGGTTGTAGTGGTCACAGGTGCTGCCACCGCCGTTCCGCGAAACAAGTCCAAGACCGGTTGTGCTGCTGCATCGTCAAGAAGCACCACCGCTGCGCCGCCGTCAGTACGAAATGGCACCACGGGCAGGCTGTGTGTTTGGAGCCGCTCGGGATCGAAGTTCGAGAACTTCTTTCCCAGACCAAGCAAATCAGAAGTTCCAAAAGAATCATCAAGCTTGACCGAGCCCAACCCGGCATCAACTAGCGACTTCAACGTACCCACATTGTTGAGCCCCAATGTCTGTGCTTTGGCCATGGCCGCTCGAGTGAGCAGTTGCTGTCGCGTCATTCGCCCCAAGTCACCGGTTGGATCAGACACCCACTTCACGCCGTTGTTCCACTCAAGATGTCTCGAGCGAGCAAATGCCAACCCATTCTGGCCGTCAAGAACATGACAACCTTTGGCCCCAATATCAAGCCCAGAATTACCATCTCGAACGGGATGATCGAAGTACATCGGAACGCCACCGATTGCTTCGACTAGCGACTGAAACCCAGAGAAGTCCACCTCTACAAAATGATTGATGGGAATCCCCAATGAGCTTTGCACCGAGTCAACTACTGCTTGAGCAGATTGTGCATAGGCCGAATTAATGCGCTGCTTAGAGTCTGTGCCAGCTTTTGGAACCCACAGATCTCGGGGCACCGAAAGTAAATCAATTCGGTCACTTGATGGGTCAATTCGAGCTATCAGCAAGCTGTCGGCCCGCTGGCCCGTCGGCGCATCCTTACCCAGCATGCCGCCAGCACCTGGGTCACCCTTTTCAATATCGGCCCTGCTGTCAGACCCGACAACGAGCACATTCATTGGTTCGGTCGGACTCTCAACCTCGGCCAAATTGAGGTCAACCCGCTGAATCTTCGAGAAGCTCCACAAGCCCCAGGCTGCACCGGCACCAGCTAGAACTCCGACTAGCAGCACGCAAGCGAGGGCTCCGGCAGCAACTCTCTTGGGCGTGGACCACCCAGACGAACCCTTGGGCGTTCGCCGGACAACCCGGTACTCGCCGGTATCTTCGGGATCTGGGGTAATCGGAGGAGTAGTCACAAAAGAAGTCGACAGAGACGGCCTAGGAGCTCTGCAAGCACATTTTGCCAACAGCTTTACTAGGGCATGTACAGCAAACGTTAGTGGTTGCAGCCCTCAAGGTGGTGAGACCCTCGCCCCAAACGGGGAAGTTCCTCAGGCAACTGAACCGGTTCAGCTGGGTTTCGTTTCAACCTTTGGCTCACGAGGCAGCCCAAGAACCTTCTCGCCTACGATATTGCGCTGGATCTGAGACGTTCCGCCCCAGATTGTCTCTGATCGAGAGAAGAAGAAAGACGAGATCATCAGGCTGACGGGGTAGGTGGGTCGCCCCTCACCACGAAGTGCCGCTGGCCACGACCCGCTCTCTGGGCCGCTAGTCGAGAGCATGGCCTCTGCACCCCAAATCTCTAGGGCAAGCTCCATGGCAACCTTGTGGGTCTCTGACCAGAACATCTTGTTGGTTGCGCCAAGAACCGTGACGCCCATATCCCGCTTACCGCTCACTGTGGCAGTGAGTGAGCGCAAACCGTTGATGCGCATGATCTGGATCTTCGAGTAGTACAGCGCCAGACCTTGGCGAATGACTGGATCACTGATCTTGCCGTTCTCTGTGGCTTTTTCGACCATCAAGCGGTATTCCTCGGCGAAGCGTCTGTAGCCAGTGGTGGCAGACATACCTCTTTCAAAACCGAGCGTGTCGTTGGCAACCTTCCAACCGTTGTTGAGACCACCGACCACGTTGTCTACGGGGCATCGAGCGTCCGAAAAGAACACCTCGTTGAACTCATCTGTGCCATCGGGTTGCACAATGCCGCGCACCTCGACTCCTGGCTGCTTCATGGGAACCAACAGATACGAGATTCCGGCCTGCTTCTTTACATCAGGGTCGGTCCGTGCGAGAACAAAGCAGTAGTCAGCGAACTGTGCTTGGGTGGTCCAAACCTTCTGGCCGTTGATGACCCATTCGTCGCCGTCAAGCACTGCTGTGGTCTTGAGAGAGGCAAGGTCGGACCCCGAGTCGGGCTCGGAGAAGCCCTGGCACCAACTCATTGAGCCATCAAGGATCTTCGGCAAGAAGTACTTCTTCTGCTCTTCAGTTCCATTCATCAAGATGGTGGGCCCAACGAGGGTGTCGCCAAAGAAGTCGGCTCGCATCGGGGCCTTCGCCTTCGCGAACTCCTCTGCAAGAACTACCCCTTGCATCGTTGACAGGTTCTTGCCCCCGTACTCCTCAGGCCATGTTGCGCAGATCCACCCGCCCTCGAAAAGGGTCTTGGTCCACTCAAGATTCCACGCTGCCTTCTCATCGGGAGACATCTTGAAGCCTGGATCAAACCAACCCTTCGGCAGATTCTCTTCGAGCCAAGCTCGAATTTCTATCCGGAAGGCTTCTGCGTCGGCGGGGTAAGTCAGGTCCATACGTTCAATATTGACCGATCGGTCAAGTGAGAGCCAGTCAGTCGGGGTAAGAGATTTCGCCTGACCTAGGCTTGAGCCATGAAACGCAACTCTGACCGCCCGTTCGATCTGATTGTTTTTGGGGCAACTAGCTTCGTGGGGCAACTTCTGTGTCGCTACCTCGTTGAGCGTCACGGAACGAGCGGAGCACTCACCTGGGCCATCGCAGGCCGCGACGCAGCAAAGCTTGATCAAGTTGCACAAAACACAGGTGCTGAAGTTGAGCGCATCATTGCTGATGCATCTGACCGTCAAGCGCTCAACGAGCTTGCTGAATCCACTCGAGTCGTGGTTTCGACAGTTGGTCCGTATGCCCTCTACGGATCCGAGTTGATCGCTGCAGTTGCCGCCGCGGGTACGGATTACTGCGACCTCACCGGCGAACCGCAATGGATGCGCGCCATGATCGATGCCCATAGCGAAACCGCTGCTGCGAGCGGTGCTCGTATCGTGCACGCATGCGGCTTTGACTCAATACCATCTGATCTTGGCGTGTGGTTCACACAGCAGCAATCCATTGAGAGATTCGATTCACCCTGCGACCATGTAGCCATGCGTGTCTACGCCATGAAAGGTGGTGCTAGCGGCGGCACCATTGCCTCGATGATGAACCTGATGGAAGAGGCCGCCGCCGACCCAGAGGTACGTAGACTCTTGGCCGACCCCTATGTCCTCGCCCCAAAGCAGATGCGATCTGGAGTTGAGCAGCGTGAGCTCACAGCACCAACTCATGATGCGGCCTCGGGCCAATGGATCGCACCCTTCGTCATGGCAGCAGTCAACACACGTGTCGTGCAAAGAACTCATGCGCTGCTCGGTCGGCCGTGGGGTCAAGACTTCCAGTACGAAGAGGCAATGGTGACGGGCTCGGGGTTCGTCGGCGGGCTCAAGGCTGCCGGACTTTCAGCTGGCATCCTTGGTGGAATGGGACTCGCTGCTCTCTCCCCAACGCGCAAGCTACTGAGCCAATTTGTTCTCCCGAAACCTGGAGAGGGCCCATCACCTCAAGCCCAACTCGCTGGGTCCTTTGACCTGCGATTCTTTGGACTCACACCAACAGGTCGCGCAATCAGGACTCAAGTCACAGGCGACCGAGACCCTGGCTACGGCTGCACCGCTCGAATGCTAGGAGAGGCTGCTGTGACACTTCTTGACCTAGACCCGCAGGAAGTGGGCGGCGGTTTCTTGACGCCAGCCACAGCATTTGGAGATCGCCTGATCGAGCACCTTGAAGCTCACGCTGGCGTGCAGTTCAGCGTACTGATCTGAGCAGAGCCGAGCCTGACTCTCTCAGGTGAAACAGGACGAGATGAACTGATCAAATGAGGCCTCGTTGGCACAGACTTGAAGATTGCCAAGGGCATCTCGGCTGACGTCAAGCGCAGGGCAAAAGAAGTCGTCGGTTGGCGTGAAAAAGTGAGGAGACCCAATGACTCCTCGGTCTCGGCCGGTGATGTAATCGTCTAGTACTCGCTGCTGATGTGAAGCCTCAACGGTCACACCAAACTCTTCCGCAAGGCCTGCAAGGACCTCTGAGCTTCCCACATCAACGCCCTGCTCGAAGAGTAAGTCTCGCAAGGTCAGACTCACCGACTCACCTACTTGCGGGCTGACCTCATATGCGGCGAGCGCAAGGGTGAGAGCCTCTAGCGAGGATGCGGGGAAGTTCTCGCTCTTAAATCCAACAAACAACTCTGGAGCGAGTTGTTTGCGGATATCTTCGATCTCTTCTGCGATAAAGGTGGCATCAAGGGGCTTTTCGTTGACCACCTCAAGAGGCCACGAACGGACCCAGAGCAAAACATCCTCGCGTCCAAGTTCGCTTCGACGATCAACGAAACGTCGAAGGCCGACATGGGTAAACGGGCAACCGATATCGGCGTATACCTCAATCATCTCAACAACCTTTCGCAGTTGTCGCAGGCCTGAACAATGCTCTCATTGCGTGGTGTATCCCCCATCAACTGCAACTGCTTGACCGGTGATAAAGCCTGCGCCAGTTGAGCATAGCCACATGACGGTCGCAGCGATCTCCTCGGGCTGCCCTAGGCGACCCAACGGGTGCGCCGCTATGGTCCGCTCGAGCATTTCAGGCTGTTCTACCTTGAGCCGTTGAATCATCTCAGTCTCGATCGCCCCCGGGCAGATCGAGTTCACCCGGATACCGTCTGTTGCCAACTCGAGTGCTGCACTTCGGGTCAGCCCGTTGACACCGTGCTTGCTCGCAACATATGCAGCTAAGCCGGGAAACCCGTTCAGGCCGGCGATCGAAGCGCAGTTGACAATTGATCCATGCCCACCCGACTCTCGCATCGCAGGAATCTCCGCACGCATGCAGTAGAACACGCCTGTCAGATTTACCGCCAGAGTTCGGTCCCAATTCTCATTGGAACACTCTTCGATCGGGCCCGAATCACCCTCGATTCCAGCATTATTGAAAGCAAAATCGAGACGCCCAAATCTGCTCATCGTTGCCTGCACCATGGAGGCTACGTGGTCACTTTGAGAAACATCAGCCGGAATGAAGAGAGCGCTACCGCCTGTGTCACGAATCTGCTCTGCAACTAGGGCGCCCTGTTCCTCGTGGCGGTCAATCACCGCCACAGATGCCCCCTCAGCAGCGAAAGCAAGCGCAGTCGCCCTACCAATTCCTGCAGCTGCGCCAGTAACCAATGCAACCTTCGTATCCATTGCAACCATGTCTCATGCTCCGATTCGTAACAGTTGGGGAACCTTCGCAGACTCCAGGGTTGACACATAGGGCCAAAGGGCCTTTCAGGAACAAGCCCACACGCCTCAGCGCCGGGCACTATGCGCCACAGGCTCGCAGGGCGAACGGAACTACTCGTTATGAGCTTGCCGCTGAATCCGAGGCTTCTGCTTGCAGGTAGATTGAGGAAATGTCACTAGCCGAGGAACTCGTTGCCACCGCTTCTACCCGCTGGACAAATCAGTGGAAGGAGCTCAAGGCCGAGGTCATCGACACTGGCATCTGCACCGGATGCGCCGGTTGTGTGATTTCCTGCCCGCACGACGTCATTGGGTACGACCACGAACAAGGTGGGTACAAGCCATTTCATCTTGAAGACGAACTCGGACCTGAAGACTGCGGCCACGGAGTAAAGGGTTGCACGAGCTGCACACGGGCATGCCCAAGGTTTCGCCTGTGGGAAGGTCAAGCTGACGAGCACTTGTTTGGTCGCACCCGTGTCGAGGATGAAGTTGCCGGGATTTTTCAGGACATTTTGTTGACTCGCGCCTCTGATGCAATGGTGCACGAGATGGGCCAAGACGGTGGATTGGTATCTGCAATCCTGCTCTGGGCGATCGAACATGACTACATCGATGCAGCCCTAGTTTCTTACCTTGAAGGCGAAAAGGGCTCGTGGAAGGCACGCCCTGGCGTTGCGGCAAACCGTGAGCAAATTCTCGATGCAGCAGGAAGTCGCTACACCTACTCTGCCAATACCTTGGCCCTTGATGAGGCCCTCGATGCTGGGCACTCAAGATTGGCACTAGTGGGCATGAGTTGTCAGTCCTCGGTGCCACCTGTGATGTGGTCTCGCAAAATTGGAAAGGTCTCGAAGCCGATTGTTTTCAACCTAGGCCTCCTGTGCTCAAAGACCTTTGATGACGCTATCTTCGAGGAACTCTTTCGAGCCAAATACGGTATCGAGCGCGAGCAAATCGTCAAGATGAATATCAAGGGCGTGTTCCAGCTTTGGTTGACTGACGGCACCTACCGAGAGGTAAACCTGAAGGAGTGTCACGCTTGGACTCGAGAGGGCTGCACCCACTGCCCAGACTTTGCGGCTGAACATGCCGACATCTCGTGCGGCGGTATCGGAGAGAACGCAAACTGGACTCTCACAATCGTGCGAACCGATCTAGGCAGGGAGATCATCAGTCGAATGATTGCTGATGGGTCCATCGAAGCGCGACCCGGAGACTCAGATCCTGGTGCCATTGCGCTGATGCGCAAGCTTTCAGAGAAGTCACGGGCCCGCTGGCCGCTCACTGCCGAAGCGAGTGTGCGAGTGGGTTTGCCTGAACCAAAACGAAAGCCACCTCAGAAGTAGCCTCGATTACTCGTGCAGCTTGCCCATGAGGGGCAGTGCAGCCGAGTCGCTAATCAACGGATCGGCGAGGGACTTAGTTAGAGGTCCCGCATTTCTCTTGAACCGCCTGAATATTCTTTGGAATCTCAATTTCCCCGGCCTTGGCGGTTGCTTGGTACTTGTCGAAATCTCTCGCATCAGAGAAAGGAACGGTTTCCTTGAGTCCTTCAAAGATGCAGTTGCAGTAATCAACGCTTTCAAGCGTGACGTCGGAGTACTCGCCATTGATTGCCTGCACCCCTGTGCAGCCGTACATCAAGTTGCCGTAGTAGCCCTTATTCTCCGTGTTGACATCCCCATATTCCTTTGGGTCGGCCACTGTTCCGCCGCAGCTGCTCGCTACAAGGGCGCAGGCTGCGACCAGAATCAAGGTACGGAAGGTGGATTTTGCGGGACGCATCTGGCTCCTCGAGGACGGAATGATTCCAAAAGCTAGCGCCGATCTGCCATCAGGCTGAAACCCGAGTATCGCTGCGCAGACCTAGAGGGGTGAAGGCACCAAGGACAACGCCTCTGAGGGGTCATAATCAAACATTGAAGAACCCGTTCCAAGCCTTCTCGAATCGAGGACAGCGAGTCGACGCTGAGCCAGCCTTGGCGATGCGGCCTCCGCGAGCGCATCGATCAAGCCGGCTCCCCGCCCATGCGGGACAGAGGTCACCACCGTGCTCTCAAGGATTCGCAGTTCGACCGTCTGGCAAAGTTCGCTTCTCAACTGATGCTTCATGCGTTTCATAGAAGTTCTTCGGTCAAAGTCAACAGTTCCAAGAGAGTCATATGGCTCAGTTCTGTACAAATAGGGCATTTGGCCTGCCCTCGCAAAGAAGCACCTAGGGAACCGAGGGAATCGTATGGGTACTCATCCCCACTGCGGTTGCGCTGATTTTAGATGCCGCAGCGTTCTGCATCATCTTGATTCCCCCAAAAGTTGGTACTGCAAGAAGCGCGACAATCAGTGCGTACTCCACCAGAGATGCGCCACGTTCTCCACGCCGCAAGCGACCCTTAGGCGCCGAGTGGCCTTCGGTACTCGATGGGCTCGCTACTGTCGTATTCATAACTCTTTTGATCGGCAGCGCCCAGTGCAGATCCAATAGGTCAAACGACCTATTTCTAGTCTGTATGGCCTAGCTCGAGATGGCCTAGACCCGAGATGGCCTAGCTCGAGATCAGCTAGACCCGCAGGTATCTTCCAACAGCAATGCCGGATCCGACTGCTCCAGTAACAGCGCCCACAATCAGAATCATGATGACGGCCTTCCAGAGATCGCCGCCAGTCCACTTGATCTGATTGAGCAGTTCAAACGACACCTGATTCACAAAGTTCCGTTTCCACAGTGCGTCGAAACCCCAGGTCAGGCCTGCTGCAGCCAAGGCTCCGAGCAACCCCTGCACCATGCCCTCGGTCATGAAAGGCAGTCGAATAAACCAGTTGCTAGCGCCAACAAGTCGCATCACTTCAATCTCTCGACGCCTTGCAAACACAGCTGTTCGAATCGTGTTGAAGATGAGCAGCACCGATACAAAGATGAGCGCCACACCAAATAGCCGTACCCATGAGTTCAGTGTGCTGAGCGACTTTTGCACTTGGCGGGCGTACTCCTCGGCATACTCAACCCGGTACACACCGGTCATGTTCTCAAACTCAGTCCCTACTGCCGAGACCACGTCTGCATCAGTACTCGTCGGTTTGACCCGAAAGCTCTGCGGTAGCTCTTCTGGATTGATTGATTCCACAAAGTCGGGCTGATCCGCAAACAACCGCTTGAACTCGGCATAGGTCTTTTCTTTATCCAAGAACTTGACGGACTCAACCTGCGGATTGGATTCCAGGTTCTTGTTCACGCTGTCTATCTGCTCGGCCGTTGCACCGGGGTTCATATAAACAAACATCTGCACATCGGATCGGAGACCCAAGAAACTCTGGTTGATGCCAGTTCCGATCAAAAAACTAACTGCCACGAATGCCAGTGCGATGGCAACCGTCAGTAGCGATGCCAAGGTGAGCGTGAGATTGCGAACAAGGTTTGACCCTGTCTCTTTGAGTACGTAATCGAGACGTACAGCCATGATGGTCTACCTCTCGACTCGGGTGTTGAAACTATGACGCATGCAAGAGCAGCTTGATTTTGAGATCATTCGTAAACACCTCTGGCCTGATCGCGAACCACGCTGCCCCGGTCAAGCTCAATCACTCGACGACGCATCGTGTCAACGATTCCTCGATCGTGAGTTGCCATCACCACAGTTGTTCCCGTTCGATTGATTCGGTCGAGGAGTTTCATGATCCCGACCGATGTGGCAGGGTCAAGGTTTCCGGTCGGCTCATCGGCTAGCAGTATCAAGGGGCGATTCACGAAGGCTCGGGCAATGGAGACTCGTTGCTGCTCGCCTCCCGAGAGTTCGTTTGGCATTGACCCTTCTTTTCGGCCTAGTCCGACGAGCTCAAGAATCTGCGGGACTGCCTCTCGGATCACTGACTTCGGCCGGCCAATGGCTTCAAGCGCAAAAGCAACGTTCTCTGCAACAGTCTTGTTCGGTAGCAGCTTGAAATCCTGAAACACGCTTCCGATGTTTCTGCGCAAGTACGGAACCTTGTAGCCCGGCAGGGCAGCAATGTCTTTTCCGGCAACGTAGATCTTGCCTTTCTCAGCGGTCTCTTCTCGGTTGAGGAGGCGCAGAAAGGTTGACTTGCCCGAACCCGAAGGCCCCACAAGGAAAACAAACTCTCCCTTGTCAATCTCTACGGTTGCATCGCGCAGGGCCATGTGCTCGCCCTTATAGATCTTCGAGACATTCTCGAGTTTGATCACGGTTTCCTGACCAGTGTGTTCGATGAATTCCACAGGCTGCCCAACCGAAATTCTCGGGGGTAGAGGCGCGCTCCGTGAATGCTGCTGTTACAGACATGTGACGTTATCGCGGTGCGGCTGGCATGTGTGGAACCCCCTGAGGAGCTTCTTTGGGCACAGCTCAGGTGCTAATTGGCGGGCACTCCCTCTGCGCGCTGCCACCTCAAAAAGGCCTCCATCAGCTCATCCAAGTCGCCATCAAGCACGGCTTCTGGGTTTGGCAGCTCCAAACCAGACCGAAGGTCCTTTACCTGCTGATACGGCTGCAGCACGTAGTTTCGATCTTGGCTTCCGAAGTTGACTGAGGACTGATCACCCGTGATCTCGGCGATCTTGTCCATCCGCTTAGCTCGCTCAAGTTCCAAGAGACGCGCCTTGAGCGTCTTCATCGCTCGATCCTTGTTCTGATGCTGAGAACGCTCATTTTGGCAAGAGGTAACCACTCCGGTTGGCAAATGAGTGATTCTCACTGCCGAGTCCGTCACGTTGACATGCTGGCCGCCAGCGCCAGAGGACCGGTAGACATCAATACGCAAGTCTTTGTCGTCGATCTCAATCTCTGAGTCCACATCTTCGATAAACGGTGTGACCTTCACCGAAGCAAAACTTGTCTGGCGTCGAGCGTTGTTATCAAACGGTGAGATTCGAACGAGGCGATGAACTCCATGTTCAGACCGCAACAGCCCGTAGGCGTTTCTCCCCTTCACCACGAATGTGGCTGAAGAGATGCCCGCCTCGCCACCTTCATTGATGGACTCAATATCTGCTGCAAAACCACGGCGCTCAGCCCATCGCAAGTACATCCGCAACAACATCTCTGCCCAGTCCTGTGCCTCTACGCCACCAGCACCAGAATTGACGTCGACAATCGCGTCACGCTCGTCGTACTCGCCCGTAAACAAAGCGCGCAGCTCTAATGCAGCGAAGTCGCGCTCTAGCGATTTCACCTCTTTGTCAAGCTCTGCCTCAAGGCTCTCATCGTCTTCTTCGCGAGCCAGTTCGTGCAGCGTCGCTAAGTCCTCAACTCTGGACTGCAGGGAGTCAAACATCTGAAGGTCATCCGACATCTCAGAGAACTCGCGCTGCAGGATCTGCGCAGCGGCAGCATCATCCCAAAGGTCGGGCCGGCCAAGCTCGGTCTCTAGCTGGGGTTGACGATGCCGTAGGTCTGCAATGCGCAGGTAGTCCTGAGTTTCAGCCAGTCTGGTTCGGAGCGCAGCAATCTGCGAAGAAAAATCGAGCATCAATCAGGCGCCGTGGCAAACCTTGTACTTTTTGCCGCTCCCGCAGGGGCAGGGAGCATTCCGTGGGGTTCTCTCCCAGTCGGTTTTTACAACTGGCTTTTGGGCTTCGGGCTCGGGAGCGGGTCCGGGGGCACCGCCTTCGGCCTGAGCTAGAGAGGTGGTCTCAAGGGCTGCAGCTGGCCCCGCCGTTTGTGCAGTGGCTGGATCCTCGGGTGCGGTATAGCTGAAGTTTCCGATCGGCTTTATTTGAGGAGCCTCTTCTTGAACTACCTGAACGTGCATCACGTACTGCACATACTCGCGATCAACGGTCGCCATGAGCTGACCAAACATCTCGTAACCCTCACGCTGCCACTCACTCAGTGGATCTTTTTGGCCAAGGGCCCGAAGGTTGATCCCCTCTTGCAGGTAGTCCATCTCTTTGAGGTGATCTCGCCAGCGGGCATCAATGATCTTGAGCATGACCTGGCGTTCAATCTGACGCATCGTCTCAAGGCCAAGTTCAGTTTCACGCTCCTCGTAGTGCTGCGTCGCATCAGCCATCACGATGTCGTACACCTGATCGCTGCTCGTTGCAGCGGCGAGCGACTCTGCCTCTAAGCTCGTGGGCCAGTACGAGGTCATGTCTGCAACTAGAGCATCAAGGTCCCATTCCTCGGAATAATCGGCAGAACAGTGAGTTTGCAACAGGCCGTCTACAGCTTCCGCAAGGGCTTGCAGGGTCTCTTCACGCAGATCGGCGCCTTCGAGCACCTCGTCCCTGCGACGGTAGATGACTTTGCGCTGCTCATTCATCACCTCGTCGTACTTGAGCACGTTCTTTCGGATTTCCCCGTTGCGAGCCTCGACTGTGTTCTGAGCCTTTTCGATTGCCTTGGAAACCATCTTGGCCTCAATTGGAACCTCATCATCCCAGCCCTTACCCATCACCCACTCGATCGCACCCGTGGCAAAGAACCTCATCAGGTCATCTTCAAGAGACAAGTAGAACTGGCTCTCGCCTGGATCGCCCTGCCGGCCAGAACGGCCGCGCAACTGATTGTCGATTCGACGACTCTCGTGACGCTCGGTTCCGAGCACGTACAGCCCGCCGAGTGCCCGAACACGGTCCCCGTCTTCGGCGCACTCAATGCTGTGCTTCTTCAGCAATTCCGTGTATCGAGTTTGGCCTTCTTCAGACTCAAGCTCTAGGCCCTCTGCGTTGACATCTTTGGCAGCAAGGCCCTCGGGGTTTCCTCCGAGCAGAATGTCAACCCCGCGACCTGCCATGTTGGTCGCTACGGTGACTGCTCCAACACGGCCAGCTTGGGTGACAATCTCGGCTTCACGGGTGTGCTGCTTAGCGTTGAGCACCTCATGGCGAATGCCGCGCTTTTCAAGCTCTCGAGCCAGACGCTCCGACTTCTCGACGGAGACCGTACCTACCAAGACCGGCTGGCCTTTTTCTGTACGAATAGCGATGTCTTCAACAGCAGAAGCGAACTTTGCCGCCTCTGTGCGGTAAATCACGTCGCCCTCATCCTTGCGGACCATCGGACGGTGCGTTGGAATCGGAACCACCTGCAAGTTGTAGGTGCCCATGAACTCAGCAGCCTCAGTAACCGCTGTTCCTGTCATGCCGGCGAGCTTGTCGTACATGCGGAAGTAGTTCTGCAGCGTGACCGTTGCCAGAGTCTGATTCTCTTCTTTTATCTTGACCCCTTCTTTGGCCTCAACTGCCTGGTGCAGTCCTTCAGACCACCGGCGACCCTCAAGAACACGGCCGGTGAACTCATCCACGATCTTTACTTCGCCGTCGGCAATTAGGTAATCACGATCTTTTCGATACAGCTCTTTTGCCTTAATCGCTACTTGCAACTGATGCACCAAGCTGTTCGACACATCGTCGTACAAGTTGTCTACCCCAAGGGATTTTTCGACTCGCTCGATACCCTCGGGAAGCGGGAAGACAACTTTCTTTTCCTCATCAACCTCGTAGTCGACGTCACGGTTCAGCGAACGCGCAACTTGAGCGAACTTGTAATAGAGCTTCGCCGCATCACTGACGCGACCAGAGATGATAAGCGGGGTGCGAGCCTCATCAATGAGGATTGAATCGACCTCGTCGACGATGGCGAAGGAATGGCCGCGCTGAACCTTTTCTTCAAGCGACAAAGCCATGTTGTCTCGCAGGTAGTCGAAACCGAACTCATTATTCGTTCCGTACGTCACGTCACATGCGTAGTTCTCACGCTTGATCGCCTGATCGTTCTCTCCTGGGAGAATCATGCCAACGGTGAGACCCAAGAAATTATGGATCCGCCCCATGGATTTTGCATCTCGCTGAGCGAGGTACTCGTTCACGGTGATGATGTGAACCCCGTTGCCCGCAAGGCCGTCTAGATACACCGGAAGAGTGGAGACCAACGTCTTTCCTTCGCCGGTCTTCATCTCTGCCACCCAGCCGAAATGCAGCGCAGCACCACCCATCAGCTGCACGTCGTAATGGCGCTGACCGGTCACCCGGCGGGCAGCCTCTCGAGCCACAGCGAAGGTTTCTATCAGAAGGTCGTCAAGGTCCTCACCGCGATCCAGACGGCCACGAAACTCGCTAGTTTTGGCCTGCAACGCCGCGTCAGACAGCGCCTCGTACTCGGGCTCTAGGGCGCCGATCTCTGGTACAAGGCCTGCTAGAGCCTTTACTTTTTTACCTTCACCGGTGCGCAATACTTTGTCGAGGAGTCCCACCTCTCTGATACTACCGGTGGCCGGGGTAGGACCTGCACCCAAGATAAGAACCCGCCGGGGAGAACAACCCGGAGCGCTTCGAAGTGGTCCGACTCTGAGTTCTCTACCATCACGTTGATGCACTCAGAACCTGCACCGACCTCGCTGCGCGCATCTCTGCTCGCTCTCATCTTTCCCCCTCGCTGCGTTCTTTGTCTGACCCACGGCACCGGGCTCTGCGCCTCGTGCATCACCACCCTGCCTCCTGCACCAGAACTTGCAGCGCCACCAGGGTTCGACGAATGTTGCTCGCTTCTGAGTTACACGGGGGCCACAAAAGAACTCGTAGCAGCACTCAAGTTCCACAATCACCGTGACGCAGTGGGCATGCTCGGATTCGCAATGTCGCAATTAGTAGACCCGGCTGAATCCCTGAGTCACCCGCAACGAACTGTGACTTGGGCACCAACCTCTGCAGCCCGACGGAACAAGCGCGGCTTTGATCAAGCAGAACTTCTTGCACGCGCTGTAGGTGCGTCGCTCGGCCTTCCCTCGGCAAAACTCTTGCGACGCCTGCCTGGAGCACCCCAAACGGGTCACAGCAGGGCAGACCGACTCCTTGGTCCACTCTTTCAGGCCCTAGGACCGCTCCCTCAGCGGGTACTCGTTGTTGACGATGTTCGCACCACCGGGGCCACCTTGTGCGCAGCAGCGGATGCTCTCATCGAATCGGGTGCCACATCGGTGCATGGACTCACCTTGGCCGTAACGCTGTAACGCTCTACCGGGTCTAGTTGCCGGGAAGGTTGGCCCAGGGATTAGCGCCCGAGAGCATGCGATCCACGCGATCCTGAATCATGCCCTGCCATTCAGGATGTGTGAGCACATAAAAACGGTTCTCTCGCATGGCTTCAACCACGAGTGAAGCCACATGCGCTGGCTGCAAACCTTCTGCAATCCAGGTGTTGACCATTTCTTTCATGGCAAGCAGGCCGGCGTCAGTCTCTTCAACCTCGACAGCACCCACCGGATCCGGGCGATTTCTCTCCGACTCGTTAATTCGGGTTCGCACCCATCCGGGGCACAGCACGCTTACCCCAACCTCGGGGTGAGTCATCTGCAACTCCACCGACAGCGTCTCTGACAATGTCACTACCCCATGCTTGGCCACGTTGTACGGGCCCATCCCGGGGTTAGAGGTCAGCCCCGCCATTGATGCGGTGTTAACGATATGGCCTCCACCGCTAGCAATGATGAGCGGCGTAAAGGTATGCACACCATGAATGACTCCCCAGAGATCTACGTCAAGAATCCAACGCCAAGTCTCTAGGTCGATCTCCCAGGAAAGCCCACCACCAGATACCCCCGCGTTATTGCATGCAACATGCAACGCACCAAAGACATCCATTGCGGCTGTTCCGATGCGGTCAACGTCGGCTGCTTGTGCCACGTCGGCAGTCACGGCAAACACGTCGGCACCGTGGCTTCGGAGTTCTTCAGCGGCAGCCTCAAGCGCCGCTGTTTCCACATCAGCAAGAACAATCTTCATACCGACATCTGCAAATGCTACGGCTAGGGCTTTGCCGATACCGCTTGCAGCGCCGGTGACGACAGCAACCTTGCCCTCAAACTGCTCCATTTCGACCCCTTCAATCCATGCACTGCGCGAGCCAAAAGCTCGCACAGTGCATGACTGTTAGTACTTGTAGTGACTTGGCTTGTAAGGACCTTCTACCGGAATACCAAGGTACTCAGACTGCTCAGTGGTCAGCGTAGTCAGCCGCACTCCGAGGGCATCAAGATGGAAGCGGGCAACCATCTCGTCGAGCTGCTTGGGAAGAACCCAGACACCAAGCTCGTAATCTGCGGTCTTGGTAAACAGCTCAATCTGAGCGAGCACCTGATTTGAAAAGGAGCAACTCATCACGAAGCTGGGGTGGCCAGTCGCGCAGCCCAAGTTGAGCAGTCGACCCTCGGCAAGAACGATCACCGAGTGACCATCCGGGAATACAAACTCATCAACCTGAGGCTTGATTGTTACCCGCTGAATATCGCTTTGGCGGAAGACACCAGCCATATCGATCTCATTGTCGAAGTGACCGATGTTGCCCACAATCGCGTTGTGTTTCATGGAGTTCATGTGCTCGGCAGTAATGATGTCTTTGTTTCCAGTGGTGGTGATGAAGATATCTGCCGTCTCGAGAACGTCTTCAAGGCGGACCACTTGGTAGCCCTCCATGGCAGCCTGCAAGGCGCAGATCGGATCGATCTCGGTCACCACAACACGAGCACCTTGGCCGCGCAATGACTGTGCGCAACCCTTGCCAACGTCACCGAAGCCAGCCACCACGCAGGTCTTTCCACCGATCATGACGTCCGTGGCGCGGTTGATTCCGTCTACGAGGGAGTGGCGGCAGCCATACAAGTTGTCGAACTTCGACTTGGTCGTGGAATCGTTTACGTTGATTGCTGGGAACAACAACTGCCCCGCATCAAACATCTGATAGAGGCGATGCACACCAGTGGTGGTCTCTTCAGTTACGCCCTTGATCCCTGCACCAATCTTCGTCCAGCGCGATGCATCTTCGGTCAAGGTGCGACGCAATGTGTCAAGTACGACCTTCCACTCCTCTGAGTCAGAGTCAGAATCGGCTGGCACCTCGCCGGCAGCTTCATATTCGGTACCTTTGTGAACCAACAACGTGGCGTCGCCGCCGTCGTCAAGGATCATGTTGGGGCCAGTTGAGCCCTCGGCGTCTGCAGGCCAGTTGAGCACCTGCTCGGTGCACCACCAGTACTCCTCAAGCGTCTCGCCCTTCCAAGCAAAGACCGGAACGCCTTGGGGGTTGTCAATGGTTCCTTGCGGCCCGAGCACTACTGCGGCTGCAGCTTCATCTTGGGTAGAGAAAATATTGCAGCTACACCAACGCACCTCTGCGCCCAGAGCGGTCAGTGTCTCGATCAGTACGGCGGTTTGGACCGTCATGTGCAACGATCCCGTGATTCGCGCCCCGGCAAGCGGCTGCGCATCGGCATACTCGGCCCGGATAGCCATCAGGCCGGGCATCTCAACCTCGGCTAGATCCATCTGCTTGCGGCCCAGCGGGGCCAGTGACAGATCTGCAACTTTGAAATCAGTGAAACTCATTTTTCTTTCCTCCTGCGCGCGTGGTCAATACGGTTGGACCGTGCGCGCTCATCGAAGCGGGTAGATGCTTGAGGCTGGGGTCGTCTGACTCCGGGTACATGCAGCCAAGGCAAGATGGTGATGCTAGTGCCATTGGTGGCCCCGCACCTACTCTCTCGGCAGTTGAGCTCTGGGGCCGGCAAGCCCAATCTCCTTACATTTTTGGCGCCGGTGAGCCGCTTTGTGCGGAGCTAGCCACGACAAAGGTCAACTGGGGTCACCGAGAGAGAGCCCGCTCTCTGCGAAACTAGAGATGACATAACTCAAAACCCATCGGAGAATCCCTTGAATCTGAAAAAATCAACCTTGGTTGCGCTCGCCGTAGCAGCCACCTTGGTCGGAGCAGTTGCCTGCTCTTCAAAAGAGTCAGCTGACTCCACAACTACAACGACAACGACAACGGCCCCGGCAGAGACCACCACAACCGTTGATCCAGCTGCCGCTGCTGCTGCCCAGGCTGCAGAGACGGTTCGATTTGATAAAGAAGTCCAACAGGACCTCAACGATGTGGGCTGCTACGCAGGATCAGTAGACGGCAAATTTGGACCTCGCACCGACGCTGCGATTTTGGCCTTCCAATCAGCAGATGGCATCAAGGCTGACGGCCAGTACGGTCCCGCCACGGACGCCGCTCTGAAGAAGGCTGCAGCAGCAGGCAAGACTGTCTGTGTGGCATCAACAACAACCACTGCGCCCAAGACAACTACAACTGCAGCCTCCGGTGGAAGCGCCGCTTGCACGGCCGCAGCGCTACTTACTGCTCTGCCTGCAGAGGGTGAAACCATCGGAAGCTACGTCTGCTCGGGTGGTTACGCTGCTGGAACATTGAGCGATGGAAGCACCAAGTTCATTCTCGAATCCAAGAACGGAAAATGGTACGCCTTCAGTACTGATCCGTGTGGTGGAGCCAGTGCTGGCCTCCCGCCGATCATCCTTGAGGACGGCTGCCCAAGCTGATCTAGCCCAGGCCTGTCACCTTTGGCGCCGGAAAGCTGCGGAATCCGCAGCTAACCGGCGCCAAAGTAGTTTTTGAGGAGCTGCGATTAGCGCAGGCGGGTTTTGATCTCGTCCAGGATCGGCACTGGCCCGGGGTCGATTCCCTCGATGGCTGCCATGTGCAGCGTAACGAGGTCGCCAAAGAGCATGAGATCGAAGAGTTGAGCTAGGCGGCCCTCGCCCTCGGCAGCCACGGAGTACACCCCAGCGACGATCTCTTCGCATATTTCTGAAACCAACTCAAAGCGCCTCTGAACCTGCGGATGCTCAAAATCATGCCGCAACAAGAGCATTGAGAAGACCTGCCGGGTCACATCACCGTGCTGACCCCAGCCGCAGATCTCATTATGAGTGAGTTCGGGGATACGGTTTGCAAACGAGGCCACTTTGGGGTTTTCGTTGAACTGGCCTTTCCATCGCCAAGCCGCTGTTTCTCCGAGAGTTCCGCCGCCATACACAATCGGCAGGGTGCGCCCAATGCGCTGCGCCAACTTGAGCGCCTGATTCCCATCAGCAAGTAGCTCATCTCGCCGGCGAGAAACTTGCGAAATCATTGCATCCACCTGAGCAGATGCGCCTTCAAGCAGACCGAGCCGCTCGAGCACTAACAGTGGTGGGATCGAGACTGCTCCAATAGCCGCTCGAGGCATCGGGATTGCAGAGTCGAGTCCAATGACCGGCGCACCCCACTCATGCGCTATTCGCTCAAGGTGGCCACCCGCTGCCAGTGCTACTAGTCGCGCCCCGACGCCCACAGCTTGATGTACAGCGTCAATCGTCTCTTCTGTCTCGCCCGAGAATGAAATGGCAATGACCAAAGTATCGGGTCCGACAAATTCGGGGCACTCATAGTTCTTCGACACCAGAATCGGCACGGGGCAGGTTGCGCCGGCAACAGCGGCGACAACATCACCTGCTAGCCCACTGCCACCCATGCCCAGAATCAGTACCGAGGAGATTCCCTCCGCTGGCGGTAAACCCGCAACGGATTCTGTTCGAGCAACAGCCTCTGCGCACTGCTCGGGCAACGCGTAAGCGGCCTGAAACATTCCAAGGCTGTCGACTAGTTCGGTCATAACGACTGCTCCCTCACACCTGAGCTAAGCGGACTCGGATAACAAGCAGGCAGATCCGCCGCTTCCTCATTCGCCTACTCGCTAAAGGTTGGCTGAACACCTTCTGCGTCTGCCTTGGCGGACAGGCGGGCAGCCTCGGCGGAATCTACTGCCGTGGCTTGATCAATCAGCATGACCGGGATTCCGTCTCGTACGGGATAGGTCTGGTTGAGACGAGGATTGAAGAGAAGCTGTTCATCTGCGAAATACAGCAGCGGCCCTTTGTCTTGAGGGCAGGCCAGAATCTCTAGCAATCGTGGATCAAGGTTGTCAGCTGTACTCATAAGGGCTCCTTGCGCGTTTCATGTGAGTTCGTCGAATCGAAGCTGTGCGGACCTACCGGCACCGACAGCGCCCGAACAGAGTAGGTGCGGCAGAGTCAATCGGCCATTACTTGTTGAACCTCGGCTACACGAGCGGCGCAAGCTTGAGCATCTGCGGCCTCAAGGTTGAGGCGAAGCAAGGGTTCGGTATTGGATGCCCGAAGGTTAAACCACCAGTCGCCGCAATCAACGGTGAGGCCATCCATCCGGTCCTGCTGTGCCGATTCGTAGTGCTTCGCCACCCTCTCGATGACCTGTGCAGTGTCTGAGACTTTCGTGTTGATCTCGCCAGAGTCGCCGTAGCGCTCGAAAGGGGCACGAAGCTCTGACAGGGTCTGACCCGAGACGGAGAGTTGTTCAAGAACAACCATGGCGGCGATGATGCCCGAGTCAGCCCGAAAATTATCCCGGAAGTAGTAGTGAGCCGAGTGTTCACCACCGAAGACCGCTCCGGTCTCTGCCATCACCTCTTTAATGAAGGAATGCCCGACTCGGGTGCGGATAGGAGTTCCGCCGTGCTCAAGAACGACTTCTGGAACCGTCTTTGAGCAGATCAAATTGTGAATCACCGTCTCACCTGGATTGCGATCCAAAATACCTGCAGCGATGATTGCAGTTGTGGTTGAACCCGACAGGCCCACACCTTTTTCGTCTACCAAGAACACGCGGTCTGCATCGCCATCAAAGGCCAAGCCAATATCTGCACCGACCTCGAGTACGCGGGCTCGCAAGTCGGCTTGATTCTCTGGCTGGATCGGATCGGCCGGATGGTTCGGGAACGTACCGTCGAGCTCGCCGTACATGATCTCGACATCGAAAGGCAGAGGCTCAAACACTGCTGGCACGATGAGTCCACCCATACCATTAGCAGTATCTGCGACGATCTTGAGCGGAGCCAACACTGCCGTATCCACAAAGGAGCGAACGTGATCGGCGAAGGCCGCGAGCAGATCTTGTTGCGACAGCGAACCAGTCGCAGCGTTCGCTGGACCCTCTCCGCTAAGTACGGCCTCGGCCACCCTGCGAATCTGGCTCAAGCCAGAGTCCTCACCGACCGGGCGCGCACCCGACTTACAGAACTTGATGCCGTTGTACTGAGCCGGATTATGCGAGGCAGTAAAC
>WLJI01000030.1 GCA_009701845.1 Actinomycetota bacterium
AGCCATCGCAACACCATCTCCAGTTGCCACTGACGGGTTGGTAGTGATGGCAAAAAGTTGCCCGGCTCCGCCAGTTGCTAAAAGCAGGTTCTTTGCTCGCACCTCATGCAGCTGCCCCGAATGATCAATCACCTGAACGCCAACGCAACAGCCGTCTTCTACAAGCAGGTCAAGGGCAAAGGTGTGCTCATGAAGCACTGCTGCAGTCCGGCGAACTGCAGCCACAAGTGCTCGCTCAATCTCTGCGCCTGTTGCAGCACCGCCGGCATGTACTACTCGGGCAACCGAGTGGCCGCCCTCGCGGGCAAGTTCCAAGTTACCTCGCTCATCACGGTCAAACTCTGCCCCCAGGGCAATGAGTTCTTCCACTCGCCGAGGACCCTCGTCAACCAACACGCGCACTGCGTCCACATCGCAGAGTCCCGCTCCTGCGGCCAGGGTATCTGCGAGGTGTAAATCAATTTCCTCCGCGTTGCCAGACAGTGCGGCAGCCACACCGCCCTGGGCCCACCGAGTAGTGGCAAGGTCAAGTCCACCTTTGGTGATGACACCAGTTCGCAAGCCATGGGTACCCGCAGCACGCACTGCTGCAGACAACCCAGCAACACCCGAGCCGAGCACCAAAAGATCAAGTGGCTGAGGAGTCACGCGCCAGCCGATGGCTGAGAAGCATCTGGATCAAGCCCGGTGAGATCAAGCCCGGTGAGATCAAGCCCGGTGAGATCAAGCTCGGTGAGATCAAGATTGTCGATCAGCCGCACTGATCCAAAGCGAACGGCACCAAAGAATCGGCTGTGCAGATCAGCCTGAGCGACAGCACCCAAGGTGATTGGATCAACAATCTCTAGGTACTCCACTTGCCCAAGAGTTTGAGTGTTGATCACATCTGTCATCGTTGCACGCAGAATCTCGGCCGAGGTTTCACCGCCACTCAAAGCCTGCGCAGCAGCACACAACGCTGCAAAAAGTACTGGCGCCGCAGTGCGCTGTTCTGGGGTCAGATACACGTTGCGGCTCGACATGGCTAGCCCGTCTGCCTCACGACGAATACCACATCCAATGACGTCCACCTCAAAGGACAGGTCACGCACCATGGCTTTCACGATGGCCAGTTGCTGAAAATCCTTCTTGCCAAAGTACGCCGTGCATGGGCCTGCGATGTTGAAGAGTTTGGCAACCACCGTGCACATCCCAGCAAAGTGAGTTGGCCGAGATGCTCCCTCCATCACCGATGACAAGTCGCTCACGGAGACCGAGGTAAGAACACCGTCGCGGCCAAGCGGGTACATCTCATCTAGGGATGGCAAGAAGAACAGATCTGCACCGGCAGCACTCGCAGTGTCCGCATCGCCTTGTTCGTCTCTCGGGTACGAGGCCAAATCCTCGGTAGCTGCAAACTGCAAGGGGTTGACAAACACGGTGGTAATGACCAGATCGCATTCAGAGGCTGCGCGTTCTATCAGCGAAGCGTGGCCGGCATGGAGGTAACCCATGGTTGGAACCAACCCGATGCGCTTGCCGTCCAGGCGATGTGGCGCAATCGCTGCTCGAAGTTCAGAGATTGTTCTCAGAGTTTTCACCTGCGCAGCCTAGAACTGCTCACTAGGGGTTCTACCCATTCACACGCTCTCCAAGTTGGACGAAGATATTTGTGTTCCGGCGGGAACCGATCAGAGTCCCGAAACTTCCCCAGGAGGTGTCGGGACTCTGACGTGTTTTTGGCATTGCTTGTTTGCTTCTACTCAGCGATCAGTTCTCACAGCCTGCTGTAACTGCTCAAGCTCGACTGCAGATGGCATTGCATCGACAAGCGCAGCGGCACGCAGAGCAAGCGACAGATAGGGCTGCCGCTCGTGCACATCTAGCTCCCGCAGATGCCTCATGACAGTCGACCAGTCGCCTCGTGACACTGGCCCAGTAAGTGCTGCCGCTGGGCCAAGCTCTGCCACGTTATCGAGCGTGACTCTCGAGAGATCCAAAAAGGCTTCAAGAGGCAGACCAATATCGCTCGCAATGGAATCCACTTGGGCGAGCAGCGCAACAAGATGATTTGAAGCAAGCACAGCAGCGGCGTGATACCTGACTCGATCTGCCTCGGCCACATGCACTGCACGGCCAGCGAGCGCTGTCACGACGCTGGTAGCGAACGGATCTCCAGAGACTGCAAACCATGCGCCCTGCAAAGCTTTGGACCCTCGCTCGGAGTCTGCAAGAGCAACGAGCGGGTGCACTGAAGCAACCCGAGTTGAAGGGGCGAGGACTTCTAGGCCAAGCGAACCCGCACAATGGGCCACAACTACTGACTCATCGGCCACAATCACCGAGGCAACCTGAGCAACGACTGGATCTGGCACGCAGATCAACAGCAGGTCCACTTGATCTGATCTCGCCCTGCGAGCCTCTAACGCAGTTGTTGCATCCACAAACTGCTCGTGGCTCACTAGGTCAACGCTCCAACCGGCCTGATCCAGAGCCGAGGCAAAGGAACCCCCAGCTTTACCGGCACCGATAATTCGAACCCGTTGAGCAGTCATCTCTCGAAGAGAGGCTCAACCTGGATGACTGTTCCTTCGGCAAGGTTCAATTCGACTTCGCTGACAAGGTCGGGGGCAAGGTCTCGTAAAGGCGCCAGCACAAACCGGCGCTCTTTCCAGCGTGGGTGAGGAATCGTCAAGCGCTCGCTGTCTTGCACGATTCCCTGCATCCACAGAATGTCAATATCTAACGTCCGTGCTCCCCAGCGCACGTCACGAACACGATCAGACGCGGTTTCGATTCGGTGACAAATACCAAGGAGTTGATCTGGGGAAAGGCTCGTAGCGAGTTCAACGACCAGATTGAGATAGGCACCCTGTTCGGGTCCGCCCACTGGGTCGGTCTCATAGAGCGGAGAAACGGCAACCACGTCCGGGAGCGAGTCCACGGCGGCCTTCAGATAGGCCCGACGGTCCCCTAGGTTTGACCCCAAAGAGAGAAACGCCCGGACCGGAGCAAGCTGTCTGGATTCTTGGGCCGCTGCCGACTCGCTAGAGATCATGCGGAGCGGCGGCGGGTGATGGTCACGCCCGAGGATGCCAAATCATGAGGGACCGGGGGGCGTAGCTTTGCAACCGAAATCTGTAAGCCGTCAATGCGGGGATCAACACTAAAGACTGCTGCAGCGAGCTGCGCCGCTAAGCGTTCAAGGAGTTCAGGCTGCGCAGTTCTGACAGTCTCGTCGAGCGCATCGCAGATTGCCCCGTAATCAACGGTGTCAGTGAGCGCATCGCTGCTACCAGCCGCAACGAGATCCACAGACAAGTCAAGATCAATCTGCAGTGGTTGAGCACGAACCCGTTCTTCTGGCAGTACCCCAACGATTCCCACCATTCGCAGACCATGCAAACAAATCTGATCCGGCGGTTGTGCCGAGTCTCGATCAGTCATGAGGTCAGCGCAGTTCCACAAGGCGGGCAGCTTCACCGACAAGTTGCCGGCCATCTGCGCCAATCTGTCGACCCGTGATGTGCTCGGTCATGGCTATTGCTCGAGGAGGCTCAGGAACCATGTCGTTCCACACCAAATACCCGGCTAAAAAGCCAACGAGGCGGTCAGACAACTCGTCTTGATGGAACATCAACTTCTTGTTCTCGGAGAGCAGCAGACGAAGGTCCGAATACGATCTCTGCAGGTACTGCGGCAGATCCTCGGCGTGCGGGAACGGCCAATGACGCCACCGAACACCGAGTTCGTCGTAGCTATGCAGGTTGTTTGGCGCAGATGAGACGGAAATCACAAAGTCGAAACCTTGTTCGCGAATCCAAATAATCTCTTCTTGGCGGCGAACCTTGCGGTGGTTTTGCCCAAATCCGCCTGGACGCTCACAAATTGCTAGCTGATCTTGGATGACCCAGTGAAAGTGACGGGGCTGAATTCCTTGCGCCCACTTGCCTTTTGCTGCCATGTCGCCACCTCCTCTCTGAGCCGGTTGCTGAAAAAACCGAGCTTTTGATCTCTTGGAATGGCGATCGTAGGCGATGTCAGGGGATCAGGATATTCCCAGAGAGTATTTTTGCGGCCTGAACTGCAGATTCGACCTCATGGACTCTGACCATCTGCGCACCTTGGATCAGGGCCCACATTGCCGTGGCTAAAGAGCCGTCCGCCCTTTCATTCGTGGGAACTAGGCGAGTTTCCCCGGGTAAAGCTGAAGGCAGTTCAGCCTCAGTAAATGGCCCCAACCCGTCATCGGAGCGAGCAATCAACTCCCCAAGAAATCTTTTTCTACTTGTTCCCACGACTACGGGAAACCCCTCTGCCACGAGTTGGTCAAGATGACCAAGCAGATCAAGGTTGTGCTTGGTGGTTTTGCCAAACCCAATACCGGGATCAACCCAAACTTCCTCGACGCCGGCGGCAACTGCCTGCCCTGCTCGCTCCGCTAGAAAAGCGCGTACTTCGCTTACTACGTCTTCATAAACAGGTGCGTTCTGCATAGTGCGCGGGTCGGCCTGCATATGCATTGCCACCCAACCCACTCCAAGGTCCGCCGCAGTGCCCCACAGTGAGGCACTTACGTCGTTGATGAGACTGGCTCCCGCACCTACAGCAGCGATAGCAGTACTGGCATTGCGAGTATCGATCGAAAGCCGCACTGAGGTTCCCGCAAGCAGATCGGCTAGCGCCTCTATGACCGGAACCACCCGGCGTTGCTCATCACTTGGGTCGACTGGCTGTGCACCTGGCCGAGTGGACTCACCACCAACGTCGATCACCTGTGCTCCCTGAGCGAGCATCAACTCGCCATGAAGCAGCGCCTGTTGTAGTGAGTCGTGCTCCCCGCCATCCGAGAAGGAATCGGGAGTCACGTTGAGGACTCCCATTATCTGAGCACAAGCCTGATCTGGCCGGGCTAGCTGGCTCAAAGTTAGTGGCCTGTTCCGATAAAGCGCATGGCCTCTGAGCGCGCCGCAACATCGTCTCTGAACAGTCCGCGAACTGCCGAGGTAACCGTAGAGGCTCCGGTTTTCTTAATTCCGCGCATGGCCATGCACATGTGCTCAGCCTCAATCACAACAAGCACTGCACGCGGAGCCAACGAAGACTCAATAGCGTCGGCAATCTGTGCCGTCAGGCGCTCTTGCACTTGTGGTCGACGAGAGAACCCGTCTACAAGTCGAGCCAACTTCGACAACCCTGTCACGCGGCCATCCACATTGGGTATGTAGGCAACATGTGCCCTACCAAAGAACGGAACTAGGTGATGTTCGCAGATGGAATACATCGAGATATCTCGAACCATCACCATCTCATCGTGGCCGGCATCGAAGGTGACCTTCAGGTGTCGCGCTGGGTCTTCGTGCAGGCCGGAACAGGTCTCTGCATACATCCGTGCCACGCGAGCGGGGGTGTCGAGCACCCCTTCACGGTCGGGGTCTTCACCGATGGCAATCAGAATTTCACGAACAGCTTTTTGGATCCGCTCAAGGTCAACTGCCGGAGCAAGTACCGGTGTGAGCGGGGTGGGATCAGGAATGTTCAAGTCATTCTCTGGTGCAACGACCTTAGGGTCCACTAGCTCGTCTGGTAGGTCGTCCACGGGAGTAGTTCCACTGGAGGGAGACATATCGATCTGGCTCATGTGCTCGGGCCTTTCGCAAAAGAAACATGACCCTGGGCGGGTGCATTCGAAGCCGATGACAGGTTACGGCCTTATGGAGTATTTACCTCGTCAGGCTCGTAGACAGCTAGGTAACGAAGATTGCGATATTTTTCGCCAACATCAAGTCCATATCCCACCACAAAATCGCCCGGGATCGTAAAGCCCACGTACTTCACACCAAGGCCCTCTAGGTCTGCGGCCTCACGGGCCAGCAGGGTGCAAACTTCGAGACTCGCCGGCCCCCTCACTTCTAGGCTCCGACGCAGGTAACGAAGCGTCAGGCCAGTATCCACAATGTCTTCAACCAGAATGACGTCTCGACCGGTCAGGTCTACGTCAAGGTCCTTCACGAGTCGAACCACGCCCGAGGTTCTTGTCGATGACCCATACGAAGAGACGGCGATGAAGTCGATCTCTACTGGCAAGTCAATCGCAAAGGCCAGATCAGTGGTAAATGCATACGCGCCGCGCAGCACGCACACCATGAGCGGACGACGATCCTGATACTCCTCGGTGATCTGGGCACCGAGTTCTTGAATCCGCTCGGCGAGCTGTTGCTCGGTGAGTAGCACCCGGCCAATATTCGGGTCCTCGGTCAGACGGTGCTGGGCAGCAGAAGAGGGTTCATTCATGTGCTTCGACAGTAGCCGTTCCCGACGCGGTGTCCTGCTGAAGAGACAACCGGCCACCGCTGCGCAGCACGCTCCAACCGCTGCTGACCTGACAACTCACGGACTCGCCTGCAGCAACACAAAGAATACGATCGATTGCCGCTGCGTCAGGCGGGTATCCAATCCCCGTAGCTCTGATCCACCACAGACGAAGTACCTCGGCCGCTAAAGGCGGGGGTAGTGCAGCCAACTGCTTCGCGTCGGTTGGGTCTTGAGTCTGGGCAAGAGTCGAGATCAAGTCAGCCTGTTCAGCACAAAGGTCTGCTAATCGGCAGAGCAAGGGTGTCACGTCACGCGCAGACACCGTGTTGAGCAGCGGTAACACCTCGTGTCGCACACGATTGCGAACAAAACGAGGATCGGTATTGCTGGGATCAGAAAATGGCTGAACGCCTAACTCGGCGCACAGCAGTTCAGTCTCGCTTCGACGCAAACCCAGCAGCGGATGTTGCAGCGAACGCATCCCCGCCAAGCCGGCCGGTCCGGTACCGCGCATCAAACGAATCATGAGTGTCTCGGCCTGGTCATCAGCAGTGTGTCCGTACAGTGCATCAGCGGGCAGTACTTCACGACGCGCCGCTCGCGCCCGAGCCTCTAAGTCTCCGCCGGGTTCAACTACAGCTTTCAGCGAGACGAACTTTGCCCCGAGTCTTTCTGATACTTCGGCAACCAAGGAAGCCTCTTGATCCGAGCCCGCACGCAAGGCGTGATCAACATGATGCGCCGTTACCTGCGCACCTGTTGCCACTGCCAATACCAACAACGCAGTTGAGTCTGCGCCGCCAGATACTGCGCAGTTCAGGTGTTGCACCACTCCCGGTTGAGCACTCGGAAACTCGCAGCGTTGCAAGAGTTCAGCTACTAGTTTGCTAGCCGCAGTCGCCGCAGTCGCACCCTGACGCGCAGTGCGACTCACGCCGCTGTCACGGCCGGACCCAATCGAGCAATCCATAGCGAAGGGTCTCGAATCTCAACCAAGGTTGGAAGGTGTAGCGGGTCTTCAAAGGCTCGGTTGAGTAGTTCCGGCCCTCCCACATTCTCGACTGCTTCGATAAACCGTTCGCCTTGCTCATATTGCGCCATCTTGGCCTCTAGGCCAATGAGTCGTTGCAAGAACTTGGCCCCTAAATTCATGTTTTGACGTCGTGCTCGAAGCGCCCTCGCGAAGCGGTCTGCCGAGGGAACCTGATCAAGTGCTGCTCGGTCCATCGTCACGTCACCATGACCCTCGAGCAGACTCATGAGTCCGCCAACTCGGTCCATTGCATCGCGCTGCTCGGGAGAAGCAAAGAGCGTCACGATGCCTCCGTCTTCGAGTGGGTTGCTGCGAGTGCGCACACTGTCTGCAAGGCGACCGGCTGCAGCAAACAAGCGTTTAGGGTCGGGTTCTGCTGCGCCCATCAACTCAGTCACTAGGCCAAGAAAATAGGGGCGCAACCACGGAACTCCGGTGAACTGAGTGCGATGAGTGACCTCATGCAAGGCCACCCAGAGTCGGAACTCATCGGGTGGAAACCCGTGACGCTTCTCGAGGCCCAAAATATTTGGTCCCACGTAATACACCAGGTCTTGATCCTCTGGATTCTCATCCTCGAGTACCAACAAGTCATATTGGCCGAGCACCCGACTCGACATCCACCCCAACAGACCACCGAGTTCTACAGCGGCCACTTTGCCACCAAGCGAACCAGCCACCCCGCCGCCGCCGATCCCCTCTAGTCGCCCCAACACAGGCCTCAGGAGTCGCTGATAACTCGCAAGATTGGCTCGCACCCAGTCAGTGCGGTCAACGACTCGGGCGCGTGCTTGGCCAGCGGCAGAGGTCAGGCCAGTTTCAGCCTCGACATACACCTGAGCTCGCTCAGTCATTTCTGCAAAATCACGTGCCATTCCAGCAGCGTGATACGAGGATGCAAATGGCTCCGTGCCGCAAACGCGTGTGGCTACTCGCTCCGCGAGCGCCCAGTCCACAGCGTCTCCCATGGGCTAAAAACCGTCTCAGTTCTCAGATTTTGGATAGCGGGTACTCGACACCTTGGTCACGTACAAGCCAATAATGAGCCCCAGCACACCAATTGCCGAAACTGCCAGAACCACTGCTAACCAAAAGTGCCAGACCATGTCTGCTGCCAACAACATCTCACTATCTTAGGACTGCGGAGCGCGGCCGCAACAGCCGGGGTCAGAAACTGCGCCCTCAAGACGTATAAAACAGGGGTTTCCTCCGGGGCGTGAGTACGATTCGGCAGTGATTTCTTCCTTCCGAAGCCGACTCCGCTGGTTTGTCAAGGAACTCAAAGGCACTGGCCACCCAGTTCGAGGGTTTCGACGACTGCTCTGGTGGCGAGTGCTCTCGGCACTTGGCAAAACCACGGTGGTGCAATTCGACTATTACGACTGCCTCTTCGAGTGTCCGCCCGAGTGGAGGGGCATGTCGAAGCTTGCGTATGTCATGCGTGATTCCTATGAAGTTGAACTACCCCATCTGCGCAACTGGGTGACAGAAGGCGACACTGCAGTTGACCTTGGGGCTCACTACGGCGCGTTCACCATTGCGATGTGCGAGGTAGTGGGACCTACTGGACGGGTCATAGCGGTGGAACCCTCGGGACGCTTCTGCGCAGTACTGCAACGCAATCTGGATCTCAACAATTTTGCGAGTGCGCAGGTGGTACAAAAAGCAGTAGGTAGCGCACCGGGGCGACTCGACCTGAAGCACCACGGCGATCCCAGCAGGGCTGCGTTTGATCTGCAAGATCACGAGTCGGCAGGCAGCGCAGAAACGGTGCAGGTTGACACACTTGACCGACTGCTCTCGGGACGGGTCGACTTCATCAAGATAGACGTCGAGGGAGCCGAGGTTGCAGCCTTTCAGGGTGCTGAGCAGACCCTGCGCACTTGGCATCCGGTGATTCTTCTTGAGTACGTGCCGAGGGCAAACGACACTGGGTCAAGTGCCCGACAGGCTTGGGAGTTTTTGGCGGGCCTGGGGTATGGGTTTTCAGAAGTCCTCGATGACGGATCACAGCGCGAACTGCCAACTCCAGAGACGTCACGCTCGGGGCGCTCGGCCAATGTGCTCGCCACCTGGAGGGCTCACTAGTCGAGATTCTCCAGAAAGAGGCGCCGAGCCCTTGAATATAGAAACACGCTGTATGTAAGCTGGCGGAAATTCTTCATCAAGGGAGTAGAAATGTCCGCGACCGCGCTGGCTCGACAACTGTCAAACAGGCCACTCCACCTGCTTCTCGCAACTTGTGTACTTGGAACACTCCTCAGCATCGGCGTGGAAATAGTCTCACTGCCCAAGCCTGCCGCCGCCAAGACTGGGGGTCTTGGGTACACCGCGATTACCCCATGCAGAGTGGCAGATACTCGTCTTGATCTACGAGGGCGTTTCGTACAAGACGGTGCATTCCGAGATCTGCAAGTAACCGGCACGGGTCAGCAGTTTGCTACTCAGGGGGGGACCCCTGGAGGCTGTTCGGTGCCCGTTGGGGCTGCTGCAGCCGAAGTCACCATCACTGCCGTTGGTCCTGTGGGCTCAGGGTTTCTGCGCGCATTCCCCACCGGGGCTCAATCCACAACCTCAACTTTTGTGAGCTATTCGACGGGTCAAAGCGTGAGTAATACCGGGACTCTTGCACTAGCAGTGGGCAGTACCGCGAACCTACGAATTCAGAACTTCATAGGGGCTTCAGACTTTGTGATTGAGATCCAGGGCTACTACCAAGAGTCTGGCGGTTCTGGCTATGCACCCGTTCAACCGTGCCGCGTAGTCGACACACGGATACAGCCCTCAAGGCCCACAGTGATAAACGAGACGGGCACTTTTGCACCGGGCAATCAACGTTCTTTTCAAGTCTCAGGTACGGGCCAGCAATTCGCAGCCCAAGGCGGCGCGGCCTCTGGTTGTGGAATCCCCGCCGGAACAACCGCAGTTGAGTTGTCCATCACAGCAGTAGGCCCCTCTGGAAATGGCTTTATTCGCGCATTCCCTCACGGTCAATCAGCCCCAAATGCCACCTTCTTGTCCTATTCCGCAGGCGAAGGGGTGACAAACACCGGAACCGTCACACTGACAGGAGGAAGGAGCGGCGTAGATCTCTCAGTACTCAATCTGGGAGCGAGCACCAACATCGTCATAGACGTATTCGGGTTCTTTATCCCTGGGGCCGGCTCCCGCTACATCCCAGTACCACCCTGTCGAGTTCTTGATACCCGAACTGCCGGCGTGGCATTTGTTCCGAAGGGGGTTCGCTCGCTTCAGGTTGGTGGCATTTTCGTAGGGTTCGCGTCCCAAGGTGCAAGCAACCCGAAGGGCTGTGGGGTTGCCGAGCGTGCTCAAGCGGTTGAAGTCTCGCTCACTGCAGTAACTCCGGCTTCAACGGGGTTCCTACGAGCAGCACCGGCGGGCTCGTCCAGCCTGCCCATCGCGACTGCTTTGAACTATGTCGCAGGAAAGAGCATCACCAACACCGCTTCACTACCACTCGGCGAATTCGGCCGACACGACCTGACCCTGCAAAACTTCTCTGGGGCTACAAACCTAGTCATTGACGTCCAGGGCTACTTCGCAGCCACATCGCTCCCTGAGCAAAATGCCATGGAGAGCATGGACCTAGGGGACCTAACCTCTTGCGCCGTCAATGCCTTCGGCTTCGCAGCGTGTTGGGGACGAGGGCCGCTTGGAAACGGCGAGTCATTCAGCAGCACTCAACCCCGATTAGTATCACGTGGCGGTTTTGGCCTAGCGGGCGTAGTCCAAATTGCCCTTGGCACGGCCCATTCTTGTGCCCTGATCGGTGACGGCTCAGTCCACTGCTGGGGGTTCGACACGATTGGCGAGCTAGGCACTGCCAGCCCACCTGGGGTCGTTGGAACCACGCTGACTCCGGGACTCGCGATGCCAGGTGTTGGAGGTGTACAGATTGCCGTCGGGGGGCGGACCACTTGCGTTCTCATGGAGGATACGACTGTTCGTTGTTGGGGTGCGGGTGAATCTGGCCAACTGGGAAACAACAGCACCCTCAACACGCGATCCTTCACAACGCTCAAGACAGTCGTGCGAAACAGCGTAGGTACCCTAGAACTCATCCCCCTCACGGGCGTAGGGTACGTTGAGTTGGGAGCCCAGCACGGGTGTGCCTTGATGCTGAACGGAACGGTTCAGTGCTGGGGGCTGGGCTCTTCTGGTCAGCTCGGCGCAGGCGGAGTCACCAGTTCATTCGTACCGCGACCTGTGCCCAACCTCTTTGGGGTCACGCAAATCGCCGCTGGCGACAATCACAACTGTGCGCTTCTAGCAAACGGCTCAATAACCTGTTGGGGCGCCAACATCAGCTCGCAGCTTGGGGATAACAGCTCGGTCAACCGACTCACCCCAACATTGCTCCGACTAGAATTCACGCTTCAGATCTCTGCGGGCGCGAGCCACTCTTGCGCGTCGAGCGTTGACGGCATCCGGTGCTGGGGAGCAAACAGTCAAGGTCAGCTGGGGAACGGCACTTTGGTGCCTAGACGGTCCCCGGGATCGCCATTCGGACGGAACCAAATCCAAGTTTCGACGGGTGGCTCTCATTCCTGTTCGTTGCTAGTGACCGGGGTTCTGAGCTGCTGGGGAAAGAATAACCTCGGCCAAGTTGGTGATGGCCAGTTTCTTGACCGTAACCTTGCAGTTCCAGTGAGCGGAATTGTTTCTTGACCGTAACCTTGCGGTTCCAGTGAGCGGAATTGCTGCGCCGTGAATGTCCTAAACCCGAGTCAACCAGGCCGAGCAGGGGAAGCCAGACAGGCCAATGCGTAGAACTGCTGCCGATGCCGAGATCACTCGCCAAGAACTGATAGCCGGAGCTAGGGCCTGCTTTGGTCGTGACGGGTACGCAGGCACGCAGCCAGCGGAAGTAGCCGAGCAGTGCGGAGTCACTCGGGGTGCGATCTATCACCACTTCGGGAGTAAGGCAGGCCTCTTTGAGGCGGTCTTGATACAACTGTCGGAAGAGCTCGATGCGGCGGTCACCGCCGCCGCCGCCAAGGCAACCGACACTCGCTCGGCTCTGCTCGCTGGCTCTACGGCATGCATCAAGTTCATGGGTAGGCCGGAGTACCGCCAGATCGTTGTCGAGGACGGCCCCGCAGTACTCGGATTGCAGCGGTGGTACGAGATCGACCGCTCAATCGGGCTCAGCACCATGGAGCTCACCTTGGACCTGCTCGAAGCTCGGGGGGAACTAGCAATTCCCGCGTCGCCGGGTCTGGCACGCGGGCTCTTCGGGGCCCTGACCGAGCTTGGGTTGGCCTATTCCCGCTCGGAACTCAAACTCAACGAAGCTACAGAGGCTTTCGTGCAGCTCATAAATCAGCTGGGCGTGCGCTCAGGCTGACAAGGCCTTGCGGCAACGAAGTGAGACCTAGCGGTGCAACTAAGATCGCCGGATGGACATTGGTGCCCTGCTCACACTGATCACAGGACTTGTCTTGTTCGTGATTGTGGCTGGCGCGCTCGTGGATCGGCCGGAATGGGGAATCCCCCTTGTTGCCATTGGAGCCGCGGCCTCGGTCTCGGGGTTCACTCGGGCACTCTCTTCATTTGGCGGATTCGCGGTGTATATCGGCGATGCAGCATCGGCCGCTCTCTTAGTTGCGCTTGGAATCCAACTCCTTGCTGGCCGGCCCCTCCGGCGACCCGCATTTGCTTGGGCTGGGCTGCTACTTCTCGCCTCTCTTGCGTTGCTTCGCGGTTTCAGCACCTTTGGCGTTGAACTCGTCGTCCGCTCCTATCGCAACGAAATTTCACTCTTGGCAGCCGGGCTGTTCTTTGCTGCGCAACAAATACCTGCTCAGCGGGTGGAACTGTTCTTGCGACGCACTTGGACGGCAATTGCGATCTTCATGAGCGCTGTCGCAATCCTCTTCGTTCTCCGCTTCGGCCTCAACTCAACGGTCGCTGGTAGGGACAGGCCCCTCAACGCGTCACAGGCCTTGCTTGTTTCTCAGGCAATCTTTTTTCTGCTGGTACGGGGTCGTCAAGGCAAATCCAATTGGCTCGCTGCCTACTTTGGATTCATCGTCTTACTCTCTCAACAACGCACAGTCTGGATTGCAACCCTCCTTGCCTTGTTTGCTCTCTGGAGCGTGCTCGCGCCGAGTGGTCGCATGAAGCAAAGGGTTTCTGTCGCAGTTGGAGCCTTGGTCGCACTACTCGTCGCCTTGCTAACAGTGCTTTCCACAACTCAAGCTGGAACGGCCCTGCAAAAAACTATCTCCGAGGACAAAACCCTACTGTGGCGTGTTGAGGGATGGAACGTGTTGCTCTCGCAGCAGCTTCACGGACCAGGCTTGAATCTCGTGCTTGGCAATCCGGCCGGGAAAGGCGCAGAGCGACGTATCGCCGGTCAACTCATCGCAGTCTCGGCTCACAGTCAGTGGATAACCGAGATACTCGCAGGAGGGATTCTTGCTGTGATCCTCTTCGGCCTAGTCACAGTGGTACCCCTGAGCAGAACTTGGCGGCGGGACCTTCGCCTGCGAGTTCCGAGCCCTCTCCTCGCAGTGACCGTCGCGGCAATGACCTTCACAATTAGCTACCAGCTAGGGCCTGAACAAGGAGTGCTGTTTGGGCTCCTAGGGGCAGGCATCGGAACGCATACAACACTGGTGAATCAATCGAAGAGCGCCAGCGAAAGCACAGCGGTGGAGACGCGCCCAAGTGGATAGCCATCAAGGTAGTGGTTCTCTGCCAACAGTTGCTGTGGTGCTCGCCACCCATAACCGCAGGTCCACAACCCTGCGATGCTTAGAGTCGCTGCTTCATGCAGCAGATGAGCGAACCTGCAAACTGCGTGTCATTCACGTTGACGATGGCTCAACTGACAGTACTGCCGAGGCAGTGCGTGGACTGCTCCCAGAGGCTCAGCAGATCCTCGGCGATGGCAACCTGTTCTGGGCTGGGGCAATGCGTTTGGGGCTAGCCCGCGCGTACGAGTCACAACCCGACTATGTGCTCTGGCTCAACGACGATGTCTTGGTGTATCCAGATGCAATTGAGCAACTCCTGAAGATTTCTCCAGACCCCGCAGGACTCACGATTGCCGTCGGTGCGTTGGTCGAGCCGGGGACTCAAACCTGCAGTTACTCAGCTGTCAGGGTTCGGCGAACCTGGCGCGGAATGGTCTTTGACCTGCTCCGCCCGCGTGACCTAGCTAGCACCACCGTTGCCGACACCATGAACGGAAACCTCGTCCTCGTTCCTCAAGGTGTCTACCGTCGTGTGGGCAACTTTGACCCTGTGTTTCAACACGGCATGGCAGATTACGACTACGGCCTGCGAGCCACTCATGATTTGGGCTGTGGCATTGCTGTGAGTAGCAGCTACGTCGGCGAGTGCCCAAGAAACAGTGTGGATGGAACGTTTCGCGACCGGGCACTCGGGCTACGCCAACGGTGGAGCATGCTGTTGTCACCAAAGGGGCTTCCCCCAAAGCAGTGGTTCCACTTCCAGCGTCGCCACGGCGGCTCAACCTGGCCCATTGCTGCAGCCTCGCCCTACGCCCGGGCACTCCTCCCATCAAAGCCAACACAGAGCGATGGCCCGCAATCGGCCACCGTTCACCGGAGGGAGGTAGTCATTCTGTACAAGTCACTCCCCCATTATCGGGTTCCGTTGTATGAGCTCATGCGTGAGCAACTCGATCAGAGCAATGTCACGCTGCGGCTCATTGTGGGACAACCCGATTCCGTTGAGTCAACAAAGAATGACACCGGGGAAATATCTTGGGCAGAACAGATTCAGAACCGGCAGCTTCCGGCGCGTGGCCAATCACTTATTTGGCAGCCGGTTCTTCGATCTGTCCGACATGCCGACCTAGTGGTGGTCGAACAGGCCAGCAAGTTGGTAGTCAACAACCTCTTTGCAATCTGGCGCCGCCTCGGCGGACCCAAGCTGGCCCTGTGGGGGCACGGCATCAATCGCAACACAGCCGCTAGCTCGGCAGCGGGCGAGTGGTGGAAAAAACTCATGCTTCATCAGTCAGACTGGTTCTTTGCATATACCTCTGGAGTTGCCCGAGACGTGATCAAGATGGGTGTCTCTTCAGCGCAAGTGACCGACCTCCACAACGCAATTGATACCAGGCAACTCAGTTCCTTTCGCGATGCAGTCACAGAAGAGCAAGTAGCTCAAACCCGCAAAAAACTAGGCATCGGCAGTGGTCCAGTCGGGCTGTATGTGGGGTCTCTGTACCGAGAGAAAGCACTTCTGTCTCTAGTGAAGATTGCCGAGCAGATTCGGGTGATCATTCCCGATTTCGAACTTCTGATTGTTGGCGACGGCGAGGAGCGCGAGGAACTCGATCTGCTGGCTCGGTCCCGACCATGGCTTCACATTCTTGGAACGCGATTTGCAGCCGAGCTCGCTCAGATTGCATCCGTCGCGTCGCTCATGATGATCCCCGGATGGGTAGGACTTGTGGTGCTCGATGCCGGGGCGCTGCAGTTACCGATCATCACCTCGGACCGTCCCGATCACAGCGTTGAGATTGACTATGTAACCGATGGAGTCAACGGTTTGGTCTGCCCTATTGACGAAACGGCTGCCGCAGCGATGATCGCTGAGCTGCTGCAAGATCCCGAGCGTCTTGCTCTCATGACGCAGGCCTCACGGAAACTTGCCGATGAGACAACCATCGAGAACATGGCCGAGCAATTTACCCAAGGAATCTTGGCCTGCCTTGATCAAGAGACAAGGCGTTGAACCCGGCAAACCCCGCAACTCAGCGCAGTCAAGGAGGCGACTCCCTTCGGGTCCTTGTCGTTGCCTACGTGTGTTCCCCCAAGTTGGGCAGCGAAGCCGGCAACGCGTGGAACTGGGTGTCCCATCTTGCAGGATTGGGCTGCGAAATTGACCTACTGACTACCAAGCGATTTCTTGACGACGTAGAACCTGCGATTCTTCAAGCTGCAGGAGTGATCCACCTTCATGCCGTTGATGTGCCGAGAACATCGGGACTTCCACCTCAGGTGGGCGTGTACGCCGGGTACTTGCGTTGGCAATTGGCGGCTCTGCGGTATGCCCGTGCGAGCGGACTTCTCGCACAAGCACAGATCATCCACCACATCACCTGGAGCAGCCTGTTTTGGGGGTCCCGGTTCCACTCCGAGCAGGCGCCATTGGTCTTTGGTCCCATAGGTGGCGGCCAGACTGCCGACTTCCGCCTTGCAACCCCCATGAGCTTGGGCGCCCGCTTGAAGGAACGTTCGCGCAGTGCTGGAATCCGCATGATCCGTCTGAACCCGCTCGCTCTTCGCACGGTGAAGCACGCAAAGCTCATCTTGACAACGAACCGAGAGACACTGCGCGTGGTGAACCAACTCGGCTCGAGTTCGGCCCGCATGATGCTCGACTCGGCACCACCACCAGCAGTGATGGATTCTCCTCCGACACCTGTTGATGACCATGAACTCGGCCGTGTCATTTGGATTGGACGCATGGTCCCCATCAAGGATCCCGTTCTGGCTGTAGAGGCTTTCGCACAGCTTGCTCAGCGCATGCCGGAGGCCAGAATGGACATGTTCGGAGCCGGTAGCGAAGCATCGCGAGTGGCGCGCAGAGTCTCTGAGTTTGGCCTCACAGGGAAGATCGAGCTTCACGGTCATGTCGAGTGGAACACCCTGCCCGCTCACCTTGATCGCTCGCGTGTACTACTCATTACAAGCCTGCGAGAGTCAGCAAGCTCACAGATGCTTGAGGCCCTAGGCAGAGGGGTTCCAGTTGTTGGTATCAACCAACACGGGGTTGCAGCATTTATGCCAAAAGACTCCGGACATCTCGTTGAGGTTGCCGACCGAATATCAGTAACTGCAGATCTCGCTACTGCGCTCGGCGAGATTCTGAACCTACCGAACCAAGAGTGGAGCGAGCTGTCAGTCTGCGCCCGGAATGCAGCCGAGACAATGACTTGGCCCGAAAAAGCAGCTGATCTGGTGGCCAGTTTCAAGAAACTTGCTGATTAGGCCGTCCGGTAAGGTGGGGAGCCTCACTGCAACGATCGGCACTGAGTACAGACTGGCAGTCGGGTGAACTCTGCGATAAAGAAACTTCTGAACTCAACCTCGAATCGGTTTGGCTTTGAGGTATCACGCAAGAGGGCCGATCCACTCGCTGCACTTGGCCAACTCATCGTGGAGCTCGGAACCTCGGTAGTAGTTGACGTTGGCGCAAACGCGGGGCAATACGCATGCTCTCTTCGAAAGAACGGCTACGGCGGCCGGATCGAGTCGTTTGAGCCAGTCTCGGCCCCCTTCGCTGCGGCCCGCGAGGCAGCGTCCTCCGATGCCCTCTGGACTGTCCACAACTTCGCTCTTGGGGCAACGGATACCACTGCACAGATCAACGTTGCTGGCAACGCCGCCGCAAGTAGTTCGCTTCTTCCCATGCTCAGCCGCCACGCGCACTCTGCACCACTGTCTCAGTACGTGGCAGAAGAGACTGTTCAAGTTCGAGCCCTCGCCAATATCGCCGCGGAGCTCGACCTGCAGTCAGGTGTATTTCTCAAGATCGATACCCAAGGGTTCGAACGCGAGGTACTCACCGGCTGCGGTGCGCTCATCCCTGACGCAGTAGTTGGAGTACAACTGGAGCTCTCTCTTCTTCCCCTGTACGAGTCGGGGCCCCTCGCCGGAGAACTCATGAACTGGATGGCCGACCGTGGGTTTGTTGTGAGCTTCGCCATGCCCGGATTTTCGGATCAACACACCGGGGAACTACTTCAATTCGACGCAGTTTTTGTTCAAAAAAAATTCCAGCGGAGCATTGATAGCTCCCCCGCGTCTACCTCGTCCTTGGCTACGGACTGAGAAGTGGTCAGCCGATCTCGAACGCTCGTTCGCGGAACTTCGTGGATCTTGGCGGCCTCGGTCATTGTCACCCTGGTGCAGCTCCCCTATGCGGCAGCAACAAGCCGTCTCGTGGCACCGCAAGACTTTGGAAGCTACGGCGCCGCGCTTTCTGGCATCGCTCTGATTGGACTGATAACTGCAAACAGCTTTGGTCCCCTCAGCGCTCGTGAGCTTGATCCAAGCCCGCAGATCTTTCGGCAACTCCTTGGGTCGACGCTGATACTTGGCGTCATAGCGTCCGTCATCGCCATTGTTATTGCAGGTCCGTGGGAACGGCTTTGGTCTGCTCCGGGTACTGCGAGCACCATGCGATGGGCAAGCATGATCCTCTTCATTCTTCCTGCACAAAAGTTGCTCGTCGGCGAAGCGCGCAGATCTGGCAGATTCAAGCTGCTCAGCACCAGTACTGCCCTGAGCGGTTTCGCTGGAATCTTGTTGGGAATCCTTGCCGTCTACCACTGGCGGTCGTCCCCAGCATTGATTGCACTCACCACAACTCAGTCTTGGGTGCAGGTGACCATCCTTCTTGTGATGCTGAAAGTTCCGTGGATACCTCGCCTGCCAAGCAGTGAGATGATGCCAAGACTGAGGTTTGCCCGTTCAGTAACGGGCGTCTCACTTGTGCACTACGGAATGATCACGACGGGTCCGCTGACCATTGGTCGCGCAGTTGGTGAGGCGGCACTCGGACAATTCAACCGCGCTGCCACCTTTGCAGTGCTTCCGCTAGCCACGCTACAAACAGCTATTCATGACGTTCTCTATCCTGAGTTTCGCCATGACATACACAACAGCGAGCGCAGTTGGGGCCTCTGGCCAAAGCTAATTGCACTGGCCGCTTGGCTTGCGCTTCCCGCCGGTCTAGCGGGCGGTATCGCTCTGCGGGCGCTTATTCCAGTGCTGCTGGGGGCCCAATGGGTGGGGGCAGCGTCGATGGCCGTGCCTTTGGCGATTGGGGCTGCCATCAGCATCCCTGCGAGTCTGCTCTCGGTTGGCCTTGAGGCAACAGGGAAGTTCAAGCAGGTCGCTGCTGGACTTGTTCCCTCACTTGCAACAATCGGGATCGGGTGCATACTCACGGTCAGGTCGGGTTCGTTTCTTCCTATGGTGTGGGCCATAGCCGTGCAACCTGGGGTGAATCACCTGACCCAAATTGTTCTTGCGGGCCGTGCAGGTATTTCTGACTCGCGGGCAACTTTTCGGGGCTATATCGGCCCACTCACCGCAACGATGGTGCTCGGTGCTTGGACCGCCGCGATCATGAACCGGCTGCTGGCCGCAGACGTGCTGGCAGTCATTGGTCTGGTTGTGGTCTCAGCGCTGATATCGGCTGTGCTGTTCTTGCAACGAGAACGCATTCCTGCGTTTCGAATTGCCAAGGAGCTGGGGCTACTCAACCTTCGTGAGTCATAAGAACCCCCGAGGGCGACCACCTTGGAGCGACGCCGCACAGGATCAAGTCCCCTGCATCGGTCCAGCTCTCAGCAGATGCCTGCTCGGAAAGGTTCTGCGAAACCTCTTGGACCCACTGAGATACCGCATCGCTCACCCTTGGATCGAAGGGGACACCTCGGAACCACGCCGGCGAAACTCCTCCGTGGGCCTCAGAAATTGCATCTGCGACTGGGCCGTCTTTGACCACAGCCTCGTAGCCCCAAATGCTTCCGAAAGTGCCGTGCTCAACCAAGTGAACCTCTGGCCACACGTAGCGCGCCGTAGACAGATAAATCGCAAGCATGGAGAAGGAGGAAACCGAGGGGATGATCCAATCGCAGCCTGCAAGTTCACGAAGATCGTCAAGAACTCGACCACCGCTCAGTTCAGCGGTTCCGAAAGTACTCAGAGAACTCACCATGCTCTTGAGCGGATCGAGGTCCTCACCGCTGGCATCAGAGAACACAAGAAATCGGATCGGACCAGAGCAGCCTTTGGCCACGGCGATGGCCGCCGCCTCGGTCCAATCCATACCAAGTCTGAGATTGAACTTCCCTGGTTGGACC
>WLJI01000031.1 GCA_009701845.1 Actinomycetota bacterium
AGGCTCACCATGTCAGCAACGCTCAAGGGTCGTCGACCGCAGTGGGGCGTTTCGCTCAGGTTGGAACCTTCTCTGAGCAGGTCCTAGTCAGCGAGAACTCACTTGTGAAGGTAGAGAAAGATCTGCCCTTTGGTGTAGTCGCGTTGGTCTCTTGCGGGGTCGCAACAGGGTTTGGATCAGCTACTGAGCGTGCAGGCACCAAGCCCGGAGACAACGTGGCAGTCATTGGCGTGGGTGGCATTGGCATCAATGCAGTTCAGGGGGCGCGAATCGCCGGAGCAAAGCGAGTGATTGCAATTGATCCTGTCGAGTTCAAACGTGAACAAGCCATGGAATTTGGCGCAACGCACACCTACTCCTCGGTGGAAGAAGCACTGCTCGCCCTGCCAGATCTGACTTGGGGCGATATGTGCGAGCGAGTCATTCTGTGCCCTGGAGTGATGCACGGAGACATGATCGAGCCAGCACTCGGGTTGACCTCGAAGGGGGGCACTTTGGTGGTCACGGGGCTTGCTCCGCTACTCGAAAACGATGCACAACTCAATGTCTTCATGCTGTCGATGATGAATAAAGAGATCAAAGGCACCGTGTATGGGTCCTCGAACCCCCGAGCAATCATTCCTCAGCTTCTCTCTATGTACCGAGAGGGCGAGCTCAAGCTCGATGAACTCATCACCAAGCGATACTCCCTTGATCAGGTCAACGAGGGCTACGCAGACATGCGCAACGGAGTAAACATCCGTGGCGTCATCGACTTCGCCTAACCAACAACTGTGCAACCAAGTTACGACTCCGAACTGTTGAACCTTCTGACGACTTCGGTTGTTGGAAGGAGACGCGAGCTTGAGTCGGTAGTTGCGGCTCTAGCTGCTGGTCGACACCTGCTCCTTGAAGGTCCCCCAGGAACAGGAAAGTCAACGGTGTTGCGCTCTGTGGCCACGTGCACTTCGTCGGGCTTTGAGTTTGTTGAAGGCAACGCCGAACTCACCCCTGCACGCTTAGTGGGAACCTTCGATCCCTCCGTGGTTCTTGCCGAGGGCTATGTGGCTGAGGCGTTTGTGGACGGCCCTTTGCTGTGCGCCCTCAGAGAGGGAGCACTTCTCTACATCGAAGAGATCAACCGCATTCCTGAAGAGACCCTGAACTTGCTCATCACCGTCATGAGCGAGGCCGAGCTTCACGTGCCCCGACTAGGGCGCGTACAGGCCCACCCCGGCTTTCGACTCGTGGCGGCCATGAACCCCTTTGACTCTGTTGGTACGGCGCGAATTGCCTCTGCGGTTTATGACCGCTGTTGTCGGCTGGCGATGGGCTATCAAGACGCAGGAGAGGAAGAGCAGATCGTGCAATCGGCCGCACCTCTCGCAGCCGATCTGATTGGCTCAAACCTGCTGCGGGCGGCAGTGGCCATGGTTCGAGACAGCAGAACTCATAGCGAGATTCGCACTGGGTCATCGGTGCGCGGTGCAATTGATTTTGTCCTCGTGCTCAAAGAGCTTGCAGAGCTTCGAGGGACCGCCGTTGATGACCCCTCGGTCACCCTTGATGCTGCGCTACTTGCGCTGTCAGGCCGAATCCGAATCACCGAGGGCGGGTCCCGTAGTGCAGAAGAGATCGTCACGGAACTCTGGCACCGGCACTTTGCCCCTCAAACAGAAGGGCCGCCTCAAGCAAACGAGCAGAGTGAGGCTCAGAAAAAAGCCTGACCCCGCCACCCGGCGGGGGGCGCCAGGACACTGAGGCTATTAAAGAGGGTGAGGAAGCTCGCTCCGCAGTTGCCGAAGCAAGCCGAAGAACCACCTCTCGACGCGAGCTCTCTCGGCATCCGCAGTTCGAAAAGATCTCGCCCGAGGTGGGGCACCTCGACTCCGATGCGTTCGCTGAATTGCTTGGGGATGACCCAGATGAAGCACTGTCGTTGCTAGCCGACTTGAACGCAGCGACCGACGAAAAGCTTCGACTGCTCGCTCAACGGCTCGCCGGACAAGTCGTGGTGGACCTTGCAAGGAATGGCCCTACTGCGCGACGAGGGATCGGGCGACTCGGTCTAGCTCCGGCATCCAAACAGTCAGGAGATCTTGACCTTGACGCGTCCCTTGGCCCGATTCTTCTTGGCCGGGCAACGAACGCACCCGTGAGCGCAGAGGAACTTGCTGTGCAGGCTTGGAAACGCTCAGACACAGCCTTGTGCTTGCTCGTTGATAGGTCAGGCTCAATGTTCGGGGAGCGCCTAGCAGCAGCGGCTGTTGCTGCAGCGGCCGTGGTGTATCGCTGCGGTGCTGACTGCTCGGTGATCGCCTTTGCCGAGGATGCAATTGTGATCAAAGCTCAACACCAACAGCGAAGCCCCGAGCAGGTCGTCAGCGACCTGCTGCGACTGCGTGGATTTGGGGTAACCAATCTGTCACTCGCCATGCGCGCAGCCTCGCACCAACTTGCCCGATCAACTGCTGCACGACAGATCACTCTTGCCTTGTCCGATTGTCGAGCCACCACAGGAGGGGACGCAGTAGGCGATGCCGCAGCGCTCACAGAACTGGTCATCCTTGCGCCAGCTGAGGATGCTGAGGATGCTCGCGCACTGGCAAACGTTTTGGGGATTCGCTGCGCGCCACTAGCCGGCCCGTCAACGGTTCCCACCGCCCTCGCAGCAGTGCTCCAGTAGAAAATCAGATCAGTAAAGAATCAGATCAGTAGAGAATCAGATCGGTACGAACTCAGACAGCAGGATGACTGTCAGCTACTTCGCGTAGGTCTTTTTTAGAGATCTTGCCAAGTTCTGCTGTTGGGAACTCATCCACGAAGTAGACCGCACGAGGCACCTTGAAGTCTGCAAGATCCAACTTGCAGGCCTCGATGATCTGAGCCGCAATGGCATCTTGATCAGCAGCAGGATCAGCAAGAATCACAAAGGCAACGGCGACCATGTCGAGCATCTCATGGGACTTGGCAACAACGGCAACGTCAGCCAAACCAGGCACAGTGCGAACCACGTCTTCAACCTCTCGTGCAGAGACGTTCTCGCCACCCACTTTGAGAGCGTCCTTGTCACGGTCGGTGTATTGAATATTGCCATCTGCAAGCAGGCGGACCATATCGCCGGTGCGCCCCCAGCCGTCCTCGGTAAAGAACTTCTCGGTGGCCTCAGCATTGCCGAAGTACTCCCAGAACACCGAGACGCCGCGTACGCCACGAATCCAGAGTTCTCCGATCTCACCCTCTTTGCAGAGCGCCCCCGTGTCAGGATCCACAATCAAGAACTCATAACCGGGCGATACCTTGCCCATGGCCAGATCGGGGTACGACTCAAAGTCGTTTGAATGAATGCAATGCGTCACGAGCTCAGTCATGCCGTAAGCGGCAATGACACGCATGCCCATCATCTGATCAAGCACCGGCATGATCAGACCAAAGACTCCTACTTTGACCGTGTGATTCTCGGGAATTCCTGTATCGAAAGCTGCCTTGATCACAAACGGAATGAGCGAGATGTGGGTCACCGAATGCTTGGCGATTACGTCCCAGAATCGACTCGCCGAGAACTTGGGCTGCAGTACCACGGTGCCGCCCACACCCAACACCGTCCAGATGGCCCAGCTCTGAGTATTGACGTGAAAGAAGGGAAGTGAGGCCAAGTAGACATCGTCTGCACCCATGTCGATATTGGTTGGGTTGACCTTGCCCGCCCACAACATGTTGGCGTGAGTATGCACAACTGCCTTCGGCTTTGAAGTTGTGCCAGAAGTAAAGAGCACGCCAGCCGGCAACATAGGGTCGGCTGTGCGCTGAGGTGCATCAGCGGAGTCGCCCTCAAGTACTGCAAATGATTCTCGGCCATGTGCAAGTTCTTCTGCCGTTGCCGCCACTCCAGAGTTGTCTTCCGTGACCACAATCCAGCCAAGGTCTGGCCCAGCCTCGGCCACGAGAGCCGCAAACTTGGGTTGAGTAATCGCGCCAACGCATGAGGTCTGTTCGATGAAATAGCTCACTTCACTACGCACACTGCGCGTATTAGTAGTCACTGCAATTGCGCCTACACGAGCGCACGCGTACCAAGCAATGACTCCCTCGGGGCAATTCTCGGCATGGATCAAGACCATGTCTCCGATACCCACTCCCTTGGCATGAAGCCCTGCAGCAACCTTCTTGGTGGCCTCTGCGAACTCGGCATAGGTCCAAGTGCGATCGGTGCCGTCTTTGGGTTCCCAGATCAAGAACGGGTGATCAGCGCGATTCTCGCCCCAATGGTCGATCATCCATGGAATGTCTTGGCCACCGAACTGATAGGCCGCTACCGCTGCTGGATCAAAAGATTCTGTCTGAGTCATGTTTCTGAAGTTACGTCAGATACTGCTTTCGAGAGAAACTAGGTAGCTAGCGTGGATGTGGTTCAAGAAACGCTCCACTGCTTGCACTGCGTTGACCGTTCGAAAACTCGAGAAGATCTCAAAGGCATGCTGCGCACCATGAAGCTCTGCATACACAACAGGGTTCCGAGAGGTTTCACCTAGAGCTGCAACAAAGTCACGCGCACCCTCGACGGGCACAAGAACATCTTTATCTCCGTGAATCACCATCATCGGAGGAGCCTGTTCAGTAATCCGATCAATCGGCGAGTACGCAGCCCATGCCTCGGGCTGATCATCAAGGGAGACTCCCATGACCGTCTTGGTCAGCAGATCCGTAAATTGCCGACCGTTATAGCTCTCTCGATCGGTCAGGTCGTATACCCCATAAAACGGCACGGCAGCTTGGACCGATGTATCAGCGGTCTCAAAGCCCGGTTGGAATGCTGGATCACCTTGGGTGAGAGCGACGAGCGCGCACAGGTGGCCTCCGGCTGAGCCACCAGTAACCACAATGAAATTGGGGTCAACGTTGTACTCCTCGGCATGCTCGCGAATCCAGACCAGCGCTCGTTTGCAGTCGATCAGATGCCCGGGATATTTCACCTTGGGACTCAACTGGTAATCGGCGTTGAACCCCACCCACCCGCACGCAGCTAGGTGATTGAGCAGCGGAATCCCCTGCTCGTCTTTTGAGCCAAGCACCCAGGCTCCCCCGTGGATCTGCAAAACAGCTGGCCTTTTCTGTCCGGGCTGTGGGTCATCAAGCGGCGTATAGACATCTAGTTTCAGCTTGACTGATTTGCCTCTGCTCGTGGTGTGCTCGCTAAAGGTGATGTTGCGTTGTATCCGCCGACGACTTGACCCATTCAGCACAGGTAGAAGAGCACCAAGTCGTACCGACTGCGGTGCAGCTTGCAGTTCCTTCTCGGGCAACAGCGAACTGAGAGCGGCATCAAATTCCTCTGCCGATTGCTGGCCTTGACGGATCAAACCAAGTGCACCGACACTTGCCGCCGCTGTGAGTCCAAGCCCGACCCACCCGCTTGGGCGAAGCAATGATTCTGATGAAGTACCGGATCCCGCCGCGCGATTCGACCGATCTCGCAGAGCACCCACAAGCTGCTTCGTAGTCCTTGTTGCAGTCACCGCCAAGAAGATTGGGGCTGCCTCGCTCACCAACCAAGCCGGAAAAAAAGACGGGATTGTGAGCGTGGGGCTGTTCTTCCTTGGTCGATACGCGTTGATGACAAGTGCCGAACGAAGCAGTCCCTGTCGCAACAGCGCACGACTACGACGGACCTGCTGATCTTCGCTCTTCGCTCGTGGCATAGGCCTTCAGTCTTGTGCCGGAAAGTACTGGCCACAAGCCGAAGTCAATTTCACGGTGCATGCCGGTTCAATTCAGGGAAGAATAGGGAAATCAGGGAGGGCACGTCCCTAGACGAAAGGTACAAACATGGAGCGATTGTCTGGCATGGACGCCACATTCCTCTACCTAGAGACACCAGCTGGCCACATGCATGTAGCAATGGTTGGCATCTATGACATCTCGACCATGGTTGACGGATACTCCTTCGAGAAGTTCCGAACCCATATTGAGTCGCGCCTGCAGTCAGTGCCGCCGTTTCGCCGCCGCCTAGTCGAGGTGCCCTTTCAGTTTCATCATCCGGTTTGGATTGAAGACCCTGATTTTGATATCGACAACCACGTTCGCAGGATCACTGCACCTGCGCCCGGTGGAAGGCGAGAACTCGGTCAGGTGGCCGCAGAAATTGCTTCGGTGCCCCTTGATCGATCCCGACCGCTGTGGGAAGCCTGGGTGATTGAAGGACTCAAGCAGGACCGCGTTGGGTTTGTCGTCAAGGTGCATCACGCTGCCATCGACGGTGCGTCTGGGGCGGAAATCATGACTGCGCTCTATGACCTCTCACCCGACGCTGCACCAATCGAGGCTGTCGAAACGCCTCCTGACCGGGTACCGAACGAGTTTGAGTTGCTCTCGTATGCAACGTTTTCAAAGCTACGAAGAGCACGGGCAGTAGTCCCCTTGCTCAGTCGAACCATCCGCTCGGTGACCCAACTTGTAAGCAATATCATCGACCCCGAGATGAAACACGGCGGCGTTCCGCTTTCAGCGCCTCGAACCCCCTTCAACCAATCCATTGGGCCGCGCCGCGCAGTGGCCTTTGCTCGCATCTCGTTACCAGAAACCAAGGCAGTCAAAACAGCTCTTGATGTGAAGATCAACGACGTTGTGCTCGAAGTCTGCTCAGGAACCCTGCGGCGCTACCTACTCGAACATGACGCTCTTCCCGATGAGCCTCTGCTCGCAGTATGCCCCGTATCGGTACGAGTTGAAGAGGAAATGGGCTCTCAAGGAAACATGGTGTCTGCCATGTTTGCCTCGCTTGCCACAGACGTAGATTCGGCCGAGGAACGACTCGAAACAATTCGTCAGAGTACCGAGGGCGCAAAAGAGGACCACAACGCAATCGGCGCCCGCACCCTGACCGACTGGGCCGAGTGGGCTGCCCCGCGCACCTTCGGCTTAGCTGCGCGGTTCTACAGCTCAATGAACCTGGCCAATCAGCATCGCCCGATCCACAATCTGGTTATTTCAAATGTGCCCGGGCCACCCTTTCCCTTGTATCTCGCAGGGGCCGAACTCGTTGCTGCATACCCAATGGGGCCGATCATGGACGGCGCCGGACTCAACATCACCGTCTTGTCGTACCGAGATCACATCGATATTGGATTCTTGGCTGACGCCGATCTCGTACCCGATATTTGGGAAGTAGCAGCACAAGTTGAGCCAGCCTTCGAGGAACTGCGGCAGTTGGCGGGACTCAGTGACCCAACCATCACCAAGACCGCAGCACCCGTTACCCAGACCTCTCAGGCACCCTCAGAACAATCGGCTCCGTAGGGCTCAGCTACCCCGGCTCTGCAACATGTTCTAGTTTTGCCGCGTGGCTTACAACATCGCAGACCTCTTCGAACACACCGTCGACGTACTTCCCGACCGAGTTGCACTCGTGGACGGCGACACTCGTCTGACGTACAAAGAACTAGACGATCGAGCGAATGCTCTAGCTCATCATCTAGCAGCTAGCGGTGTGGTCAAAGATGACCATGTTGGAATTTACGCTCAGAACTCCCACGAGTGGCTCGAAGCCATGCTGGGGTGTCTCAAAATTCGAGCAGTTCCCATCAACGTCAACTACCGCTACGTCGAGGACGAACTCTCGTACCTGATCGGCAACGCAGAGCTTGTGGCATGCGTGTTTGATCAGGAGTACGCCGGCCGCCTCAGCGCGGTTGCGGACCGCTCCCCCAAACTCACCACGTTCATTCACATTGAGGATGACTCTGGAGCTGACGTGTCCGCTCTAGGTTCGGTTGCGTTCTCTGATGCTGTTGCCGCTCAGTCGACGAACCGCGACTTTGCTGAACGATCCGCCGATGACATCTATGTGATCTACACCGGTGGAACTACGGGCATGCCCAAGGGCGTGATGTGGCGCAGCGAAGATATTTTCTTTGCGCTTGGCCAAGGAATTGACGCTCTCACCGGTGAGCGCGTCGCGAGCGAGTACGCACGCGCCGAGCAAGCAGCGCTCAGTGAGACACCTTTGATTTTCTGCATCATCCCGCCGCTGATGCACGGCGCGGCACAGATTGCAACGCTGAGCCAATGGTTCTTGGGCAGCACTCTTGTCGTGGTTCGCAAGTTTGACCCCGAGGAAATCTGGACTCTGTTCGCTGCAGAAGGCGTGAACTCAGTGCTCATTACTGGCGACGCCATGGCGCGTCCGCTCGTGGATGCACTCGACGCCGAACCAGACCGCTGGGATTTGTCACAACTGATCTCGGTCTCTTCAAGCGCTGCGTTGTTCTCACAGTCAGTCAAAGATCGCTACTTGGATCAGTTCCCCAACTTGATCATCACTGACTCGATCGGCTCAACCGAGTCTGGGTTCAACGGTCTGACGTATGCCAGCAAAGGTGCAAAGGCAACCGCCGGTGGGCCAACGGTGGCTGCGGGGCGCGACGTGGTCATTCTTGACGAGGAACTCAAGATCATTCCCGATGGGGATCACCGCATCGGCAAACTCGGTCGTGGCGGAAACATCCCGTTGGGCTACTACAACGACCCCGTGAAAACTGCCGAGACGTTTATCATTGCCGCCGACGGAAAGCGCTATGCAGTCTCTGGGGACTCTGCACAATGGGCCGGCCCCGGGCAGATGACCATGCTTGGCCGAGGCTCTGTGTCTATCAACTCGGGTGGAGAAAAGATTTTCCCTGAAGAGGTCGAACAAGCACTCAAAGCGCATCCCGCAGTATTCGACTGCACTGTGATTGGCGTAAGCGACGAGCGATGGGGGCAAAAAGTTGCCGCCGTAGTGCAGTTCCGAGAGGGGCAGACTGCCAGCCTGGTGGATTTGGTTGATCACACTCGTACCCATATTGCCGGCTACAAAGTTCCGAGAGAACTCCATGTGGTCGACGTTATTTTGCGTTCGCCATCTGGCAAACCCGACTACCGATGGGCCAAGGATCTTGCAGAGTCGGGCACAGCAAAAACCGAGGGCTAAAAACCGACGGCCGAATTAGTCCAAGACTGATTCAAGCTCGATCTGGGCTTGCTCCCAGTCTTGCAAGAGGCGGTCCGCAGTTGCCTTGGCAACGTCAAGTTCCTCCGCTAGTTGACGCACCCGTGCGTGGTCATCGTAGATTTCTGGATCAGCAAGCTGCGCCGAAAGTTGCGAGGCTTGCGTTTCTGCGGCCTGTATTGCTCGCTCGAGCTTCTGCACCTGTTGCTTGAGTGCCTTCGAGGCCTTCTGTTTGCTCTGGCGTTCTTCGGCTGTGAGTTTGCGAGTCTCGAGTTTGCTGGTGCGCTTGGTCCCTGGCGAAACAGTTGCTGGTCGTGCAGTCGCAGCGACCCCACTAGGCGCGAGTACAGCCTCATCGACCTCTGGGTGAAAGATCACTCTGCCATCTCGTACCTCGAGCAACGAATCAGCTACGGAGCGAATCAAGTAGCGATCATGTGTCACCAAGAGCACCGTGCCGGGATAGGCAATCAGCGCATCTTCGAGCACATCACAACTCGGCAGATCAAGGTGGTTTGTCGGCTCATCGAGCACCAACAGGTTCACGGGATTGACCATGATGCGGGCTAGCGCTAAGCGAGTGCGCTCCCCTCCAGAAAGATCCGCTATGCGGCGATCCACGGCCTCCCCGCGAAATCCAAAACTTCCCAAAACAGACCGCAGGTTGCGACCATGCTCGTCTCCGACTGCAGCTCGAAACTCCTCAAGAACAGTTGCCTCAAATCGCAACGAATCGACCTGATGCTGAGCGAACTCTGCAATGTCGACGTTGTTCCCAATCTCTACCTCGCCAGACATCGCAGGAATCTGCCCAAGTAGAAGACGCAACAGAGTGGTTTTGCCCGCACCGTTCGGACCAATCAGCGCCAGTTTTTGGCCGCGTTCAACTATCAGATCCACGTGACTCAACACTGCTTGGCCATCGAAGCCCACGCTGGCATTGCGGGTTTCTACAACAACGCGAGCCGAACGCTGTGGCGGAGGGAAACCGAATCTTGCAACTAAATCTTTACGCTCCGGTGGTTGCAGACGCTCGAGTTTTTCTAGTGCCTTCACGCGGCTTTGCACCTGACGCGCTTTGGTCGCCTTGTAGCGGAATCGTTCAATAAAACGCTCAGTGGATTCAAGTTGTTTTTGCTGGGCTGCTGCGGCTGCCTCGGCAGCAGCGAGGCGTTCTTCGCGCTGAACGATGAACTCGGCAAATCCGCCAACGTATTCAACAGCTCGGCCGTGCGACACCTCTACTACCCGCTCGGCCACCGCATCGAGAAAGTCACGGTCGTGTGAGACAAAGAGAATCGCGCCAGGCCAAGAAGCGAGGTGCTGCTCAAGCCAAGAAACCGATTCAACATCAAGGTGGTTCGTGGGCTCATCAAGTACTAACAAGTCGGGGGCCGAGAGCATGAGCCGGGCCAACGCAACGCGCATTCTCCAGCCGCCGGAGAGCTCCTGCACCGAGCGGTCAGCATCCTCGGTAGAAAACCCTAAGCCTGCGAGCACTTGGCGAGCCTCGGCATCGACCCCGTAACCGCCCAGGGTTTCAAAATGATGCTGCGCTGTTCCATACGCATCAAGCGCAGCAGATTGAGCCTCGGGGTCGGGATGTGACCCCTCGGGGCCAGTCTCGGCAACTTCATCGGCAAGTCTCAGGAGTTGCTTCTGAAGATCAGTCACATGAGCAGCGCCACGCAGCACCTCTTCGATGACCGAGCCGTGCACCTGTTCCGTCAGTTCCTGAGGCAAGTAACCAATGCGTGTGTCCTTGCCAACGTGTACCTCACCTGACTCAGCCCGTTGTTCGCCAACAATGATCTCTAACAGGGTGGTCTTGCCCACACCGTTGCCACCAACAAGGGCAACGCGCCGGCCAGGCATGAGCTTGAACGTGACTCCCTCGAAAAGGGTGCGACCACCGAAAGATTTTGTGAGGCCAGAAACAGTGATCATCTTGACCGCAGGCTACCGGAGCCAATAGGCCGGAGCGGATTAGTGCGGGAGCGGATTAGGGGCGACGCCAGAGCACCAACGGCAGTACCTGATCAGCACCGGCGTTCAGCAGACCCTCTGCAACGACGGTCATCGTCCAGCCTGACCGCAGCGAATCATCAACCACTAAGCAAGGGCCTGCAGGGAGCGCTTCTCCGTTCGGCAGGCCAAAGGTGAAAGCAGAGATCACATTGGCTGCTTGGGTAACGGAATTCTCCATGTTGGACTGCGGCGGCGCTTCGACTGAGACTCGTTGCACCGCAGCGAGTACCTCTAACTTTCCGAGCGCTCCCAAGCCGTGTGCCAATCCCTCGACTAGCGCTGGCCGCGACCGAGATGGGACCCAGGTAATCCAAGTGGGGCGATGTTGCCACGGCCAAGATTTGAGTACTGCCGCAAGACCCACAAGGACCTCTTGCGTTGGAGGTGCATCAGGGGCAGAAAACAGTGGCATGACAACCTCGGACCAACCGGGGTCTGTCCCAAAAGCAAGGGCTCTACCAACTTCGGGGCGGCTGTTGGACGCGATGTTGCCGCTACGGCCGACAACGCCCCGAGGCCACTGTTTTCTTGGCTCAATCGGCACCGGCACTTCACGTAAGAACTGCACTGCGGCAGCCTGATCCGCAACAGAGACTTCACGTGACAGGGCTGGGTCTGACAGGGCTGCGTCTGCAAGGGCTGCGTCTGACATGTCTGACAGGGCTCGGTTTTCGCACACATCGCAGCGGCCACAATCCTCGGCTGCAGGATCGTCTAACTGCTCTCGCAAGAAGCGCAGCCGACAGCCCGGGGAGCGCTGATAGCGACGCATGGCATCTTGTTCGCTACGGCGCGCCGCGGCGAGTTGCTCATAGCGTTCGGTGTCGTACTCCCATGGAATCTCGCTTCGCTGCCACTGAGACCCCGTTCGCTCGACTGCACCCTCTACGTCAAGGACTTTGAGCAGCGCCTCTAAGCGGCCTCGACGAAGGTTCACGACTGCCTCTAACTCCAGCACCGTTAGCGGGCCCGATGACCCAAGAGCAGCGAGCACCTGTTCCACGACTGCTTTCGGTGGCATTGCAGTAGAGGCAAAATACGCCCAGATCTCTTCTTCTGTGCTCGTTGGCAGTAATACAACCCGAGCATGCACCAGGCCGCGACCAGCTCTGCCGACTTGCTGGTAGTACGCAATCGGAGAAGAGGGGGAGCCAAGGTGGATCACGTAGGCCAGGCGCGCGTTGTCGTAACCCATGCCCAGCGCCGAGGTGGCAACCACGCACGCAAGCGAGCCGTCGTCTAGCGAAGCTTCAATTGCCTCGCGCTCGGCAGTGGGCGTGCTGCCGGTGTACGCCTGAACGGAGAGTCCCCTACTGGCCAAAAACGCGGCAGTTCGCTCTGCCTCGGACACTGTTAGGCAGTACACAAAGCCTGGGCCAGGATTACTCTGAACCCAGCTAGCAATCCATGCGAGCCGCTCGGCGGGAGTAGCAATCTGCAACACGCTGAGATGAAGGGTCGGACGGTCCAGCGAGCCGCGAAAAGTGAGGGTACTGCTACCAATTTGTGCAGCAACATCGGCCTCGACCCGTTGGTTTGCGGTGGCCGTTGCGGCGAGTACAGGAGTGTCAGGAGCAAGACCAGACAACACGTCTGCTATCCGGCGATAATCGGGCCGAAAGTCATGGCCCCAATCAGAGATGCAATGAGCCTCGTCGATGACCAAGAGGCCGATGCTTGCTGCAAGAGCAGGTAACACATCTTGTCGAAACCGGGGGTTATTGAGCCGCTCTGGTGAGATCAGCAGCACATCAACCTGATCACTGCGAATCAGTTGCTCTATGGACTGCCAATCCTCGCTGTTCGAGGAATTGATTGTGACGGCTCGGATTCCGGCACGCTTGGCTGCCGCCACCTGATTGCGCATGAGTGCGAGAAGGGGCGAAACCACCAATGTGGGCCCCGATCCCGACTGGCGCAGGAGTTGGGTAGCAATCCAATACACAGCCGACTTTCCCCAGCCCGTGGCCTGCACCAACAGGACTCTGCGGTGATTGACTGCAAGCTCACGAATCGCTGCAAGCTGATCTGCACGCAGGGTTGCTTTAGGACCAGCTAAGTCTCTCAGTACCCGCGAGGCTGCTAGCTCAAAAGGCTCTGGTTCGACGGTCTCCGGTTCGACGGTCTCCGGTTCGAAGCTCAGCGGGTTCCCCACTGATACGTCTGCTTTCGCAGGCCGAGATACATGATTGTCTCCGTAGAGCGCACCCCAGGGATCTGGCGTATCTGATCGTTGAGAAGTGAGAACAACGCTTCGTCATCACTGACGACTACTTCGGCGAGAAGGTCAACCGACCCAGCAGTCACCACTAAGTAATCGACCTCTTCAATCTTTTCTAGCTGATCGGCAACGTCTCGAACGTTTCCGTCAACTTTGATCAGCACCATTGCTTGGCGGTTCAACCCGAGTTGCATCGGGTCAGTCACAGCAACGATCTGCATGGTCTTGTGATCAAGTAATCGCTGAACCCGTTGGCGAACGGCAGCCTCCGACAGGCCAACCTCTTTTGCCAACTGTGTGTAGGGCCGGCGCCCATCGAGTTGGAGCAGGCTCAGCAGAGCGCGATCAATTGCGTCAAGCGATTGCGAGGGCATTGAATCCTCTCTCTTTGAAGAGCAGTAGCTCACACAAGTTAGCGAACAACTTCGGCAGGTGTCGCCAGAGTCAGTGGCTCCCGGTCACCAAGCGCATTGCCCGTTCAGCAATCCGCGCGGGTTTGCGGCGTAGGCGCTCAGAGTGATCTGCAAACCCTGCAATTCCTCGGCCGGCATTTACGCCGAGCCATCTGAGCGGCTCCGGCTCCCAGCGGGGGGAGCAATGCCCGACCCAAGGAAGATTCACCACATCGGAATCAACGCCAAGCACCAAGTCAGCCAATGTTCGCCCTGCAAGGTTCGTTGTAGCGAGTCCGTCTCCTACATAGCCGCCAGCAGTTCCCATGCCGGTTGCCCGATTGAAGTGAACAGAGGCGGTCCAGTCACGAGGTACGGCAAGTGGACCGCCCCAGCGATGCGTAATGGCGACATCTTTCGTGATCGGAAAAAGGTCATGTAGAACCGAACTCAGAGATGAAAATACACCCGAATCAGAATCGAATCGGTCCCGAACTGCAGAACCAAAATGGTAGGGAGCACCGCGGCCACCGAAGGCGAATCGACCATCCGCTGTTCGTTGGCCATAGATCAACAAGTGCCGACCGTCAGTAAAGGTCTCACGTTGGGCTAATCCGATCTGTTGCCACATCTCATCTGATAACGGCTCGGTGGCAATCATGAGCGAGTAGAGCGGCACCACCTTTCGCCGCTGTTTGGGCATCAGCGGGGTGTAGCCCTCGAGGCATTGCAGAACTACCTCGGCACTGACTGAGCCCTGATGTGTCTGCACCTTTCCGGGGCTCATCGATGTCACCCTGCTGTCTTCATAGATTTTCACCCCAGCTCGCTCAACAGCACTAGCCAACCCGCGGACCAGCTTCGCTGGCTGCACCGCCGCACAATGGGGGCTGAATACCGCACCCGAAATATCAGGAACCCGAACGCGCTCTGCAGTCTGCTCTGGTGACATCCAGCGAAGATCATCATTGCCAAATCCCCAGGCCTGCTGATGAGCAACTTGGGCCTGCAAACGTGGAACGTGTGCTGGGTTCGTGGCCAAAGTCAAGGTTCCGCCACGAGCAAAATCTGCATCGATTCCCAACTGTCTTGCTGCACGCTCGACCTCGCTGACGGTGTCGATCATCGCCCGATACTGAGCAATGGCATGAGCCCGTTGACCTTCCATGGACGGGCTTGTGCTCATGGCAGCTAACTGATCCAATGACGCCGGAAACAGCGAAGAACACCACCCGCCGTTACGCCCCGATGCACCAAAGCCACAGATCTCGGCCTCGAGTAGCGCAATCCGAAGCCCCGGGGACTGAGCGCTGAGATAGTGCGCAGCCCACAGGCCTGTGAGCCCACCGCCAACTATGGCCACATCGGCAGACACGTTCTGAGACAGAGAAGGCCTCGGGGTGAGGTCATCCCCGCAGGAGTCCAACCAAAAACTCCGAGATGAGTACTCGCTCATCCCTATCGGGTCAGCTCGGCAGCAAAGGCCGCGAAAGCATCAACGTAGCGATCAATGTCTTCGTCTTCATGTTGCACAGAGAGCGTCCACTGTTCTTCGTCTCCGGGAGTCATGAAGACTCCGCGGTTGACCATCCACGGGTAGCTGGCCTCATAGATGCTCAGATCTGTTTCCAGAAAATCCCGATAGCTCGTGAGCGGCTGGGAGCGATATGAGATGCAACCTTTGCAGCCAAGATCCACCGTATGGGCCGGCAGTTGGTACTCGTCAATGATCGATTGGATCCCTCCCGCTAGGCGAGCCCCAAGGCGGTCGAACTTTGTATAAGCCTCGGCGGTAAGCACCTGAGTGAGCGTTGCGAGTCCTGCTGCAACTGAAAGCGGATTGCCGTTATACGTGCCCTGATGGGCAGCTCCTTGGTTGATCTGATCCATGATGTCGGCCCTGCCACCAAACGCTCCAAGCGGAGTTCCTCCACCAATAGATTTCGCCCAACACGCCAGGTCTGCCTCGACTCCAAAGCGTTGCTGAGCGCCACCCTCGGCGATGGTTCCTCCGCACTTCACTTCATCGAAGATAAGGACTACTCCATAGCGAGTGCAGATCTCACGCACTTGTTCTAGGTATCCGGGCTGCGGAACCACGATGCCGATGTTCATCATCACTGGTTCCATGATGAGCGCAGCAATCTGGTTACCCTCGGCCTCGAATAGACGCTCAAGCGCAGTTGCATCGTTGAAGGGAACAACTCGGATCCACTGAGACATTCCGGCGGGCACCCCCTTGGACTTCGGAGTCGCCACGGGAGCATCTCGACCACCCATCACATCGGCCCCTGGCAACACCGAGTACATCAACTGATCTACGTGGCCATGATACGAGCCCTCGATCTTGGCGATCACGTCACGGCCAGTAGCGGCGCGAGCCACCCGAATTGCCGTACTGGTGGACTCTGTTCCTGAATTGGTAAATCGCACCTGATCCACCGAGAAGCGCCGACAGAGTTCCTCGGCCAGAGCAACCGTTTTTTCAACTGTCACCGCAAAGTGAGTTCCCGACTGAGCCGCAGTGGTAATCGCCTCGACAATGACAGGGTGGGCATGACCAACAGCCATGGTGCCAAAGCCGTTGTGAAAGTCAACGTATTCATTGTTATCAACGTCGCAGACCAGAGAGCCCTTACCGCTTCGTAAATACACGGGGTAGGGGTCGCCCAGCTGAAAGCTCGATGCAACCCCTCCTGGCATGGAATGCAGCGCTCGCTCGTACAGCGCCTTTGAGGCTGTGGTTCGAGCTAGAAGTCTTGGCATCTCCTCTGCAGCAATCTGCTTGGCTCGCGCACTGAATTCACTCTCAACGGGGGAGCTCACCACTTCACCATCACATGCTTGAGTTCGGTGTAATGCTCCACCGCGTATTGGCTCATGTCTTTTCCGTAGCCTGATTGTTTGAAGCCGCCATGGGGCATTTCTGGAACCAACGGAATGTGATCATTTACCCACACGGTGCCAAAGCGCAGTTGAGCGCTTGCCTGCATTGCAGTGCCAACATCGTTAGTAAACACAGAGGCTGCGAGGCCGTAATCACTGTCGTTTGCCATCTTTATTGCTTGATCTACGCTGCTGGCTCTTTGAACGGTCACAACAGGGCCAAACACTTCACGCTGCACAATCTCTGAGCGCTGATCTACACCGACGAGCACCGACGGCTCGTAGTAGAACCCGTCACCTGAGCGAGTTGCCCCACCCGTTACGGCCACTGCACCTTCGGCACAGGCTCGCTCCACAAAACCACCAACGCGATCGCGTTGCGCGGCAGAAATCACCGGGCCGAGCTCTGTGGACTCATCCCCTGTGGGGCCAACAACTAGCGATCTGGCCGCCTGCGCAATTGCATCAACTGCGTCGTCATGAATCCCGTCGGCCACAATCACTCTCGCTGCTGCAGTGCAGTCCTGGCCCGCGTTCCAGAAGGAGCCCACCTTGATTGCCTCAGCCACCTTTGCCAAGTCGGCATCATCAAAAACCAGCACGGGTGCCTTACCGCCAAGTTCCAAGTGAACTCGTTTGAGTGAGTCGGCCGCAGCTCGCGCGATGGCTTTGCCGGTGCCTACCGAACCCGTGACCGAGATCATGTCAACGAGGGGATGGGTCGTCAGTGCCACTCCAGTGGTAGCCCCGTCTCCGCAGACAAGATTGAACACTCCTGGGGGGAACACATCTTGGGTGAGTTCAGCGAGCAACAGTGAAGACATCGGAGTGAGGTCAGAGGGCTTGAGCACCACGGTGCAACCAGCAGCCAAGGCAGGGCCGAGCTTCCAAGCTGCCATCATGAGCGGATAGTTCCACGGTGTGATCGAGGCAATCACACCAACTGGCTCTCTGCGCAACATCGAGGTGAATCCCTCCATGTATTCACCAGCAGCCTGAGTCTCCATCGTGCGAGCAGCCCCAGCAAAGAACCTGAAGCAATCAGCAGTGGCCGAGATCTCATCACCAGTTGCCGACACAGGTTTGCCGGCGTTGAGCGATTCAATGGCGATCAGGTCATCGGCTCGTGCCTCGATCAGATCGGCCAGCTTGAACATCGCTGTAGCGCGCTCCAATGGCGTGGTCCTGCTCCAAGAGACAAACGCCTCGGCAGCAGCAGTCACAGCAAGGTCAACATCTTGTGCATCCGAAAGCGGAGCAGCAAAGATTTCCCTAGCTGTTGAGGGATCCACCACCGAACTCATCTGAGCAGAACCCGAAGGTCTCCAACCTCCCCCTATGAAGTTTTCGTTTCGTACTTCCACATTTGGCATCATCGGTCCCCTAGAAGTTCTAAGTTGCTTGCAGTTAGATCAGAGTTCATTCAGAGCTCTGATGACCGCTCAAACTAGTTTTACAAGAACATCGTTGTAAAAGCTGTTATTTACTACTGATCTCGCAGGAAATGGTACAGGTGACCACGAATGAGTCAAGCACTTCAGGGCGGTGGAGGGATCCACGGAATCAGTGCTGCAGAGACTGGCACCGCCGATGTAGTGATTCGTTTAGAGAACGTAGTCAAAAAGTTTGGTGACTACACCGCTGTTGAGTGTGCCGATTTTGATATTGCAGAAGGCGAATTCTTTTCAATGCTCGGACCATCGGGTTGCGGAAAGACCACAACTCTGCGAATGATCGCCGGGTTCGAACAACCCACCTCCGGACGAATCCTGCTTGATGGCGTGGACGTGTCACAGACTCCTCCACACAAAAGAAACGTCAATACCGTCTTTCAGAATTACGCGCTCTTTCCGCATATGTCTGTGTTCGACAATGTTGCCTTCGGCCTTCGAAACTCCAAAGTTCCCGAGGCCGAGGTAACGAAGCGAGTGACCGACTTGCTAGAGATTGTTCGCTTACCTGAGTATGCAAAGCGGCGGCCCAACCAGCTTTCTGGCGGTCAGCAGCAGCGCATTGCGCTGGCCCGAGCCCTTGTCAACCTTCCCAAGGCGTTGTTACTCGATGAACCACTAGGTGCCCTTGATCTCAAGCTGCGCCAAGCAATGCAACTTGAACTCAAACGAATTCAGCGAGAGGTTGGCATTACCTTCATCTTTGTTACTCATGACCAAGAAGAAGCGCTCACGATGTCTGATCGGATTGCAGTCATGACACAGGGTCGTACCGATCAGATCGGTACCCCCACGCAGATTTACCACCAACCAGGTACTGCCTTTGTGGCCGGGTTTATCGGCACAGCAAACCTGTTGCCTGTCACCGTCAAAAGCCAAGATGCCACCACCGTCACCGTCGACTCTAGGACCGGGGCTCAGTTCAACGTCCCGAGCGGTGATCGCACGTATCAGCCCGGATCAGAGGTCACTCTCATGATTCGCCCCGAGCGGCTCGTTCCCAGCTTTGCCCCAGTAGAGGGAGTAGCCGGTGGAAGTATCCCCACCACGGTTACCAGCCTGGTGTTTCAGGGGCCTGTGGTTCGATGCGAGGTTCAGACAGATCTGGGCTCAGCCCTTATTGCACACCTTGGCCCCGAGGATGACCCCGCTCGACTGACCGTGGGGTCACGAGTTGATATGACTTGGGCCTATGAAGGCGCCTACCTGGTGCCCGAAGCAATCAACCCCGAAGATGCCGGCATTACGGAATCAAACTAACCAGAGAAGAAACGAGAGAACAGTGACAAAGCGCAAACTCCAAACCTCATCCGCTACAAACCAAGCAGATCTGAGTCGCAGAAAATTCTTAGGTACCTCTGGTTTAGCCCTAGGAGGTCTGGCACTTGGGCCAGCACTGCTTGCGGCCTGCAGTAGCGGCGGCGGTGACGATGCGTCCTCGGCTGACAACGAGCTCTGGTTCGACAACTGGACGCTCTATATCGATAAGCCCGAGGGCGAGTTGTACGGCAAGGGTGGCACCCTTGCATCATTCGAAAAAGCCTCGGGGCAAAAGATCAAATACACCGAAGGCATTAACGACAACAACGAGTATTTCGCCAAGATTCAGCCACTGCTTTCGAAGGGCAAGCCGATCGGCCCAGACATCATTGCGCTCACCTTCTGGATGGCAGGGCGTCTGACGAACCTCGGTTGGGTAGAGAAACTTCCTCTCGACAAGATTCCCAACTCTGCGAACCTGATTGAATCACTCACCAAACCACCATCAGACCCAACTGGCGAGTACTCACTCCCGTGGCAGGCCGGTATGGCAGGCATTGCCTACAACAAGTCCGTGACTGGCCGTGAGCTGAACTCTGTGAATGATCTCTTCGACCCGGCGTTCAAAGGCAAGATCGGGATGCTTTCCGAGATGCGCGACACCATCGGACTGATTGCAATGTCGCTTGGAATTGATCTGGCAACGCCCACGTTTGAGAAGTTCCAGCCCGCCTTCGACAAGCTGCGAGAAGGCGTAGATTCCGGTCAGATCCGGCAGTTCACCGGAAACGACTACGTAGACGATCTTGAACAGGGAAGCTTTGCGGCATGCATCGGTTGGTCTGGCGACGTGGTG
>WLJI01000032.1 GCA_009701845.1 Actinomycetota bacterium
TCGGCGGGGTGATTATCACTAACTCCGTGATCGGAATCGTCCAAGAGCTACGCGCTCGGTCGGCACTGAACCGGCTTGCGGTGTTGACGGCACCTCATGCTGTGCTGATGCGTCATGGTGAGCAGTTTGAGTCTGGGGTGGAAGAGGTGGTTCTTGATGATCTGCTGATACTTGCGCCAGGTGCGCAAGTGGTGGTTGATGGCCAAGTTGTCGATTCCACTGGCTTGGAACTGAATGAATCACTTCTCACGGGTGAGTCTGACCCAGAGCACAAGGCAGTTGGTGCACAGGTGCTTTCGGGCAGCTTTGTTTCGTCTGGGTCTGGCAAGTATCGGGCACTCAAGATCGGTGCAGATTCTTACGCTGCGAGCTTGGCTCAAGAGGCCCGCAAATTTTCACTAGTCGACTCCGAGCTTCGGTCCGGGGTGAACAAAATTCTCAGGGTCTTGATGTTGGCGATTCCGCCGATTGCCATTCTTTTGTTCTGGCGCCTCATGCAGACGAACGAGGGCGACTGGCGCACTGCGTTGTCTGGGGTGGTGGCAGCCTCGGTGGCCATGGTGCCAGACGGGTTGGTCTTGTTGACCAGCATTGCGTTTATGGCGGGTGTGATTTCGTTGTCGAAGAAGAACGCACTGCTTCGCGAGTTAGCCTCGGTAGAGCTTCTGGCTCGAGTCGACACGCTATGTCTTGACAAAACCGGCACGATCACAACGGGCAATATTGTGGTGGCAGAGTTGCTCATTCTTGATGCAAGTACCGGACGGAGTCAGCCCAATGCAGAGATGCTGTTGGCCGCCGTTGGTGCGAGTGACCCGGATCCAAATGCAACTCAACGAGCTATTGCACAGGCCTATCCCGAGGCCCCCAACTGGGAGCTGATTGACACTGTCCCATTCTCTTCGGCCCGGAAGTGGTCGGCAGCGCAGTTCGATTTGAACAGCCCAGGTAAAGAGGAAGCCAAAAGTATCGCTGTGTATATGGGTGCCCCAGAGTTCTTGCTCGGTGAAACTGAGTCAGCAATCTCTACCCAAGTAGCAGAGCAAGCCGAGCTAGGCCGACGAGTGATTCTGCTTGCAACTGCTGCTCAACTCACTGCCGAAGACCTGCCTGGTGATCTGCACCCAGTAGCGCTGGTGTTGCTCGAGGATGAAGTTCGCGATGACGCTCATGAGACCCTGCAGTACTTCATTGAACAGGGAGTCACCCTCAAGGTCATCTCGGGGGATCATCCAGGAACCGTGGCAGCAGTTGCTCGACGTGCAGGTGTGCCAAACGCGAGTTCCGGTATCGATGCCCGAGAGTTGCCCGAGGATGAGGAAGAACTTGCAGAGTTTGTCTCTGCGCATACGGTGTTTGGTCGAGTCACCCCTCGGCAAAAGCGGGCAATGGTGAAGGCCTTACAGTCGCAGCACCACGTAGTTGCCATGACTGGCGACGGTGTAAACGATGTGCTGGCGCTGAAGGATGCCGATATGGGAATCGCCATGGGTTCCGGCTCTGGAGCAAGCCGCTCAGTAGCGCAGCTTGTGTTGATGGATGACAAGTTCTCATCGTTGCCGAGCGTGTTGGCAGAAGGCCGACGGGTGATGAACAGCGTGGAGCGAGCCTCGAACCTGTTTATTTACGGAACCGTGTACGCCGTGCTCATCTCGTTGACGGTGTCTGTGGCGGGAGTGGAGTTCCCATTCTTGCCTCGGCACCTAACACTGGTCCGGGCTCTCAGCGTAGGAATCCCCGGCGTGTTCTTGGCTTTAGCTCCGGATCATCGCCGATCTCGGCCCGGGTTTTTGTCTCGAGTTGTTCGCTTCGCAGTACCTGCCGGCCTGATAGCGGGTACTGCCGCTCTGATCGTCTATTTCACAGCGCTGCACACACAGGGATCGAACCTGACTGAGTCTCGAACGGCAGCAACAGTGACGTTGCTTGGGGTTGGCCTTGCCATTCTGATCAGGCTCACGGGCAGCCTTCCGTCTTGGCGCTGGGCGCTGATAACTGCCATGGGGCTAGGGGTGGTCCTGGCCCTGACGCTACCTTTTACAAAAGAGTTCTTTGACCTGGAGTACCCACCAACCGCTGTCTGGCAGGTGATGGTGGTGGTCGTGCTGCTCGCTGGCATAGCAGTGCAGTTTGTCCCGGTTGCAGGAGATACAGACGAGTCAGCGTTGCCCGCGAACACTGTTGCGTGACCTGCGGTAAGTTTTGGCTTCACATCCGAAAAATAACATCACCCGAGAGGAATGAAGATGGCCTTTGAACTACCGCCACTTCCCTATGCCAAGGATGCCTTGGCCCCACATATTTCAGAAGAGACTCTGGAGTATCACTACGGCAAGCACCATCAGACCTACGTGACCAACCTCAACAAAATGGTCGAGGGAACCGACTTCGAGAACTCTTCGCTTGAGGAGGTCATCATGAACTCAGAGGCCGGCGTGTTTAACAACTCGGCCCAAATCTGGAACCACACCTTCTACTGGAGTTCGATGGCCCCCGATGGCGGCGGCGCCCCAACTGGAGAGGTTGCCGACGCAATCAATTCTGCTTTTGGCTCTTACGACACCTTTGTCGAGAAGTTCAAAGAGGCTGCAACCACCCAGTTCGGCTCCGGCTGGGCTTGGCTCGTTGACGCAGGCTCTGGCCTTGAAATCATGAAGACTGCCAACGCAGATCTTCCTATGAAGCACAATGCCAAGGCCCTGCTCACCATTGATGTTTGGGAACACGCCTACTACATCGATTTCCGCAATGCCCGCCCCAATTACATCGGTACCTTCGTAGACAGCTTGATCAACTGGGATTTTGTTGCTGCGAACATGGCTTCGTAATTGATTTGAATACTTTGGCCTCGAGCAGTCGCGTACCTTTGCGGGTAGAGCGGCTGCTCGAGGACAGCGTTGCGATATTTTCGGAACCTGAGCGCACCAACTGCTCCCGCTCAGGTTTCTTGTGAACCGAGCAGTTCTTGATTCTGTAGGTGCAGATGTCGGCTGTTAGCGAGTCGCCTCCGTCAATCTGGAGTGCGCAGTACCGCTTTTTGTTGGCCGGAGTTGTCTGCCTCGTCACCGTGGTTGCCTTCGAGGCCATGGCGATTAGCACCGTTATGCCAGTCGTCGAGGATGACCTTGGCGACCTTTGGCTCTATGGGTGGGTTTTTTCTGCGTTCTATCTCGGCACCCTGATCGGCGTGGTTGCCGGCGGGCACTCCGCAGATCGAACCCGACCAGTCCTGCCGATGATGTTTGGTATTGGTCTATTTTTGGTTGGCCTCTTCGTCGGGGGCTTTGCGCCAACGATGGCAGTGCTGGTGTTTGGGCGACTGCTGCAAGGCGTTGGCGCTGGAGTGGTGTCTGCTGTGTCGTATGTGTGCGTTGGCCGGGGATTTCCGGCGGTACTTCACCCCGCAGTATTCGCAGTGATGTCTACTGCTTGGGTGGTCCCCTCGCTGGTTTCGCCGTTGATGGCATCGCTGATTGCAGACCAAGCCGGGTGGCGCTGGGTCTTCTTGGGGTTGATTCCTCTGACTCTTGTTGTAGCTCTCGTCGGTGGACGTGCAGTGGCAACCATCGACGCACCCGCTCAGACCGAGCTCAACAAAGCGGAAACTCCCATCGGTAGGGTGGTGATTCTCGCCCTTGGGTCTGCGCTGCTGCTAGGCGGATTAGGAATGGAGATGATCTGGATCGGCCTGATTGTCGCCTTGGCCGGTGTGCTGATCGCCTTACCTGCTTTCACCAGGCTGACACCGCGGGGAACCCTTGCTGCTCGCCCTCGTTTACCCGCTGCAGTGCTCATTCGTGGTGTGCTTACCTTCAGTTTTTTTGCAGCTGACACATTTATTTCCCTCTCGCTCACCTCGGTTCGTGGCGAGTCAACGGTCTATGCGGGGGTCGTACTGATTTTCTCCACGGCTACCTGGACTGCAGGGTCTTGGTTGCAGGCGCATTACGGGCGTCGAATGGGTGGCGGATACGTGGTGGGCCTTGGCGGACTTGCACAAGCAATCGGCGCAGTCGTTCTTGCCTTGTCCCTGTGGTCAGTTGTGCCGGTGTGGTTTTGGATTGTTGGGTCGGCAATCATGGGCCTTGGTATGGGTATGGCCTACACAATGTTGTCGGTGGTGACCTTAGACGAGGCCGCGATTGGCTCCGAAGGAGAGGCTTCCTCGGCATTGCAGATGTCGGACATCTTGGGAGTGGCCTTGGGGGCAGGTCTTGCCGGGGTATTGGTGAGCTTGGGTGATCGACTGGGCCTCGAACCGTGGGTTGCGCTCGCTGCTGTGTTTGTGATGTCAGCGCTGATGGGTGCAGCAGTGTTGGCGTTGTCGCCCAGACTGTCTCGTCCCGTGGCTGTGCCCGGAGTGTTGAACTAGCTCGCAGGTGGGAATTCAGAAACCTGTATCAAATTCTTGTAGAGCGCGTCGAAAATGCCGAGCAGATCTTTCGCCCTGTAGCCAAGGTCATGTATTGGTTTGCGGTATCCCACTGCTTCATTCAACACAGTTCGCTGGGGGATAAATGGGTGCCAAACCGATTGTTTTCCCATCAGGCGATTGAGCGACTCCTCTTGCCGCTTCGCTTCGACCGAGGCAGAAGGAGAGCGGTTGACGATGACCCCGCCAATATCAAGGCTTGGGTTGAGTTCGGCCCACACCTCGTCGACCACCTCTAGCACTGCCTCCGCCCCACGAATCGACAACGCCGAGAGTTCAACGACCAAAAACACCAGATCGGCAGCGGCAAGGCCCGACCGCGTAGTGGGGCCAAGCGACGGTGCGCAGTCGATCAGCACAAAGCGGTACTCGCTGGCCATGGGGGTGATCGCTCGGCGCAAGCGGAGCGCCGAGTCTGAGTCGGTTGCATCACCTTCACGATCAATCAGATTGCGACTCGAGGGCAAAACATCGATTCCGGCACCCCATCCCGAGGTGACAGTGGCGGCTGCGGCCACGGCGGGGTCGCCGGTGTTCAGTACGTCGGTCACAGACAAGTACTCGTTGCTGGCCTCAACACCGAGCGCCCAGCCTGCGCTTCCCTGCGGGTCTAGATCAATCACTAGGCATGGGTCGCCGGCTCGCTGAGCAGCGGCGGCCAAGCCCAAAGTGATCGTGGTTTTTCCCACGCCGCCCTTCTGGTTCAAGATCGCCGACACCGTAGTCACTGGCGTTATCGTGCCACGTTCATCTCCAAGCCCAAAATGGTACGGGGCGTTTGCGGGCAGCTGGGCTGACTTTCCTAGCCGAGCCTGCAATCCTGTAAGCATGAGTTTTTCGGAGAGTGATCCACCATCTCCAACCAAGGCGAACCAAGAGCGTCTTGGTCCGGTCGCAGGTTCGCGAGCCGGGGATGCGTATCTGGTGCAGCCGGATGCGGGACCAAGTCACGGGGTGTTGTTGCTGCATTCTTGGTGGGGGCTGACCCGGGGCGTCAAGGACCTTGTTGAACGCCTTGCCGATGAGGGCCACACCGTGTTGGCTCCGGATCTACTTGGCGGAGTGGTTCCCAGTGATGCACAAGAGGCTCAGCAACTGCTCGCCGAGTCAGACCCGAACGCAACGGCTGCGCTGATTATGTCGAGCTTGATTGCGCTGCGGGCGAACACGCTGGATCCGCAAGCGCGAGTATCGGTGGTGGGGTTTTCGATGGGAGCATCTTGGGCGCTGTGGTTAGCGACTCGCCTGCCCACCGATGTTGATGCCGTGGTGGCCTATTACGGATCTCAAAATATTGACTTTGACGAGCTGGAAGCTCCGGTGCTCGGCCACTTTGCGCAGTCAGATCCGCTGGTGAGTGAAGATGACCTCGTCGAGATGCACTCGCGGTTGTTGCTCTCGGAGAAGTCCTTCGACTTGTATCGGTACGAGGGCACAAGCCATTGGTTTGCAGAGAGCGGAACCGAGGGCCATTTTGATGAGGCCGCAGCCGAGCTTGCCTGGCAGCGAACCATTGAGTTCTTAGCTCGTTTTGTGCCAGCTACTCACCAGAGTTGATCTGTGTAGATATCAGTTCCGGGGATCGTGGGAATGAATGGTGCGACGAGGCGAACGGTGGCAAGACCGGAATCGTTCACGAGCGCTGCGTACTTCTCGAGCAGCGGCATCTGATTGCGTGGGTCGTCGGTCAGGAAGAACATACTCATGCTGCGTTGGCGGGTACCCGGCCCGGTGCCGAGCTTCATCGGAGCGTTGCCCTCCTCGCCCTTGGGGATAATCGGTCGCCAATGCAGAACCTGATCTACCGGCCCCGCTGCGCCATCGGCAGTGTCGGCAAATAACACAGGGGCTGCTGTGGTGTTGAACCACTCGGCGAAATCCGGGTGGCTTACTCCCTCGGCGCGATCAATATGCACGCTCACAAGGCCCTGATACGGGTGGTCGAGTGCCATGTGAGCTGGCACGCCATCCTCGATTCGGTGATTCTCTCCGACGATGAAGTACAGCGAGGTATGCGCATGTACGCGCTCATCAAACCCACGACCGTTGGCGTAGAGCTCAAAGACTTGCTTGTTTGCCCAAGCAAAGTGCTCGGCCTCATGCCCTTTATGAATGAAGTAGGTGGCCAGGTAGGAGCCCGCATCAATGGGGTCAGCGACGGCGTATTCGGCCTCGACTCCGGTAGGGAATCGCAGGTCTTTGAGCTCGCGAGTTGCCACCCAGCGCCGGTTGGCGAAGAGCCAAGGACCGACCATGCAACCCGAGTACAGGTGGTCTCGCTCGTACCACCGGTTGTAGGCAACTTCATTGCCTGGAGTTGGGTCCACCAAGGTGAACAACAGTGACCCAACATGTACTCCATCATCTGCGCCGTACGGCTCCACTAGTGCACTCCTTTTTTGCTGATCCACTCACGGTAGTGGCGAAGGTGGTTGCTTTACAGATCGGTACGAAGCTGAAGGTGCGGATGGGTTGACAGCTACCATCTGATGATGTGAAGGCACCCGAAGTCGAACCAAGTTCGTTGAGTGACGCTCCATATTTGGGATTCGACAGAGGGACCGATCGTCACCGCATGGGGCTTCGCCCGGTACGCGAGCACTGGCTGGAACCAGACCGCCATAGGGACTGGCAACTGCAACTGAAACAGTCACTTATTCGAAGTGATCGAGAGAAGTTCATTGCAGACCCAACAACAGCGGCGGCCCAAGCCGGTGTGGTCCGACTAGCAGAACTGCTGTCTTCCGAAGAACGGATTGAGCCAACGATTGAGGCTTGTGGTTTAGCAACCCAAGAGGACTGGTGCATTATGGCGCGTGAGGACACCTGGAGGCTTCGAGCCGCATCCGTGTGCTTTCCGAGCAGGTGGGTGTTATCGCAAAAACTGGGCGGAACCGTGGCAGATATTCACCAATCGGTCCCAAAATATGAGAGTGACCTAGGCGGCCTTGTTGAGTCATTTTTTGACCGGCTTGACTATGAACGTGTGGTCTGGAGACTCAATTGGGAGCTTTGGGACGACCCCCGCCTGAGTCAGCCGTGGACGAACGAGCAAGCTGAGGTTTTTGACTCGCCTCCGGCAACTCTTGTCCCTGAGCGGGTTTTCTTACGAGTTGAGCGTCAGACAATGCGTCGCCTGACAGATGAAACCATCGCATTTTCGATTCGGGTTCATCAGCGCCCGCTCGGTGATCTCGTCAAGCAGTCCGGTGCGCTCGCCCATCTGCGCAGCGTTTTGCTAGGAGACGGCGGCTCGGTTCTTGCTGCAGAGAAACTTGGACACCTGCAGGTGCCGGTTCTGGAGTGGCTAGCGGCAACCGAGTGATCCGAGTCGCGGGACTTGTGCAGGTTGCTCTGATGGCTCGGGGAGAAGTGCAAGTTTTGGTACCTCACGAGCAGGGAGCTATTTATCGGCGCGGCGATAGGCTGACGGGGTCTCTCGATCTGTGGATTTTGCGCCATTACTGTCGGCCAAGTTGAGGAAGCTATGCCCACTGAACCCGTATCTGAAACCGAACCTGCAGCCGAGCCTGTGGCCGATCCTCAAATTGAGCGCGTGCCTTCCACAAGCCCAGCAGCAGCAGCTGCAGCACCACTTCCGCAACGTCCAGTCATCGGCCAGAGCGCTCCTGCTGCACACCAGGTTGCGAATGTGCCTGTCCCGCCACCTGCCCGAATCACCGAGGTAACAGTCACACTGGTGACCCCCAAAGAGGTCGAGGTTCGACTCGCCGATGGTCGTACAGGTGTGATTCCAACCGCCGAGTTTGCGGGTTCGGCGGTCATCGGCGCGGTTGTTTCTGCGGCAGTGCTCGCACGAGAGGACCCCAAGCACCGCCCAGTCTTGTCGCAGGTCTGGGCACTCAAGCTGCAGGCTTGGGAAGCTCTTGAAACGGCCAAAAAATCTGGCACACCGGTGACGGCAACAGTGAGCAAGAAGGTGAAGGGCGGCCTTGTGGCCGAGGTAGGTCTGCGAGGTTTTGTTCCTACTTCTTTGTTCTCTGAGATCCCAGGGGTGACCCCAGAGTCGCTGATCGGCACTGATGTGTCGATGATGGTGGTTGAAATAGACCGCGATGCCGACCGTGTCGTGTTGTCGATTCGAGATGCCGAGCGCCGCCAGCGTCGGGCCGCTGAGCGTGAAGCGCTCAAGGCCTTGGCTCCGGGAGCAACTGCCTCTGGTCGTGTGGTGAGCGTTGCCGAGTACGGGGCCGTGGTTGATCTCGGCGGCCTTCGAGGGCTAATTCACCGCAGCGAACTGACTTGGGGTCGCCTAGAGCGAACAGAGGACTTTGTAACCGTTGGCCAAGAGGTCGAGGTTCTGGTGTTAGAGGTGAACAAGTCCAAACGTCGTATCAGTTTGTCGCTACGGCAGGTCCACCCCGACCCCTTGGCACTCATTGAGGTTGGCTCAATCCATTCGGCCACCGTGGTTCGAGTGGTGGAGTACGGGGTGTTTGCTCGCCTAGATGAAGGAGGGGCCGAAGGCCTTGTCCACATGAGCGAACTGACCGAGTTGTATGGGTATCGCCCTGAGGAGCTCGTCACTCCGGGCGAACAGGTCATGGTGAAGGTGCTCGAGGTCGATACTGATCGGCGGCGTATGGGACTTTCGGTACGCAGAGTGCTAGTCGACGACTAGTTGGGCAGTGCTTGTTGGGCAGTGCTAGTTGGGCAGTGAACTCCGGGTGTTGACCAGAATGTTTCGCTGCCAAAGAGCTTGAGCCCTTCTGGGGCCAAATACTGCGATCGAGTCATCAGATTCCCCTAGGTGGCGGGGCTGTCAGGGCTGGGCCCCCGCAGTCTCTAAACTAGCGATCTCTGGTGCGCAGCGAGGCGCAGAATCAGACCTTGCGAACCCTCGCATCCCCCTCAACTGATTTCGGGTCAACATCATCGTGATAGGCAGTCAACTGACTCAGAAGGTAGCGAGCGAGTGGTGGCTGTGAGCAGTAACTCGGCACTGCGACCCACGCGGATCCGCCTTCGGCCCTGGCAATCGGAAGCGTTAGATTCTTTGGCGCTGAAGGAGAGCATCGACTTTCTGGCAGTGGCCACCCCGGGTGCCGGCAAGACCAGCTTTGCGTTGACTGCTGCAGTGCAAAACTTGGCCGAGCATCCCGGCCGCCGTCTGATCGTGGTGGCACCCACTCAACACCTGAAGCACCAGTGGGCCGAAGCAGCCGTGCGATTTGGGTTGCATCTCGAGCCTGAGTGGTCGGCAAGAGACGGTTCACTTCCCGCAGACATGCACGGCATCGTCACTACCTATCAGCAGGTCTCAACCTCTGCTGCGATGCTCGCCCCGCTAGCTGCTGGAGCGTTTGTTGTTTTCGATGAGATTCATCATGCTGCCGATGATCGGTCGTGGGGATCTTCGGTGCAACAAGCATTTGCTCAGGCAGCCCAACGATTGAGTCTGTCGGGCACCCCGTTCCGTTCGGACACTTCGGCGATTCCATTTGTTGACTATCACCTTGATGAAGCGCGAGCAGATTACGAGTACGGCTACGGCGAGGCACTTGCCGATGGTGGTGTGGTTCGGCCCGTGTACTTTCCGCGCATCAACGGGTTTATGGAATGGGTCTCTCCAGCAGGCGATGTAGTGGCCGCCACCTTTGATGACGAACTCCCGCGGGAACTTGCCAATCAACGCCTGCGCACAGCGCTATCCCTTGAGGGGGAGTGGCTACCTACGGTGCTTGATCAAGCCCATGAACGCCTCAAAGAGCTGCGGCGAGGTCACCCCGAGGCAGCCGGTTTGATCATCGCCACAGATCAGGCTCACGCACAGCAGATTGCGCAGTTGATGTTGCGCCGACACGGGGTGACTGCAGTGGTTGCGACCTCGGACGATCCTGATGCCTCAGACAAGATTGCTGGGTTTGCTCTGAGCGATCAGCCTTGGATTGTGGCAGTCAGGATGGTGTCCGAGGGAGTAGATATTCCAAGGTTGCGCATCGCGGTGTTTGCCACGATGACTACTACCGAGCTGTTCTTTCGGCAGGCAGTCGGCAGAATTGTGCGCTGGACGAAGGGTGTTCCGAGGCAAAAGGCCTACTTCTTTCTTCCAGATGATGTTCGCCTCCGGCACTTTGCAGCGAACCTTGCCGAGCAACGGCGACACAGTCTTCGTAAACGTGCAGACTCCGAAGACAGCGGAGATATGGGCCAAGCCGAGCCCGAGTTTGACGAGCCGCCCGGACTAGAAGACGAGCAGATGAGTCTGTTTTCTGTGATCGGCTCGGTGGCGCTTGAGTCAGCCGGTGAGAGCGCACCCGGGCAGGCGCTTGGGGTGGACAGCATGACCGGCGAGGAAGGGGTGTTCGGAGACGACCCCGATGGTGTGCTCGGTGACTCTCGACACGACGGTGGAGTCGACCTTGTTTTGTTGCCTCCGCCGCTTCCAAGCGGTGCCATGCCGCGAAGCGCAGGAGACGCTGTGGCGGGTTCGGCCGGTGGAGCGCTCGACGGGATGACCTTGCGGCAACGCAAAATTGCGATGCGCGATTACAACGCAGACTTGGCAAGAGATTTGGTGCGTTCGACTGGATGGAGCCACCCACAGGTAAATGCCGAACTCAACCGTTTGTCTGGTATCCGAAAAATCTCGGAAGCCACGCTGGATCAGCTTGAACGGCGCCTGATTGCTGGCCGCAAGTGGCTCAAATCCACTTGAGTTGAGCGAGTCCTCTGCCCTATTTAGCAGTCTGGGTCTTGTACATAACGGGCCGCATCGCAGACCCCATCAGGAGTATCCGAGTTTGTCCCCGAGTCCACTCCATAGTTGAAATCCCCGCTGCCAACTGCGCCGAGCAGAACGAAGATGACAAAGACGCCAATGGTTGCAAGGACGGCTAGCGAGCCAGTAATGATCCCGGCAATGGCTTGGCCTTTACCCCGGTTATCAATCAGCTTTTTCGAATTCGACAGACCCACAAACCCCAGTACAACCGCAATAATTCCTAACAGAGCACCAAGCCCGCAAACTAAGAACGTGAGCAGGCCGATAATGCCCGTGACCATTGCTGCCGTAGCGACGCCGTTGTTACCTGCCGCTGGCGGGGCGTAACTAGCGGCTTCAGGTTGATCGCCGAATTGAGCACCGAATTGAGGAACCGCAGGCGGCGGTGGTGGTTGGCTGGCGAACTGCCCCGGCGCAGGCAACGGGGGAGCTGAGAAGCTCGGAGCGGCTCCTTCATGGGCGGGCAGTTCAGCGGGTCCCTGGGTCGGTGGCTGGGTCGGTGGCTGGGTGGGCGGCTGCGAAGGCGGTTGGAAAGGAGGCTGCTCGCTCATCTGAATGTTCCTCTCAGCAGATGTACTGAGACAGTATCGCTATCTTGGCTTCTTGGCAGGGAGAGGTTCCCATGGGCGCTCAGGCCACGGGTGCTTGGGGTAACGGCCCCGCATTTCTGTTCGCACAGCGCTATAGCTGCCGCGCCAAAAACGAGGTAGGTCAGTGGTGCGCTGAACAGGTCGGCCCGCCGGAGACAACAACTCCACGGTAACGGCAATCGGCTGTGCTCCAACTCTCGGGTGTACATCGCATCCGATAAGTTCTCGCAACCGGACAGAGGCCAGAACCGTCGCTGGCTCGCCATCAACCTGGCCGTACTGCAGGGGAATCTTCTTACCTGTGGGCAGTACCCAATGAGTCGGTGCAAGCTCTGGCAGTTGCCGAGTTTGCTCCCAGTTCAGCTGTGCCTGAAGGGCCCCTCGAACATCAATTCGGTTGAGGTCTTTTAAGCTGCTTGCTCGATCAAGAAACGGACCAAGCCACTCCGTCAAAGTCAGAGTGAGGTGCTCTGTTGAAAAATCGGGCCACATCTGCTCGTCAGCACTTGTTGCCCGAAGCAGAGCCACGCGAGCACGCAGAGAGTCTGACTCGGCAAACTTTCCGAGTAATTGCAGTCCCTGCTGAGTCAGGGCCTGACTGAGTGCCGCTTGAATCGCAGTACGCGAGGGGTTAGGCAGTGGCTGCGCTCCAAAGGTGATGGCTCCAAGTCGAAACTGCCGCTGAGCAGTGATTCGGCCCTCTCGCTCATTCCATTCAACAACTTCCTCTGTCTGTATCTGAGGCCCAAGTTCTTGTAGTACCAACTCCTCGCTCAGCATGGCTCCTAGGTACAACCGCCCCGCTCGCGCAGTTGAGCCACCGTCTAGGTCGGCAACAACGATCCAAGGCGCTGCAGCAAACACATGGTCAGAGCTAGGGAGTGCAACCTCACCCCCTGATCTCAGCTGAAAGACAATCTGTGGCTTTCCCCTCTCATCCCTGCGCGTCGAACTGCGTCGCCGAGCAACTCGATCAGGGTAACCAGCAAGTACTAGTCGCCCGAGCAGAGCTTCGACCTTCTCGGTGTTCAACAACTCAGTTGTGTTGGCTTGCCCACCTCGGTTCAGGCCGAGCGTCCTGCGCCATTGCTGAACAGCGTGTTGGGCATCCCCGCTCCCTCCACCAAGCGCCAACTCGCGGGCTCGCTCGAGTAGGTCTATCTCGCCCGACCTCGAGGTCTCTAGTACCGCGACCACTACCGCAGCTAGGTCTGCGGCATCTTGGGAACGGCCGGCTTGAGCCACTGCAGCCAACCGAGGATGAAATCCAATGTCACCAAGTATGCGACCCAAACTGCTGAGTCGGCCCTGAGCATCAAGAGCCCCAAGATCGCTGAGCAAGGCCTGAGCCTGAAGCACACCGCGCTCGGGTGGCTCATCTAACCATCGCAAATCAGAGGGGTTTTCGACTCCCCAGACAAGCAATTGCAACAGCATCGCAGACAGATCGCCGTCCAAAATTTCGGGAGTATCTGCAGCGGGACGATGGCGATGCTCGTTCTCTGCCCACAGGCGATACGCCACGCCCGGCGCAGTTCTTCCGGCTCGACCTCGCCGCTGATCTGCTCCTGCTTGGCTCACTGCAGTAGTGCGAAGTGCTGGAAGCCCTGACTGCGGATCGGTTCGCACCACTCGACGACGGCCAGCGTCGATCACTACTCGCACTCCGGGAACCGTGACCGAGGTTTCGGCGAGACTCGTAGAGAGCACCACTCTTCGTAACGTGTCGCTATGGCCTTGGATGACCTCTTGTTGTTCAGCCGGTGACAGCGAACCGTGCAGTTCTCGAAGAGCGACAGAGCTTGTATCTAGATGGGAGAGTGCTCGAGCGACTCGATGAATCTCTGGGCGGCCTGGCAGAAAAACAAGAATGTCTCCGGGGTCATTTCGGAGTGCCTCTTGAACAACTTCTGCTACCCGCTGCTCAAGTGGGTCATGGGCAGAACCTGGACGATAGCGAGTCTCTACGGGGTACATCTTTGTGACTGCTTCGATCACGGGAGCAGCAGTCTGCGCAGCGCCAGTTTCGGAATCGCCTAGTGCGCCGGTGCCCAACAGTGCTGCAACGGGGCTGGCTTCAAGGGTGGCCGACATCACAAGGAGGCGTAGATCAGGCCGAAGCGATGAGCGAAGATCGAGCAGCAATGCAAGCAGGAGGTCGCTGTCGAGTGAGCGCTCATGGAACTCGTCAAGCAGCACGGCACTCACGCCGATCAGCTCGGGATCCGACTGAATCCGTCGCAAGAAGAGCCCTTCGGTGAGCACTTCAACTCGAGTCCGGGCAGACACCTGTCGGTCGCCGCGAACGGCGTAACCAAACTCCTCTCCGACTCGCTGCTGATGTACCTCTGCCATCCGAGTCGCCGCAGCGCGTGCGGCTATTCGGCGTGGTTCAACCAAAATGATGCGGCCTTCTTGCGCCCATGGTTGGCTCAGCAATACCGGCGCAACTCCTGTGGTTTTTCCCGTGCCAGGAGGTGCGATGAGCACTGCTGCGCCGGGGTCGCTGAGCGCGGCGCAGAGGTCGTCCATCACCTCGAGCACGGGCAAGCCTTTGGGAGTCACGTGGCACAGTCTTGAGGCCACCGACTCGGACTGCAATGTGGTTGCGCCTAATCTGTGCACATGGGCGAGCAGAGGACTTGGCAACATCGCACCGTTTGGAACCGAACTGCTGCGGTAGGAGTTCTTTTTGGGAGTCTTGTATTCCTGGGTTGTTCCTCGAAAGAAGAGGTTGTGATCCCCCCGGCCTCGGCAGAGCAGGTCACCCGTCTCGATTCCGCTCAGGGAAAAGCGCTGATCGATTCACCAGCCAAGGTGTTAGTCGTTGACGTCCGACCACGAGGCGAATATATGAGTGGCCACCTTGTTGGGGCGCAAAGCATTGACTCCACTGATCAAGCGGCTTGGGAGTTCCGAACTGCGGAGCTCGATAAGGATCTTCCCACTGTGGTCTATTGCTCAACTGCTGCGTGTAGCGAGAACGCAGCGGGGATGCTCATAGGGGCTGGGTTCACTCAGGTATATGACCTTGGCGGTATTGCCGATTGGGATCCGTCGGAGTTGTCTGTAGACAAGCCGGGGTAGGACCTTGGTATTGGGCGAACGAGAATCGCAATCGTCACTCCAGAAATGATGCCGATGACCACAGCTGTGCCTGCTCGTTCTATCCAACCAAGAAAAACACTAGAAACCACTGGCATCCAGATCAAACCAACTCGCGGAGCAACCCAGCCTGCAAGGGTTGCTACTGACAACAGCGGCAGGATGAACATCCTGAGCCGCGCAGACAATGAACCAGCGAGCAGAGCAACGAGGGCGGCTACTGCCGCAGTGGCTGACAACGCGACCGGTAACCAGGTTTCGAATAACGACTGCGAACTCTGCGCCACGGGGGGATTCCCGAACAGTCCGCCAATCGACAGTGAAACGGCGCAGGCTGCAGCGCCGAGCAGCATCAGTAATCTGGCCTTGCCGCCTCGAGCAAGCAACGCTGCAACTACAGCAGTAAGTGCCGCTAAGAGTCCCGCCCAGGGTAGGGAGTTGGCTTTGAAGAGCAGTTGACCTGTCACGGTTACTTTTTGGTCGTTGACCACGAGCGGAAGAAACCAGTCCTGAGCCACCTCGCTCTCATCGGTCACTGGGGGATCACTGACCATCCAATGAATGCGATGGTCATGCCACGCAACCTTGCCGCCCGAGCCCACTTGTTGCCATTCGGGTGGGGCATTGCTGCTGGTACGTTCGGGAAAGGTCGTCGTCCCGCCGGAACCACCCATGCCGGCTATACCCATCGCGGAGCCTCGACCGGAGTTCAGGATCACCGCCGGCGAGCGGCGGTTCTGTTCGACTGTTCCATCTGCAGCAATTCGTAAATAGGGTTCGCCGTCGTAGCCCGGAATCTGAACAGTGGTCCCCGGTTCGGCAGAAACCTGCAGGTAGGAGTCGCCGCCAAGGACTGTGACCTGTATTTCGGGTGTAGCTGGTTCGATCTGGCGAACAACGGACTCAAAGTTGCTCGGACGAACTGGCTCGGCGGACGCAACCTCGGCGTTAACTGCAAGTACGAACAAACTCATTGCGCCACAACAGATGGCGCCAAAAAAGAGCACTGCGAGACTGCGACGGTGAACCTGCGGGCAACTCACAGGCCCACATTAGATCGGACCGCAAGAAATTCTGCAGAGGTTCGACTGATCTGAAGTGCTTGACTACTGATATGAACCTTGACCAACGCACTGAGTACAACTTGGGCGAGTTGAATGAAGCCACTACAGACCTTGACCCGGTGCGTTTGCTCCGAATGTGGTTAGAACAGGCAGAGTCCGAGGGTGTGCCCGAACCCAACGCGATGGCGCTGGTGACCACTGACTCCACTGGTCACCCAGCGGCACGCAATGTCTTGCTGAGGGGGCTTGATGATGCGGGGCACTTCGTTTTTTATACCAATCACGACAGCCAAAAGGGCAGCGATCTAGCGAGTAACCCCAACGTGTGTTTGCTGTTTTCTTGGCTCGGAATGAACCGTCAGGTGCGAGTCCTTGGCAGCGCGACGCAGGTCTCGGCTCAGGTGAGCGATGACTATTTTGCCTCACGTCCACGAGAAAGCCAGATCGGTGCTTGGGCAAGTCCGCAGAGCACGGTCATTTCCGATCGCTCTGTCTTAGAGCAACGAGTAGCAGAGGCCACCGAACGTTTTACTGATCTCGAAGTTCCTCGTCCGCCGAACTGGGGTGGTTACGAAGTTCGTTCAACCGAGTTTGAGTTCTGGCAAGGCCGCCCAAGCCGGTTGCATGACAGATTGCACTACTGGCGGCACGGTACCCACTGGCGCCGCGAGCGCCTAGCCCCCTAAGCAGTGATCTGAGTTGATGTAGGGCAGGCTCAGATCACCAATTCTTTTGTGATCCCGTCGCTTCCCATAAAGGCGCTAGCTACTGGATAGATGAAATCCACCTCATCTGGAAGGTGAATCTGGATGCCGCAAAAGACTGCAATATCCATCTCTTTGTAGGCCGCAAGCGCATCAAGCTCGACCCACATCTCGGCGTTCACGGCAGAGGCTGCCAATTTGGTGAGCTCTAACAAGTTGTCTGGCAACTGATCAGATTGTGAATCAACGATGCGTTGGAGTCGCTCTGCCTCGTTGTCATCAAGGCCCGGAGTAAGGGGCTCGAATCCGTTGCGAAGTGAAGTCAGCAGCGCAGCCATTGCTCCACAGGTCGGGGTGGGTTCAAGTTGATGGCGCCGCAGGCTCTGCCCAATGTTTCCCTCGGGGTCAATTCCAATATGTGGCAGGCCAAACACAATCAAGTGTCCTCGGTCATCATCAAGCGGCACATGCGATAGCGCTGCGCGCCAGCCTGTTCGGCCAAGTGAAGGCAAGGCCCCAAGCCCACCCAAACTAAAGGGCTGATCCCAGCGCCTGGCAACTAAATCAGGAAAGGACTGAGTGAGCTCATCTCGGCAGACAGAGACAGCGGCAAAGCTGTGTTCGCGAGCAAAGCCCAGCGGTGACACCAGTCTGGCAACTCGAGCTAAGTACTGCTCTGAGCTGACAGCTTCAGGGAAAGCCGAGTGGAGCGCTTCAAGGTGCCGCATGGGTCTGAAGGTTAGATTCCGCGAGCGCCTACGCGCCATCCTCGCCCGCGTGAACCGGAGCTTCAGAATCCTCGACCTGCTCAGAGTCCTTGACCTGCTCTGAGTCCTTGACCTGCTCTGAGCCCTTGACCTGCTCTGAGTCCCGGGGGCGCAGCATGACAGAGATTGCAATCACTGCACCCAAAATGATTGCCGCAGCTAGGGCGAGCTGCAGCCCGCCTACTCGCTCAACAAAACGCTGCATCGAGCTTTGGGCTTGTCGGGCAGTTTGAACGATCGCCGATGAACCGCCGGAGCTCAACTCGCTAATTTCTACTGCCGCGTAGTAGCTCACAAAGAGCCCCGCAAGAATCAAGAATCCCCCAGAGATGGTATTGACATAGGGCAGTAGGCGCCGGAACGCCCGCAGGATTCCTTGCTGAGTGAGCGCCACAGACAAAGTCAAAATCGCAAGTGTGGTGCCCATTCCCAATCCGTAGGCAAGAAAGGTAGAGAGCCCTGCGGCAAAACTGTTTCGGTCCAAAGTGGTTGAGACAATGCCGATAAAGATCGGGATGGTGCAGCTCAGAGATGCGACTGCGTACGAGATGCCGTAGATGAACATTGAGGTCATCTCTCGGCCTTCAGAGGACATCTTGATTCCGGGCAGTTTGATCACGGGCTCAAACCCCCGAAGCATTGCGATACCAACCGAGATGAGTGCAATTCCGACCACGATCGTGATGTAGGGGAGTCGCCTTCCGATCAGCCCCGAGACAGAAGACCATGCAAACCCCATGATCCCAAAGACCAAAAGAAAGCCCAAGGTGACACACCCGCTGACGGCAAGTGCGCGAAGCACGGGGCTTCGAACCGGGTCGATGCCGACTGGCGCGGCCACGGTAGCTGCACCGTCAGGACCTTCAGCGGGGGCCGAGTTTGCCACTGATCGCGGAGCTTCAAGGCCCAAGAAATAGGCAAGGTAGGCCGGCAACATCGCAAACCCGCAGGGGTTGATGGTGGCGACCATGCCAGCCGAGAACGCCAATGCAAGTACTGCTCCCATTACCGTCCCGATCTCATTATTGGGGCGCAATCCCGTTCTTCTTCAGGAACTCAAGCAGAGTTTGCTCGTTGAGCTCGCCCGTATAAGTGTCTGCCACCTTGCCTTGCGCGTCAATCAGGACTGTTCGTGGAAGCGCCATTGCTCCAAACACCGTAGAAATCTGGCCTTTGGGGTCTCGGGCGTTTCGAAAAGTGATTCTCGTTTGGTCCACCATCTTTTGGCCAGACTCAACAGTGTCTTGACTATCGATTCCAAGCACGACGATCTTGTCGCCAAGTTGTTTCGAGACTTTCTCGATTGCGGGGAGTTCGTTCAGGCATGGTGCGCAAGTAGATGACCAAAAGTTGAGCAAAACTGGTGTGCCTTTGCCTGCGATCTGGGCGAGTTGTTCTGTGCCTCCGCCCAAGAAATCCAATCGAACGTCAGGTGCAGGCGAGTCAATAGCGGCCCGAACCTGCGGATCTGCAACGAGCGGGGCAACTCCAACTCCGTTCAACACTTCTTGAAGGTCTACAGCCTCGCTTCGGTCTCGTGCGCCGGTTGCATTCAAGAACAGCCAGGCCGCTGCGAAGGCAGCAGCAAGTGCCACAGCAGTGATTGCTAGAAGCCCAAGCGGCCCTAGGCGCAGTCGTCGACGCTGAGGGGCGCTGGACTCCTGTTGTTCCTCGAGTTGTTGGGCCTGGGCCATTGGGTCAGATTCTCCGAATATGCGCCGTGCTGCAACGCACGAGTGGGGGAGCCGATTGAAGCGGCCCCCCCCACCGTACCGATTCTGGTGAAGATCCGACAGGTCAGGGCTCGGTGAGACAGGGCTCGGCGAGACAGAGAGCAGTTAGACAGAGAGCAGTTAGACAGAGAGCAGTCTGCGGTGGATCTCAGGCAGTTCTACTTCCGGCATTGTGTCGCCAGGGCGGGCCTTGCGAGGTGGCCTACCTTTGCGCCGCTTACTGAGCACAATCTTGCCAGCCACAAAAAGGTGCCCGCCCCAGACTCCGAACTGCTCTTTTCGCTCCACAGCAGCGTCAAGGCACTTTGGCCGAGCAGGGCAACTCAAACACAGTCGTTTGGCGCTGCCGATGTCATCTAGGTCGTCAGAGAAGAAGAACGAGGTATCTAGGTCTCTACAACTGGCTGCTGCTATCCAACTGTCTGCCAGAGCAAGGCCGAGTAGCAGGTCTGATTGATCTGAGGTGAAGTCGGTGGTGGTCATCTGGTTCTCCTGAGTGGCTGGGGCTCACACTTACTGAGTGCGAGGGGGCTGATTTGTGACATTTTCGGTCGGTCTTCGGTTGGCGGTTGGTCGGCTAAAGCGCAAGAAAGCTGAAGTACAGAGTCTGCGGGAGCCCTGTGACAGTGAATCCAGCGACAGTGAATCCAGCGACAGTGAATCCAGCGACAGGGAATCCAACGACAGGGAATCCAACGACAGGGAATCCAGCGACGGTGAAACTCGGCTGCTAGTCGGCCAAACACAAAAGCCGCCCGAGTGAGTTACCCGACGGCTTCTAGAGTCATTACCTATCGCA
>WLJI01000033.1 GCA_009701845.1 Actinomycetota bacterium
GTGACCGAGATGGTGAAGGGTAGCTTCAGGAAGCCAGAGCAGCCGTGGGAGCGCAGCGCCTGGCCAGAGCCAGATGAAGATTCAGAGCCAGATCCAGATTCAGATTCAGATTCAGATTCAGAGCCAGCGGCCGGCACAGAGCCAACGGCAGGCACAGAGCCAACCGCCGAGCCTGATGAAGAGTCCGAGCCAGATCTAACGGCAGAGCCAGAAACGACGGAAGAGCCGTACTCGGCTCAGCAGAGAACTCCGCCTTCTTCACGAGTTCGCCGCATCACAGTTGATTGAGCCAGTAGTTGATTGAGCCAGTAGCGCTTGAGCCAGTAGTTGAGAATTACTTGACCCGCAATATTTAGTCACTGCCGGTTTCGGCCGACAGATACACAAGAACCTGATGAAACTGCTACGCATTGACCACCTAGCTCCACAAGGGGCATCTATTCAGTTGCACCCTCAGCTGACGGTTTTGCGCGGCGCGACGCCCGAGATGCGCCGCAAACTGATCGAGCTGTTTCAGGCCTTTTCTTCCCCTGAGTCGTTGGACTGCTCGGGGATGATCGAGGTGGGTGGGGTGCAGTTAGCGCTTGACCAACTCACGCTTCAGGGCCTTCAGCTTGACCCTTTTGTAAATGCAGTTCTCCAGTGGTCGCCAACACCGCAGTCTGAACCTGCACCGCAGTCTGAACCGACACCGCAGTCTGAACCGACACCGCAGTCTGAACCGACACCGCAGCCTGTATTTGCTGGCAGTGACCGCTCATCAGTCGTAGCTGGGATTCAGCAGCGAGTGGATGCGCATCGCGAGGAGTTGCAGCAGGTGATTGCGGCTCTCAGCGCTCTAGCGGACAGCATGGAACAAGTACGGAGCGGGCTTGATGCCGAAGCAGCCTCTGAGCTTGGTCTGTGTCGAATTCAGATCGACGAACTTGAGGCACGCCGCGCGGTGTTGAGAGCCGAATTCGAATGGGAGCGCCAACGTCTAGATGCTCGTCGTGAGGAACTGCACGCCGAGGTCAGTGTGTTGAGCGAAAAACTCGACATGGTCGCCTCGCTCGATCTGCATGAAGTTTGCGCTGCTCGAGATGAACTCAAAGGGCTACTGACAGCCAGCTTGGTTCCTGACCCGGTTGCTCAGGAGCTTGCCGTTCGAATCTACAACTCCTTGCGAAATCTGCGTGAGATTACTGACCGTGCGGTAGCAGCTACCTCTCGGCGAGTTGAGGCTGAGCAGAACTTGGATGCAGCTCAGGTGGATCTCGTTGCGAGCACCTCTGCGAGTTTGTCTCCGCTGCCCAACGCAGATGACCTAGAGCGACTCGAACAGCTTCGAACAGAGATCTTTTCGTATCCAACAACGATGTCTACATTCGACCTGCAGCCACCTGTGACCCTGCAGGAGCTTCGAGCAGAAGAGTCACAGGTGCTCAAGCGCTTGGGGTACGAGTCCTATAGCGACTACGTGCGCGGAATCCCGCTGGTGAAGACAGACCTTGAACGCTCAGCGCGTCGAGAGAGCGCCATGCGACGGGTGCAGCAATTCCAACAAGAGTTGCAACAGTTGATCCTGGAGTCTCCTGATCCGCAAGACCTTGAGCTCGCAGAGATGGAACTCTCAGTCATGCTGCAGAGCGCTTCTGAGCTCTTGGCAACTGACTCCATCGATCCCAGTTCTGAGGTTCCAGCTGAGCCGATGTCTGCCACTGCAACAGATGCTCAACGCGCAGAGAATGTGCGAGCGGTAGTCACTCTCTTACGGGAGCGAAAGGTAGCTGCCGCAGTCATTGATACAGCCGAAGTGCATCTGGTGGCGGAGAGGCTTCGAGTAGCGGTCGAGAGGGCTGCCGGGCCTGTTCTGAACGAAACGTGGCTCGATTCTCAAGCTTGGACCGGTACCGGTGAAGACTTGCTTCGTGTGGTTGATCTTTGGCTAGCGGTGTTTCAAGATCCAGCGGATTGGGTTGCGAGCACGCGATCTCAGATGCAGGATCTCAGGGCTCAAATTGTAGTCACTGAGGCAGAGGAACCTCAGCCAAACGATGTGAGTCAATGGGCGCAGGTTGAAGCCGAGTTGGATGCCGTGATGGATCGCATGGTGGATGCTCAGTCTCGGGCTGCTCTGCATGATCAGTCAATGACAAACTTGGCTGACCTGAGAGATAAAGAACTGCAGGTAAGGGGCCAGGAGCGTGAATTGCTCGGTGCGCTCGCCGAGGCCCAAGCGCAACTCCACGAGGCACAGCTACAAGAAGCACAGCTTCATGCAGCACAACTGCATGAAGCCCAGCTACATGCAGCACAACTTAAAAACCTGCAGGCCCAGGAAGTGCGTGCGCAACCGCAGCTGCCTCCGAGGTATCGAGCAGGCAGTCCAGTGGATGCCGAACGTTCACTTGCAGATGATTGTGAATGGACTCTGATCGAACGCGTTGCACAACAGCGGGCGGTCTCGTTTTTGGGCTCAGTGCCGTTGCTTATTGATGCTCTGCCGAGCGATCCTCTTGCGCAACATCAGGTCATTCAGAGGATGCAAGAGATGTCGGCGGTTGTGCAATTAGTCATCTTGAGTGACCACGAATGGCTCTTTGAGCAGGCACAGTCGGGCAGGTTCCCTGCCTTGGCCATTCAGTTCTGACAGCTCAACGAGTAGCGAAACTCGGTTTGTACTGGCCCAGATAGCCATACTGTGATCCACTTCAACGCAATGGTTTCTGACGAGCAAATACGAAATGTCATTGGGGTTGACGTTGGGGGTACAAAAACCTTGGCGGCTCGCGTAGTTCTGCCTGTTTCAGAATCCTCTGCCATGCAACCCGAGGTTCAGGACCGTGAACTCGTAGGCTCTTCCTCTCATGAACAAGCTGTGCTCTCTCAGATCGAGATCGCAGCTGCTGCACTGATAGACCGATCCGATCAGCAAGTTGATGCAATTGGGGTAGGGCTAGCGGGGTTCATCGGCCGTGATGGTATTGCCCGCTCGGCACCAAACGCCGCGGGGCTTATTGGGCTTGATGTCGGGGCGGCACTGAGTGCTCGTTTTGGTGTTCCCGTAGCAATCGACAATGACGCCAATTGTGTAGCAGTTGCAGCTCAGTCACTGTTTGGCACCCGCACTGGCTCGATCCTCGCCATCACGCTAGGAACGGGCATCGGAGGCGGAATCGTGCTCGACGGAGACCTCTACAGAGGGGCCAATGGCTTTGCGGGGGAGCCGGGTCACATGGTGATAAACCCAGCTGGGCCCGAGTGTCCATGTGGGCAGAGGGGTTGTTGGGAGCGCTACGCCTCGGGTTCTGGTTTGGGCTGGCTCGGCCGGACCGCCGCGGCCGCTGGTTTGGCAGATGTGGTGTTAGCTCGCGCTGGTTCGGTCGAGGGTATCGACGGCGAGATTATTACTGAGCTGATGCAAGAGGGCGATACCGGAGCATCGAGAATATTTGCCGAGTTTGCCGGCTATGTAGCGCTCGGTCTAGCAAATTTAATTCTTTTACTCGACCCCGAAGTGATTGTCATTGGTGGAGGGCTCGCTGCTGTGGGCGATGAACTCACAGCGCTTGTTCAACAAGACCTTGTGGATCGCTTTCCAGCGGCATCACGAGATCGAACCGTGAAGATTCTCTCGGCTCCTCTTGGCCCAGAGGCTGGGGCGCTCGGAGCAGCGTTGCTAGCTTCCGAACTGCTTGCTGGTTCAGGTTCCTAAGCGGCTCTGAATGGAGGAGTAGCGTACGGGTATGGAGTTCCGTCGAATTACTTCGCTTCCCCCGTATGTTTTCACGATTATTGATTCGCTGAAGGTTGCAGCGCGACGCGATGGCGCAGACATCATTGACCTTGGATTTGGAAACCCAGACCTTCCCTCGCCGCCAATTGCGGTAGAGAAACTCTGCGAGGCCGCTCAAAACGAGCGAAACCACCGTTACTCGGCTTCACGCGGGATCCCGAAGCTGCGTGAAGCGGCGGCGAGCTACTACAAGCATCGTTTCGACGTCGATATCGACCCTGATACGGAGGTCATCACAACGATCGGCGCAAAGGAAGGCTTCAGTCACCTGATGTGGGTGCTGCTCGAACACGGAGACGCCGCTCTGGTTCCCTCGCCTAGTTACCCGATTCATATCTTTGGCCCGCTCTTTGCCGGAGCCAATGTCCGAGAGATCCCACTCGGAACCGGGGATGAGTTCTTTGAGAACATGGTCGAGGCTTGGGAGTACTCCTACCCCCGGCCACGAGTCATTGTGTTGTCCTTTCCGCATAACCCAACGACAACTTGTGTTGACCTTGCCTTCATGCAGCGAGTCGTTGATTTTGCGCGTGAACGAGATGTCATTTTGGTACACGACAACGCCTATGCCGACTTGGGATTTGACGGGTATCGACCGCCGTCCATTCTTCAGGCCGAGGGTGCCAAGGAAGTCGCAGTCGAGCTGTATTCGATGACCAAATCGTTCTCGATGGCCGGTTGGCGAATGGCTTTCATGTTGGGCAACCCGCAGGTAATCGCAGCCCTTGCGAAGCTCAAGTCCTATCTGGATTACGGGACCTTTCAGCCCATTCAGATTGCGGCCACTGTCACGCTCAACGAGATGCAGGACTTTCCAGTAGAGGTGAATGAGATCTACCAAGTGCGTCGTGATGCGCTGTGCTCTGGCCTAGCTCGAATTGGCTGGCAGATGGAGCCGCCGATGGGCACCATGTTTGCGTGGGCGCCAATTCCTGAGCCTTATGCAGAGATGGGTTCGGTGGAATTTTGTTCCTTCTTGGTGCGCGAAGCAGGAGTAGCGCTCTCGCCTGGCGTGGGGTTTGGCCCCGGGGGTGAGGGCAATGTTCGCTTCGCGCTGATTGAGAATGAACAACGCATCAATCAGGCCGTGCGCAACCTCAAGCGAGCGCTGCCGAAGCTCGCTTAACCCTGAGCCGTAACGCCGATTCCATCTCTGCAGAACGAGACCACTAAGTCGGCCACCACTTCTGGATCTTCGCCTCGGCCGTCAATGTAGACATTGGTCAACTGGTTGGAAACGCCGATGATGGCAAAGGCGAGCGCTTCGGGGTCACGATCCGGAATCCTGCCTTGGGCGATTGCCTCTTCAAGGTGGACCTGAGCATCGCCGACAAGCACTGCTTGTCCGCTTCTCATCGACTCTTTGAAGGTTCCCTCAGTACGAGCGAACTCAAAGAGCCTTCGTAGGTCATTGTGTTCTGCAAGCCAAAGCACAGCAGCTCGGATGCCAAGCTCTATTCGCCTGACAGGATCATCGACTCCGGCTATCGCTTCTTGTTGACGTCGGCGCATTCCCCGCTGCGAGGTGCGCATGATCTCGACGAAGAGTTCCTCTTTAGACGAGAAGTACCAGTAGAAGACTCCCTTTCCAACGCCTAGGCCATCGACGATGTCTGCCACTGAAGTCAGGTGATAGCCCTTCTCGGCGAACTCATGAGTAGCAAAGGCAATCAGCTGTGCCCGTCGTTGTTTTCCACGAGGAGTGAGCTTTCGTGACATTTGTCTTAACCTAGCAATGATCCCAGCATCTACGAGTAGTCGGCGGTTGAGGGGTCTTGGTTCACCGCTACGAAACAGTGTGGCCATCTACTTGGCCTAGATTTTCCGCTATGGCTACCTATGTGCTTCGAGTTTGGATCCCTGATCGCCCGGGAGCATTAGGGGCTGTAGCAACGCGTATCGGAGCGGTGCGCGCAGATGTTATTGGGATCGACATCATTGAGCGTGGTGCTGGACGTGCGGTGGATGATTTGGTCATCGAGTTACCCGACGGCGAATCAGTCGATCTACTGCTTGCAGAAATCGCCCAGGTCGAGGGCGTAGATGTTGAAGACATTCGCGAGCTTGATGGTCCCCCCTCAGACCCTGCGATTGAAGCTTTGCAGGTGGCTGGGGCCATTCAGAGGTGTGATTCTTCGAGCGCCGCATTGGCCACACTCGTTCATGGTGCACGGAGTTTGATCGGAGCGGACTGGGCAGTAGTGGTCGATCTAGAAGTCGATGGAATGATTGCACCTTCTGGAGAGGGAGTGCCGAGCGAAAAATGGCTCTGCGCCTTCATCGCCGGTGTCACAACAAGCGGCACCACGAGCGATCACGATGAGTTAGCGGTGACAGCACTACCGGATCCCAACCTCAAGTTGCTAGTCAGCCGTGGACGCTTGCCGATTCGAGCAAGGGAGCGTGCAGTGCTCGAGGCATTATGCGCGTTGCTGTAGAAAAATGTGGCTCAGTTTGTGGGCCGTTCTCTACGAACTGACCCAACTCCGGCTCCGTTCCACAGCGCGTAGCCACTGAGCGTATGCGGCGTTGGCTTCCGAGGAATCTTCGCTTGGCTCTACTTGCGCATCTGCTTGCCAGTGCTGAGACACTTCTGACAAGTCAGACCAGATCTCTGCGCCTAGGCCAGCCATGTACGAGGCGCCGAGCGCTGTTGTCTCGGCTACCGATGAGCGCAGCACGGTCACCCCGAGTTGGTCGGCTTGAAGTTGCAATAGCAGCGGCATGACCGAGGCCCCACCGTCTACTCGAAGTTCTTCAAGTTGGGTTCCACTAGCTGCCGTCATGGCGTCAACCACGTCTCGGGTTTGATACGCCATGGACTCAACAACGGCACGGGCAAACTGAGCACGCCCCGACCCCCGAGTGATGCCAACAACGGTGCCGCGAGCATAGGGGTCCCAGTAGGGAGAGCCGAGGCCTGCGAAGGCGGGCACTAAGACCACTCCGCCGCTGTCAGGCACCGATGCTGCGAGCGGTCCAATCTCTGCGGCCTCTTCGATGATGCCCAGTCCGTCTCGAAGCCATTGCACGGCAGCACCCGTTGCAAAGATCGATCCCTCTAATGCGTACTGGGTGGTGAGCCCACTGCTGCTTGTTCCGTTGCTGCTTGTTCCGTTGCTGCTTGTTCCGTTGCTGAGCATTCGTTCGGGCAGGGTCCAAGCCACGGTAGTGAGCAGCCCTTCGCTGGGTTCGGGGCAGGTCGATCCAACATTCATGAGCACGAAAGAGCCTGTGCCGTAGGTGTTCTTGGCCATTCCTGGGTGCACGCAGGCTTGCCCAAAAAGTGCGGCTTGCTGATCGCCGACAATTCCCGTAATTGGAATTCCCGCAGGAAGCCCAGAGCTAGCGACTGTGGTGCCAAACAGTCCTGCCGAGGGTCGCACCTGCGGCAGAGCCGTGATGGGAACGCCAAACAGCTCACAGAGGTCTTCTGACCAGCCCCCAGAGCGAATATCGAACAACATGGTTCGACTTGCATTCGAGGGGTCGGTGAGATGGGCTGCACCGCCAGTCAGGTTCCACAAGAGCCAAGAGTCAATAGTTCCGAGCATCAGGTCCTGATCAGCAGAGACCTGACCCTGGGTGAGCAACCACTCAATCTTCGAAGCCGAGAAGTATGGGTCAAGCACGAGTCCGGTCGTTGCACGAATTGCTGGCAGTTCCCCTTGGGAAACAAGTTCTTCGCAGCGCTTTGCCGTTCTGCGGTCCTGCCAAACAATGGCAGCATGCAGAGGGCTTCCCGTGCGACGGTTCCATGCGACGATAGTTTCTCGTTGATCGGTGATTCCGACCGCTGCGACTGTTCTGCCAAGTTCCGTTACGAGCTCATGAAGGACCTTCTGCGTGACACTCCATATTTCGGCTGCGTCGTGTTCCACCCAGCCTGGCTGGGGAAAGTACTGCGTGAACTCTTGGTAACGACGTCCGACGGGGTGGCCGTCTAGGTCGACGGCAAAGGCGCGTACGCCAGTGGTTCCTGCATCGATTGTGATGATGACTGCATTGTCGGCAGAAGGTTGAGACATGACTTGTCACACTAGCGAGACAGGAGTTACCTGACTCATCTCTTTTTTGCGGCCTATCCTGCGTTGATGCGAATTGGCGTGCTGACTTCTGGTGGAGATTGCCCGGGCCTGAACGCGGTTATTCGGGCGCTTGTCCGCAAAACCGAAAAAGTCCACGGCGGAACTGTTCTTGGGTTCCGAGATGCGTGGCGGGGGGTTCTTGAAGACGATTTCGAGGTGCTTGACATCGAACGATGCAGGGGGATTTTGCCTCGTGGCGGGACCATCTTGGGCACATCAAGGATCCAGCCGTATCAGTTCCCCGACGGTGTTGAGCGCGTCGCAGAGGCACAGAAGCGCCATCAGCTTGATGGCTTTGTGGTGATAGGCGGCGACGGCTCCCTCGGCGCTGCACGTGACCTGATGGCCGACGGTGTGGCCTGCATTGGTGTCCCAAAGACAATTGATAACGATATTTCTGCAACCGAATTGACCTTTGGTTTTGATACCGCTGTCCATGTGGCTACCTCTGCAATTGACCGCCTTCACACAACAGCCGAGGCGCATGATCGTGTGATGGTGGTAGAGGTGATGGGTCGCCATACAGGCCATATCGCAGTTCGAGCTGGGCTTGCGGGCGGGGCCACGTTGACCCTGATTCCCGAGGTTCCGTTTCAGATCGAAGAGATCTGCGCGGCGCTGACTCTCAGACACAGTGGAAATAGGTTCGCGTCGATTTTGGTCGTTGCAGAAGGGGCGCAGCCTGCGGCTGGGTCAATGAAGACCGCAGAGTATGAGGTTGACCGCTTTGGTCATGAACGCCTCGGTGGCATCGGCCAGGTCCTCGCATCAGAGATCGAGGGCCGCACGGGGCTGGAGACACGCGTGACCACCTTGGGCTATATCCAGCGAGGTGGAACCCCAACAGCATTCGACCGAATTTTGGCAACCCGCTTTGGAGTAGCGGCCGCAGATGCTGCGGCTGAGGGCGACTGGGGCAAGATGGTGGCTCTGCAGGCCGACACCATCTGCCGAGTTGATCTAAACGCAGCCGTGAGTCACCCAAAGAGAGTAGATCTAGACTTTTATGAGCAGGTCGTTGCGCCGTTCTTTGCGGGGTAACGGTAGGCCTAGGCCTTAGCAACTCGTCTGTAAACTGACCCGTCGGGCAACTAAAATTCGGTTCGTCTCAGTGTCAAGGCCGGCATTGATGGCGTCGTCCTCTGTGGCAAGTAGGGGAGTGAAGTCGCAAGCGGTGACTGTTCCTGAGTCTCCGCGAGCAGGTGTGCTGATCTGGATTGGATCGCCGTTGATCTCAAATCTCAGGGTGTTTACGTTGGAACGCTCTGTAGCTGTGAGGACGAGTTGCCCGATCGCCTGTTGACGCGAGAGACCTACCACGTTGTCGAACTCGCTCGAGAGGTTCATCGTTAAGGTGTCACCCACTTCTCGCAGGTCGATCAACCGGGTTCCGGCAGGAATCGAAGTGAGGGTTCCATCCATCTCGGACCCAGCCTTTGGTGGAAGCAACTCAGCTTCGAGCACCGTTTGCAGGCTACGGTCAGAGAGTTCTGAAATCTGAGGAACCAGTGATCCGTCGTTGACGAAATACAACACTGAAGTGACTCTTCCGGCTGTAGGTCCTGCAGGAGTTGTCGAGGTCGAACTACTCGGTTGCAGCACTCTCGGATTCGAATCCACTCCAACCCCACAGGAACTGAGCACACAAAGCGTCAGTCCGATGGCACTGCGCACTAGGCCGGAGTGTTTCATGAGGTTGGGTCCGAGGTCTCATCAAGACGAATCGCCGGCATCTGACCCGTGAGTGCAAAGGTCTCAGCCTCGGCGGGGGTGACGGCAGCAAGATCCTCCGGGTCGTCGGCCTCAAGGGCCTCGATCATCGGAAGTTCCAAAACGAAACGCGAGCCTTGAGCGCCATCATGGCGATCCTCAACCCAGACGTTGCCTCCCTGAAGTCGGGCGTGTTCCGCGGCTAGCGCCAGCCCGAGACCCACACCCATGTCGATTCCCCGACTGCCACCCTGATCGCCGCGGTTGAATCGGTCGAATATCTTCTCCCGCTCGGACTCGGGCACGCCTGGGCCGCTGTCCTCTACCGAGATACGCACGGTGGGTGCCGACAGAATGATTCCTAGGTGATCGGGTTCATGGAGTTCCACCGTCACGCTCGTTGCACCGTCAGCATATTTGCGTGCATTGTCAATGAAATTGGCCAGAATGCGCATGAGTCGACGCTTATCGCAGGCAATCACGACGTCGGTCAGTTCCGGGTCGGCCTCGACTGGTAGTGAGGAGTGAGCCACGATTCGAACAGCAGCCTCGACGGTCGGAACGAGCGCTACGGCATCAAGTTCGAGTCGCACTGCTCCAGCATCAAACCGAGAGATCTCCAAGAGGTCCTCAACAAGCTGCGTGAAACGGCCCATGTCTAAAGACAGCAGGTCGAGGGCTTGTTGAGATCTCTCGGGCAGCACCTCTCGGGTATTTTGCAGAACTTCAATGGATGCGTTGAGCGTGGTTAACGGGGAGCGAAGTTCGTGGCTGACATCGCTAGCAAAGCGTGCGTCGCGATTAATTCGCTCCTGAAGAGCACTTACCATGTCGTTGAAGTTGGCAACGAGTGGTGCTAAGTCTGGATCGGCTGCGTAGTCGGCGTACTCAATGCGGGTATCAAGTTGTCCTAGGGCAACTGATTCGGCGGCATCTCTGATTCGATTGAGCGGTCGGAGCGCATACTTGCTTGCCCAGTAGCCAAGACCTACAGCAACGAGTGTGGTGAGCAGCGCAGCAATTGCGAGCCGCAGGCCGAGGCTTCGAATTGCTGTGTCGATATCGCCAAGCTGATTGATCTGAAAGTAGCTCACGTCAGAGCCCGGTAGGGCTACGCCGACCACAAGAAGCGATTCTCCGTCGTAGCGAAACCGCATGACCGCGTTGTCGCGATTGTTCACAACGGCGGAGAGGAAGTCGGTGGGTAAAGCATCAATGCCATACCGCGCGTCAACTGACACCGTGCTCGGGTCTTTCCCGCTGCTCGGAGCGGCATCACCAGTGAGAAGCAGTGGGGACCCTGCCTCGGGCAGTGAGCCCAACAGTGTTTGCAGGTCTGAAGTCTCTGCGGTTCCGAGAGCGCCAGAGACTGTCTCTGCATTAGCTAGAGCCTGAGTGGTGAGCGAGTCTTCCCGGGTCGTGAGGAGCGTATTCTTTGCAACCGCCACGGTGGTCACGGCAAGAACTACAGAGAGCAGCATTGCAACAGCGGCCACCGCAAGGACGATTCTCCCGCGCAGACCGATCTGAATAGCTTGCTGTAGCCGAACCACACTGCGGCGCTCGTGATCGGTGCTCTGAGAGGGTGTGTCTTGCGGGGTCGTCATCTCTGGTTTTTGAACTCTGGCTCTTCGTTAAGGCTGCAGCTTGTAGCCAAGGCCGCGAACAGTCATGACGTGACGCGGGTTGGCCGGATCTGCTTCAACCTTGGTTCGTAGTCGCCGCACGTGCACATCTACAAGGCGTCCATCCCCGAAGACGCCGTGGCCCCACACCTTTTCAAGCAGGTCTTCGCGTGAGAACACCTTGCCGGGACTATTTGCTAGCTCGACCAGCAGGCGGAACTCGGTTTTGGTGAGGTGAATCTGCACCCCGTCGCGGCTCACCACGCCTTCTTGCGGCACAATTTCCAAGTCGCCAAACTGAAGGTGCGGGTTGCCGGGCTGAGCGGGGCGGGCTCTGCGCAGCATCGCACGGATTCTTGCCGAAAGTTCCTTGGGCTGCAGCGGCTTGGTCATGTAGTCATCTGCGCCGGCTTCAAGGCCAGCCACGACATCGTGCGTGTCGGCCCGAGCAGTCACCATGATGATCGGGACATCGCTCCGACGCCGAATGGTTCGGCACACCTCGAAACCGTCAATTCCAGGCAACATGATGTCGATGAGGACGACATCGGTGGGGGAGCGCCCAAACGAAAGGATGGCATCCTCGCCGGTTTCGGATTCGTCAACTTGCCAGCCTTCATCTTCAAGCGCAAGCTTCACTGAACCACGGATGCGATGATCGTCCTCGACGTAAAGAATTCGGGTACCCACTCCCTTAGTCTCTCTCATCTGAGGGTGGTGATGCTCACTCTGAGATTGAAGAACTCAAACTCGGGCAGCGCCGAGTTCAAAGAGGAGTTCTCGCAGCGGCTCAAAGAGTTCCTGGCCTGCGGCAAGAATTCCTTCGGTTGCTCCGGCGCTCGGGTCGATGCTGCCGACTTGTGCGCCCGCTTCAGTGGCGATCAGCGCTCCCGCTGCAAAGTCCCAAGAAGAGAGTCCTACCTCAAAGTAAGCATCTACCCGGCCACTTGCCACGGAGCACAAGTCGTTCGCAGCTGACCCCATTCGGCGAATATCTCGTATCTGCGCCAAGAGCTCTGCAATGACCTTTCCTTGGCGGGCTCGTCGCTCAGCCGAGTAAGAAAACCCTGTGGCTACAAGCGCAGTTGCGATCAGTGCTTGGCCTGCATGAGGAGCTTGAGGGGCAAGCAGCAGAGGGTGTGAATTGCAAAAAGCGCCGCCTCCAAGAGTTGCCGAGTAGGTGCGCCCATGGCTGGGATCCGCAACGATCCCTGCAACCGTCTGACCGTCTATCTGCGCAGCGATGGACACGGCATAGCCGGGATGGTTATAGACATAATTTGTGGTTCCATCGATGGGGTCCACAAACCAGACCACATCGGAAGCTGCCACCTGATCGGGCACAGAACCAACTTGAGTTTCTTCTCCAATGACTCGGTCATGTGGTCGGTGCGTCGCAATGATCTTTCGGATGAGGGCCTCAGAAGCAAGATCCATCTCCGTGACATGGTCAGTTGCAGAGCTCTTTTGTTCAATACGAAAAGAATTCGGACGGTTCGTAAAGATCAGATCAACCGCTGCTTGAGCAGCCAAGGATGCAGTTTGAAGCAGTTCTTGGTATTCCACGGACTCGTTGCTGTCGTGAGTCACGAACGCCGCTTTGCCGCTGCTTCGTCGTGGCGAATGGTGTCCCATTCGCCAAATGCTCGCAGTGTCAGGACTGCCACCACGGCAACTCCCGCAGCGCCGACAATCATAGAAAGGAACGTGATGAACCCAACGGCTCCTCCGCCGAAACGCCCAAGATTGGCGAAGGCATAGCCAATCATTCCTCCGGCCGCAGCACCGACGAAGATCGACCCAAATGCCAGCACCCGAGCTACTACCGAGGGGAGCGCCGTATCGGGATCAGTTGTCGTTGTTTGCGTATCGGGGGGTTCGGATTGAGCCATTGACAGAGAGTGTACGGCCGGAGCAAATAAAAGGTTAAGGCGGCCCGTCAGGCTGCCGAATCTCTAAGTAGTACTCATTTATCCGTTCAGGCATGACGCCACGAACGCAAGACAGCCAGACGTAGGTTGCTGGTAGGTAGGGAGAAAAAGATCATGTACTCACGCCGTAACCCCGATGAACCGCTCGTTCCGCCGCACCGGCTAGGAGAGCTCCTCTGCGACGCGAGACTGCAGCAAGGGCTGAGTTTGGATGCCGCTGCCGTTGAGCTAGGTCCGGACTGGTCTGCACTGACTTTGCTCGAAATCGAAACTGGCTACCGCACAGTTCCGGATCAAGACCTACTCATCCTGACTGAGATGTACAAGATTGACACCGCCGATCTGATTCCCTCCCGATCGCACTTAGTGTTAGAGATCGACGACCGCATTCAAGACCGAGGCAACCTGACCGTTCATTTTGTCGGCGGTGCGGGGGATGAGACTGCAACAGGCGAAGGTGGTGAGGTTCTGACACGCTACCTTGCAGCACTGTATTCAATGCGTGGCATTGAACCAGGGCAAGTGATTCCTCTGCGTCAGCCAGATTTGATGGTGCTCTCAGAGGCACTTGGGCGGCCAGCTGTGCAGATTGAGCAGGAGCTCATTGCGCTGATGCTGCTGAGCGAGGAAGCCGTGCGGACTCGTGGGTCTCGACTGCGCAACCGGGTACTTATTCCGGCGTTAGGAGTAGTTGTTGCAATCACCGCAGTCGGCATGCTCTTGCTAGTGAGCGAGGAAAGCGGTGCAGCAGACGCTGTTCAGCTTGGAGGCCAGCCTGCAGCGACATCTGCTGGGGGCGCCGGCGCATCTGCCGGTTCCGAGGTACCCGTAGAAATTGGAGACGCAGTAGTTCAGGAGCGCTTGCCTAACGGCTCGCCCGGAGAAGTTCTTACCCGGGGCTGAGTGCCCTCGCTCTGGCAGAACTGCGGTCCAGGCCCGTGGAGCAGACCTGTGGTGCAGACCCGTATTACTGAAATCGGGCTGGGTCAAAGTAGAATTTGCTCATGATTAGACTTCGATCTGCTCGCTACCTTGCCATAGTGAGTTGTCTTATCTTTGCGGGCAGTAGCGCTGCAGTCGGTTGCGCTAGCTCCGACTCCAAGAGTTCTGGGCAGGCGACGACTTCATCTGCAGACTCAGCCACTCAGGGGCTACCCGATGTGCCCCAGAGCGAGTTTGTAGATAAGACCTCTCTGCCCGAGGTAACCATAACGGTGAAAGACAACGTGTTTTCGCCTCAGTACATCACGGTTTCTCCGGGAACCAAGGTGATCTTCAACAACCAGGGCCGCAACCCGCACAACGTGATTCCAGTCACGTCTGGCGCATTTGAACAGATAGCGACCGATGATCTTCAGCCTGAAGAGCAGGATCAGATCGTCTTTGACGAACCCGGCATGTACCCGTATTACTGCTCGCTTCATGGAACTCCCAAAAAGGGAATGAACGGCCGGGTTCAAGTAGCGGAGAGCTAAGAACTTCGACTGCGGTGCAGAAGTTGCGTGCGGTGCAGAAGTTGCGTGCGGTGCAGAGGTTGCGTGCGGCATTGACCCGCTGCTTCTGACCAACGAGCGCTATTTCGGGCCAAAGAGTGGATCTTCATCACGATTAGAGGAGAGCCCACAGACCACATCGCGGTTCACGCACAGCTTGATCTCATTTGCTAGCCCGGCCTGATCCCAAGCGTTGATGAAATCGGCGTGTATCCCGTATGTGGACCCAGAGGCCAGAGTCAGGTCGTGGCCGGTACCAGAAATTGGGTAAGCCACAGCGAAGGTCAGCTGAGGAACATGAACCGGGTGAGTGCTCGGGCAGAGGCCCTCTGAACTGTTTGCCATATGGCTTTTGTGGTTCTTGCTATCGGCGTTCACCCCGTCCCAACAGTCAGGAAAAGTCATGACTGCTCGCAGCGGTGCCGAGTCGGGGCATTGCGGTGGGGTGGCGTCATGGGAAGAGGACACTCCGCAGGCCCAGCCGGCAAGGTCAGCAGAGAGAGGCTCTGTGGCAGTCATGTCGCCTGCAATGATGTGCAGCCCCTCGGGGTACGGCACTACCAGTTTGGGGTCGACCCCCGGGGCCGCCCGGTAGTAAGCAACAGACTTGACTGGGGTAACGGCCTCGCCATGGTCTCTGAGCTGCGGAGCCCAGTATGCAGCAGTATCTCGTTGCTTCTGACAGGTGGTGTCCGCTTTCAGCAGAGACTGGGTAGTGGAATCTGCGTTTGTGCTCGTGTTGCCAAAGAAGTCGTGTTCATGAGACATGCCCGGCTGGCCAGGAAACACAATCGGGTCATCTGGGGCGGAGTGGCTATAGCCGCAGTCAGTCACGAACTGCCCAACCTGACCTTGCGGGCCGAGGTGTCGCGCCGGCGACAGTGGGCTGATCTGTGAATTTTCAGACCCGCTCTCACCACTCGATGCCGATGAAGTCGAGCAGGCCCCGAGCAGAATTGCTGCGCTGCCAAGCATGACAACTGCTGCAGCTAAGCGTGCTCGGGGCCGAATGGCCGATGAGGTCATGTACCTGCGGGGCGAGCAGGCAGAGCGATTGCCTCAATATCTACCTTTGGTGGGCCAGTGGGTGCAGGCGTGACTGGAGCCTTTGCGGCATTGGGCATGTTGGTCTGCTCGCCCGGTTCTGGAGTGGTCTTGTAGGTGTCCTCGGGAGGGGCTGCCGCTGGGGATCCGAGTAGGCCGAGCAGATCGAGCGCACCAGAGTCCCAGCTTCCGCCATTTCCAGCGGCGTCGCACGGGGCGAGTGCCTGCAGGTCATTCGGGGCGCTCGTGGCGAATGTATTGCCGCTAAAGCAATTGCGAAGGAGGTCCGTCGTTACGCCAAGACCGAGTAGATCGACGGTTCCAACGGCGAGGTCTGCTGCACCCGAATCCGAGATGGTGTTATCCAAGATTCGATTCTCATACGGGTTCCAAAACACCACGCAACCCTTCAGAAGTCCGTCCACAGCCTTGCAGTCTGCTGCAGGGATTGGGGGGACCTCTACGTCATGGGTTTCGGAACAAGGGGTGTCCCATTCGGCGGCATCGGGAGCAAGATCGCTAGCGTCCTCTTCGGGGTATGGCACTAGGCCAATCCCCGTTCGATCATGATTAAACACAAGGTTGCGCTGAATGAGGTTGCGAACGCCGCCCGGCAACAAGATGCCGTTGCCTTGAGCAAGCAGAGCGACCTCAATAGCGGGAGCCTCAACGCTGTTGTTGTCGTGCACGATGTTGCCAACCACTGTGGTGTCACGCTCGGGGTAACACAGTTCGTAGCTACCGCTGTTTGGTACCACACCGGCACGATTGTTTCGGAACGTCGAGTTCACGATGAAGAGGTCGCCACCCGAGTTCGTGCCCGAATACCCCAACCCGTTGAACTCCGAGACGACGTTGTCTATGAGTGCGTTGCAGGGATAGCACTCGCCGATGTAGAAACCTGCGTCGGGGCTACCAGAACCGTAGGAATTGTCGAGTTGACCGTTCACTGCGTCGAATGCGTAAATCCCGTAGTCGCCGTTGCGGTAGGCCGTCAGATACGAGCCGCGGTAGCCCTCAACTCCAGTCCAATAGAACCCGTTCGAGGTGAAGTTGCGAGCAGTCATATTCTCAACCACTACGCCATTCGCCTCGAGCACGCGGATGCCATTTTCAAGCTTGAACTGACCGTCCAAAATCACCGTGTTGCGATCAAGGCCACGCAACGTGAGGTTGTCGGTGGTGACATCGACATCCTCGTTGTAAACCCCGGGGCTAATGAGAATGAGCGTGCCCGGCTTGGCAGCATCTACTGCCTCTTGAATCGTTGGTTGGTCCGCCGGGACAGCGATCGTCATTGCTGCGGCAGAGTCACCACCTGAAGAGGTCGAGTCGCTGCCCGATTCACTGTCTGAACCGCATGCGGTACTCAACAGCGCCATCGTGGCCAAAAGCGCGAACGTCAGCTTAAAGGTTGCCTTATGCATCTCATCCCCTTTGAGGTTGTGTGAGTCCACAACGTGGTCTAATCATGCCTCAAAGTCAGTACCGGCTCAGCCATTCCACATTTTCTGTTTCTTGGCACCTGTTGTAGCTGGCAAACTAATGACATGCGCGACTGGTTCGTGGGTGGAGCGGTGATCCAAGTTGGATGCCTCGCGGGCAACAACGCTGTTGGCTCTGAATCTGTTAGCGCCGCGGTGGAGCCGGCTGAGCATTCGGGGGTTCTGCTCGTTGAAAACCTCCGACAAAACGGAAAATCTGATTGGACTACTCCCGGTGGAGTGATCGACCCCGGTGAGGCCCTGCTTGACGGATTGAGCCGAGAGGTCCGCGAAGAAACCGGGCTAGAGGTTGTTCGCTGGTCGGGGTTGCTCTACGAGATTTCGGTACTCGCCCCCGGCCTTGGCTGGCGACTCCGGGTTGAGGTACACCTTGCTCTCGAAGTGGCTGGAGAAGTGTTCGTTGGTCAAGACCCGGACGGAATAGTCATCTCGTCCGACTGGGTTTCAGTCCAAGGCTGTAATGAGCGACTTCGGCACGCTCAGCCTTGGGTTCGTGAACCCCTCATGGAGTGGATGACAGAACGCTTCGAGTCTCCTCGTTTGTTTGAGTACGAGCTTCACGGAGATGCACCAAGTGATGTTTTGGTAACTCGAAAGTGACCCAAAAACCTGATCGGGTCATCCTGCATGTCGACATGGATGCCTTCTTTGTATCGGTAGAGTTACTGCGCCACCCAGAGCTTCGCGGTTTGCCGGTTTTGGTGGGTGGAACGGGGGAGCGTGGCGTGGTTGCTGCTGCGTCGTATGAGGCCCGCTCATATGGCGTGTACTCGGCAATGTCATCAGTTCAGGCACGACGCATGTGCCCCGAGGCGGTGTTTCTTCAGGGCGATCACGCTCACTACAGCCGCACATCCGCCGCCATCATGGAGATCTTTCGCCGGCTTACGCCGCTCGTTGAACCGCTGAGCTTGGACGAAGCGTTTCTAGATATTTCAGGATCTCGCCGCTTACTCGGTGCTCCGGAAGCGGTTGCTCAACAGTTGCGAATAAGTGTGAAAGAAGAGACGGGCCTGTCCTGCTCGCTTGGTATTGCATCGAACAAGTTCCTCGCAAAGCTTGCAACCAACTCGGCTAAGCCGAAAGCTTCGCGAAACGGCCCAATCGAGGGGTCCGGGGTGGCCGTGGTGGCACCCGGTCAGGAACTTGAATTTCTTCATCCCCTTGTAGTTCAGCAACTTTGGGGAGTGGGCCCTGCCACGCTCGCCAAGCTGGCCCCGCTTGGAGTGCGCACCATCGGAGACCTTGCAGCCGTGAGCGAAGAGCTCCTGCAAACAGTGCTTGGTACTGCAAGCGGGAGGCACCTACACCAGTTGTCTTTAGGAAAGGATTCGCGTCCGGTTGTGCCGGATGCTGAGCCGAAATCAATGAGCCAAGAGCAGACCTTTGCTCAAGACATCTCCTCAATGGACGCGCTCCGATCAGAGCTGGTTCGCCAGAGCGAGGCAGTTGCGAGCCGGCTTCGCCACCATGGGTATCGGGGCAGAACGGTACAACTCAAGGTGCGATATCGCGATTTTACGACCGTGACTCGTTCGCAGACACTCGAGGTGCCAACCGACCGGGGCACTGACCTGGTGCGAACAGCGTGGTCGCTGTTGTTGCGCTTGCCGGTTGAGCGCGGCGTGCGGCTACTTGGGGTGGGCGCAGCGAACCTTCTGCGTGGAGAACTGCAGCAGCAACTGTCCTTCGATGATGTACTTGCTAGCGAGCAAAACGGACAACTCCGACGCAACCCAACAGGTGTTGTTCTTGAAGCCCCAGACTCGGAGTGGGACGCGACGAACTCGGCTGTAGATGCCATTCGAAGCAAGTTCGGACCCAAGTTGATTGGGCCTGCGAGACTCGCAGGGAAGTCGCAAGGAACAGATGAACAACAATGGGGTCCGGCTGCGACGCCGGAACAAGGCGACTAGCTGCAACCTCGTGAGCTAGCTGCAACCTCGTGAGCAAAGGTATAAAATCTGCCCGACCACACAGGTGGATCAAATAGACAGTATCTTTGTAGACATCAACCAAGTAACTTTGAACCACTGCAAAATCATTAGCTTGACTATCGGGTGATCATCCATGCCGCTCTCTGAGGACGAACAGCGAATCCTGGGCGAGATCGAACAAAATCTGCGCGCCAGCGACCCAGACCTTGCTCGGCAGGTCGGTTCCACCACTGTGTATACCGAGTCTGTTCGACGGCTGAAGTGGGGAGTGTTCGGTTTTACTCTGGCGCTCATTGCCTCGGTGCTGTTGCTCGCTGTGAGCTACCTAGCGGCCTTTGCGGGATTCCTAGTGGTGTTTGCGCTTGCGATCTTCATCGAGTCCAACGCTCGGCAATTGGGACGTGCTGGCATGAACGAGGCAACTCAGGCCCTGCGAAACAACGGCAGCGGCAGCTTGAAGGACTACTTCAACGATGCCAGTACGAAGGCCAAAGACCGGCTGCGTCGGCCCGAGGACGAATAGCGGATCAGCTGTTCTACCGAATCCGCCGCAGCCTGCGCATCGATGCCTTGCCCGGAGCAGTTCCCCAACGAACCGTACCTTCGAGCAGTCTCTAATTTTGCCAGAGCGCTCACCGCATCGTGGTCAGGCTCAGAACTCTCTGAACTGACTTCTATGGCGCTCATCGCAGCCGATGCGCGAGCTGCGAACTCGATGGGCGTCTCTGAGACCTCTGGCCGAATGCCGATCAAGGCCAGCCACAGAAGGGAACGATTCCAAGAATCTTCCACTAGGGCAGCATCAAC
>WLJI01000034.1 GCA_009701845.1 Actinomycetota bacterium
AGTTCCATGATCCGCCATGAGCCGTTCTTGTTCCGGCAGCGGATTTCAATCTGCGAGCGACCGTTAGGTGTCAGAAGGACTTGTTCCTGAAGTTCTTCGAACGCTAGGCCATCCTCGGGGTGGATAAAGCGACTTATCGGCAGCTCAGAAATCTGATCCTGGGTCCAACCAAGTACATGATGGATCGAGGGGCTGACGTAACTGAGAACTCCGGATTCGCTGCTGAGAATCGCAGTTACCCCTGCCCCGTACTGCAGCAGCCGGTCCTGCTGAGCTTGGCTGATGTTGAGAGCCTCGACGGTGCGAATGCGATGATCAATATCTCGAAGGTGCAGAACTACTCGCTGCTTACCAGAACCTGGCTCATCAAATCGCCACCACTCGGCCTCGAACCACCGGTAGGTGCCATCCCCGTGCAAGCCTCTCAGATCGAGCGGCCCACTATGGCCGACTGCAAGCGCACTGATTCGAGCCTCGATAGCACGAGGTACGTCATCTTCATGAAAGAAGGACTTTGCATGGGCGCCTAGGAGTTGCTCAGGGGATCTGCCCAGGACTTGGTTACAAGACACCGTTGAGTAGCAGATACCGACGAGCGGATCGAGAACGATTGCGGCTTCGGTGCTGTGATCCAAAATATGACTGATGAGAGCCATCTCATCCATCAAGAATTCTGGCACATTGTCCGAAGCCACCGCTGCCCCTTTTATTCGGCTGAGTTTTTAGTTTAGGGCCGTTTTCCAGAAATGCATATGTTTGGCATGAAGAGCCCTTTGACTCTGTTGCAGGCGCCTTCTCGGCGCTACTGGCCGCTCAGGCGAACTCTTCGATGATTGACCGGATCTGCGTCGGGCCCAACAAAGGCGACCTCTGGTAGCTCCTCCAACTCCAAGGTGACTCTTGCGGTAGCCGATCCACCAGCCTGGATTCGCACCTTTGTAAAGCCATTCAGAGTAAGAAGGGGAGCGATATGGCTTCCGAGGGACTGCGCTAGGTAGACCTGAACGACTTCAGTAGCGGCAGTGCTGCCGGAGTTGGTGAGAGCAACTGAGACCACAACGGTGAAACCGCCCGAAGCGTTCGGTGTCACGTGATCCAGAACAGGCTCGGCCCAATCGATTGAGTCGTAGCCGAGACCAAATCCAAAGGGAAAGGACGGCTTCTGCCCGCTTGCTTCCATGAGCCGGTACCCGTGGAGCGGACCGTACTCGATGGAACGAGCAAAGCGCTGAAATGGGGGGAGTGTGTTTCCGCTCGCTGGCCACGTACACGGCAGTCTGCCACTAGGCGAGGATCGCCCAAAGAGGAGATCTGCCAGAGCATGGCCTCCCTCCATTCCCGGGTACCAGGCCATGAGCAGCGCTGGGACTCGTGAATGCCAAGTATCGGTCACAAATGCGCTTCCGCCCATCAAGACAACAGCTGTTGAGGGGTTCGCAGCAGAAACCTGATGAATGAGCTCCTCATCGTGTTCACAAAGCCGCAGAGATGAGCGATCGCCACCGGCGCGAATAATCCACTCTCCTTCGTCCCGGAAGCTACTTCCCGCCACAATCACGACTGCATCGCAACGTGAGACAAGCGCCACCGCTCCAGATGTATCAATGCCATCGTGGTAGCGGATATCAATGCCGTACTCCGTTCCAGCTGCTGTGAGACCTTGCAAAAGAGTCACTACTGACGGTGGATGCACCTGACTTGAACCAAGATCGCCAATATTTTGTTCGGCAGCGAGCCATCCAACAACGGCTACTGAGCCCAAGTGCGAGCCATCGAAAGGCAGCAGAGGGGGAGAGCCGATAGACGTTCCCGAAGGTTTAACCTGAGGTGAGATCGGAGCCGCTTCGTTGCGCAGCAGAACCATAGATTCCACTGCCGCGATTCGAGCTAGTGCACGATGTTCAGCCCCCGCAACAACATCTGGTTGGTACCTTTCAAACTCGCCGCGTGAACCAAAGCGAGCTTGCATCCGCAGAACTCGCCGAGCGGCATCGTTGATTCGATCAGCAGAGATCTTGCCCGAGGCCAGCAATCTTGGTAGCGCGCGAAATCTCCAGCGAAATGGCATCTCAACATCCATACCAGCGTTCACTGCATCCGCTGCGTTGCGGATGCCCCAAGTGAAATCTGAAATCACGAATCCTTCGAAACCCCACTCACCCTTAAGTGTTTCGTTGATCAACTGAGAGTTCTGGCCACACGGACTGCCGTTCACCGAGTTATATGCAGTCATGACTCCTGCAGCGCCCGCTTCAATGCATTTTCGGAAGTGGGGTAAGTAGATATCCCTGAGATCGCTGTCATCAACTTTCACATTGAGCCACAAACGAGAGTTCTCCATGCTGTTTGCCGCAAAGTGCTTCACACAGGCCATCACGTGACGCTGGGTACCGTTGATGAGGGCAACACCCATCTCTCCAAGAAGGTAGCTGTCCTCGCCGTAGGTCTCTTGTGCCCGGCCCCATGCAGGATGGCGAAGCAGATTGATGCAAACACCGGCAAACAGATTGGCGCCCTGAGTACGAGCCTCGACACCAATGGCATCGCCGATTTGCTCCTCTAATGCTGGGTCAAAGGTAGCGCCACGAGCCATTGGCGAGGGGAACGCAGTGGAGTTGTACATCACAACACCACGGGGACCGTCGGTAAAGCGAAGTCCTGGGATGCCGAGCCTTGCTATGGCTCCTGCAACAACTGGAACTGCGTTGTAGCGCTTCGACATTGCGCGGGTGCCCTTGATGAACTGCCCATCACCAGACATCAGGTGCATGCGTTCTTGCATCGAGAGCGACTCGAGCAGGTGGTCTAGTTCTGCTTCGGCTTCAAGATGAGAGCGACCGAGTTCCGCTGTAAAGGCGCCGAATGCGTTCTGGGCCTCTTGCGAGGCCTCTGATTGGGATCGAGGTTCATTTCCTTGCATGCTGCACCTTCCTAGACGACTCTGCAGTTGCTGGGTTAGGACTCTAGATGCGTCGCACTGATCACAGGCCGAAGCAGGTTGGGGATAATTATCAAGAACGGGTCAAGATCCGCCGATTAGAGTTCAGTCGTTCTCTTGTCGGAGGTAAGCCCAGTTGTCGAATCCATCGAATCAGTCCGGTCTGTCAGATCACAGTGCAGCGAGCGCTAACAAATTGCGCGCAACTGCGACAGGAGTCTCTCGGCTGGCTTCTGCGAGTGAGGCTGCCAGTGAGGCGGTTCTCAGCGCTGCTGCACAGCTGCGTCAGCGCGGAGCCGAGCCAGTCCTCTTTGTCGCTTATGCGGCACCAACCTATGACCCGAAGCTACTCGCACAGGGTTTCGGTACCGCAGCCGAGGGCGTGCCTCTGATTGGCTGTTCCACAGCTGGAGAGATTGCTACTTCTGGGCCAGATGAAGGTGGGGTTGTGGTCTTTGCTCTCGGTGGAGACGGTTTCGCTGTCTCAGTTTCTTCAAAAGAGGTCAGTGACGGAGACCTTCGCGCCGCTGGAGCAGAAGTCGCTCGCTGCGTGGGCGAGGTAACTAGGCGCGAGTCGACTGTGCTTCTTCTTCTGTCCGACGGGCTGTCTGGCGATCAACAAGAGATCGTGCGCGGCGCTTACGACCAAGTTGGAGCCGAGATTCCCCTCGTTGGTGGATGCGCCGGAGACGGCCTACGCATGGAACAGACCTCTCAGTTCTTTGGCTCAGAGGCACTCACTAACTCAATCGTCGCCGCTGCCATCACCTCTGATGGCCCAATAGGGATCGGGGTGAGTCACGGTTGGCGATCTACAGGAGTTCCTATGACTGTAACGAAGTCTTCCGGCGTGGTCGTCGAGACACTTGATGATGAGCCTGCGCTCGACGTCTACTTGGACTCTCTCGATGCTCCAGCAGAGGTACGAACAGACGCAGGTGCTTTCACGGAGTTTGCAGCTACTCGGCCAATCGGCTTGATCCGTCGTAACCGAGACGAGATTCGCTTCGTTGCTACGGCGGACTTTGAGAACCGAACCTTCACCTGTTTCGCCGAGGTACCTCAGGGGGGTTCGGTCTCGGTCATGCAAGGCGATGCCGATTCGGTTCTGGGTGCCACCAAAGCTGCGTTAGCTGGCGCATTCGAATCCTTCGGTGGGGACGCTGCCGAGGGTGTGATGGTATTTGACTGCATCGCACGCAAGGGCGTGTTGGGGGAGGGCATCACGGCCGAGGTGAGCCAAATTTGCGAGCAAGCCGGCGGGGTGCCCGTTGCCGGTTTCTATAGCTACGGCGAGTTCGCCAGAACCTCGGGCTCAAGCGGTTTCCACAACCAGACTCTCGTCGTGTTGGCTCTGGGCTAAATCAGTGCCATCAGCTCCCTGGTCCACCATTCAACTCGCTGAGTTCCTCGAGGTCTTCGAGGTAATCGAGATGCTTGACGCGGACAAAATGACGCGAATTGCAATCGACCGTGTCGCAGCAGCGCTTGATGCAGAGGTCGTAGCACTACTCAAGGAAGACTCAGTGGTTCGCTGCCTTGGGTTTCAACCAGATTCGCTTCCGGTGAAGCTGCTCCGAACAGCAGCATCTGTTCGTTTCTCCGAAGTCGATGCGCCCGGAATAGGCCCAGCACATTCTGTGAGCGCAGCGGTCTCTGCTGCAGGCTGCAGGCTTGTTGTTATGCGAGCCGCAGATCCTTTCGACAAGGAAGAAGAGATGCTTATCCGGTCGATGGCCAAGGCGCTCGGGCTCGCAATGACTGCAACCGATCGACTCACCGAAAGCCGGGAGCTTGCGGAGCGCCTCTCTGAGCGGCAGTACCTCGGCGACCGCCTGTCGCTTATTCAGCAGTCAATCTCGCACCGTGCCCCGCTGCAAGAAGTGATGGACAGCATCACTCAGGGCGGTGCTGAACTCTTGGGAGTCGACGTAGTGGGGCTTCGCATCGTCGGCCTAGGTGAGCGGTCAGGGCCCATTGCATCACTGGCGGGATTCCAAGGTGACGGGCTTGAAGCCTTTCGGGACATTCCCCTTCATCAGGGCTTTTCTGGTCGCGCTTTCCTAGAGGGCGAGCTTGTCTCAACCCATGATTTTAGCGCTGAGTTCGAGCAGGTAGGACTTGTCCCGCAGATCGGGATCGAGGCTGCGATGGCGGCCCCGGTGCAACATGATGGCCGAATCGTGGGAATTCTCAACGTTGCGTCACGTGTCAGCGGACGGCAGTTCACACCGGCCGAACAAGAGGTGCTCCTTCGCCTTGCAGATCATGCGTCACTAGCTGTCACCGACGCAGAGGCTGTACACGTTCTTCGGGATTCCCTCGAGGGGGAGCGATTCAAAGCCGGACACGACGCACTTACGGCTCTGCCGAATCGAAGTTCCGTTCTTGAGATGATTGAGTATGAACTACGAGGAGCCACGTCGATGACTCCGTTGTGCGTTCTCTATGTCGACGTGGACCGGTTCAAGCTTCTCAACGACATGCACGGACACTTCTTCGGAGATCTTGTGTTAGTAGAGGTGGCAAATCGGTTGCGAAGCACAGTGAGAGAAGAGGACCTTGTAGGTCGCTTAGCTGGCGATGAATTCGTAGTGGTGGCCCCCGGAATCTCGGGGCAGGCTGCAGAGGCACTCGCAGAGCGGATCGTTCAGACAATGAGCGAGCCACTTCTCATTCAGGGGCGCAGCACTCAGGTGACCTTGAGCGTAGGAGTCGCGGAGTCGCTGCCTAGCCTCACCTCGGAGTCGCTCCTGAGTAACGCTGACGTGGCCATGTACCGGGCAAAGACAAATGGCAGAGACAGCGTCGTGCGATATGACACTCAGATGCGTGAGGAGATGTTTCAGCGAGCAGACCTCGAACACGAGATCACTTTGGGATTGAAGGCCGGAGAGTTTGTTCCCTTCTTTCAACCCAGCGTAGATCTGGCGACAGAGCGTATAGACAGTCTTGAAGCCCTCGTTCGCTGGAATCACCCCACACGTGGGGAACTCAGCCCGGCTGCGTTTCTTGAGCTTGCCGAAGAGACCGGTCTGATCATTGAGTTAGATAAGCAGGTACTTGATGAAGCTTGTCGGCGACTCGCCGGGTGGACTCAAACCAATCCTGAACTAACCCTCTCGGTCAATCTTTCGGTCAGGCACTTTGCCAACACAGACATAGTCGATTTCGTAGCCGCGACTCTTGCAAAGCACCGGCTCCATGGTTCGAGGCTGTGGCTAGAAATCACTGAGAGCATGGTGATGGCTAACAATGCCATGACCCTAGACATTCTGCGTTCGCTGCGTTCACTAGGCGTCAGGTTCATGGTTGACGACTTTGGCACCGGCTACTCGTCTTTGGTGTACCTCAAGCGGTACCCCATTGATGCGCTGAAGGTAGATCGTGAATTTGTGGACGGCCTCGGCGTTGACCTTGAGGACGAAGCGATCGTCACGGCCATTATTCGGCTGGCAGAGGCTCTGGGCCATGAGGTCATAGCCGAGGGAGTAGAGACTGAGGTACAAAAGAATTGGCTGTTGGAAGCTGGATGCCTGCAGGCTCAGGGTTTCCTGTTCTCAAAGCCGCTCTCAGGCGATGACTTGGACCTAGTCCTGTTGAGCAGTACCGGCATGGACAGCGGGCTCATCTAGCTTGACTGTGGCACTGCGCTGGGGTGGTTCCCGGTAGAAGAACCAAAGAGCTGGAATCAAGAAGGCGAAATAGGCTGCCACTCTGATTCGCTCTGGATTTGGACTCCACCCGAATAGCCCCTTCAGGAAATCCATGGTCCATCCGGTTGCTAGGGGACCACTACTGATATTCCACAGTGGCGCCGAGTACCACGAGGCTTCCAACTCGAAGAACTCCCGAAACTCGTGGATTCCTTTTGCGAACAGGCCGGCCGCAAACAAGATAAGCAAGAGCCCCGTCCATTTGAAAAAGCTTCGAAGGTCTATCCGTTCGCTGCCCAGGTAGAAGGCAAAGCCGAGCACGGCCGAAAGAGCAAGACCAATAAATCCGCCAAGAAGCAAGGAACCTCCGGATTCACCAGAACCGGCAGCTCCGAGCAGGAACAGAACGGTCTCAAACCCTTCGCGAGCAACTGCTACAAAGGCAACAAGGACTAGTGCCCACGGCGAGCGTTCAATTGCTGAATCGATTTTCTGTTGAAGATCGGATTCGATCCCTCGAGCGTGACCACGCATCCAAAAGATCATCCAGGTAAGAACTGCAGCAGCAGTGAGTGCGATTGTGCCTTCGATGAACTGCTCCCACTTGCCGGTGAACTCACCGATGACTCGATCGAAAGCGAACCCAAATATCAGGCAGGTCACGGCAGCGATTCCTGCGCCCAGCCACATCGTAGGTATCCGGTCGCTTCGGTCAGTCTTCTTCAGATAACCAGCAATGATGGCTAGGACTAGAGAGATTTCGAGTCCTTCGCGGAGCGTAATCAGTAAACTTGATCCCATACGACTGATGATAAGTACACTTACCATCAGTCGTCAAGTATCTAATTGGTAGAACTGCAGTAGGGTCGTTTTGTCAGTTTCGTGCAGGAACCCAGCAGGGCACCCAGCAAGAACCCAACCGGTAGAGACCTTTCGTGCTCCGAAATCGAAGCGGAGCGGAGGAATGAAGCAGTTGCCGTGGGTCAAGTAATGGCATACATTAGAACTCGTTCTAGTTCTGCTCCGGCAAAGCTTGGATGGCCTTGCCTACTCGACTTCAACCAAAGGTGGATGCATGGAGTTCGGACTTTTCCTCAACGGATACCTGCCCGGCCCGGGTGCCCATAACGGAGTTTCCGAGCATGAGATGATCACGCGAGAGATCAGCTACGCCGTCCATGCTGATGGCTTTCATTGGAAGTACGTCTGGATCGGCGAACATCACGCACTGACGGAGTACTCCCATATGTCTGCGCCAGAAGTTGTCTTTGGCTACATCGCAGCGAAGACAAAGCAGATTCACGTTGGGTCAGGAATCATGAATCTCTCCCGACCCGTGAATCATCCGGTTCGCAACGCTGAGCGAGTTGCCATGCTCGATCATGTGACTGAAGGTCGATACGAATGGGGAACCGGTCGCGGTGCAGGTAGCCATGAGATGGCAACCTTCGACCTCTTGACAAGTGAGACCAAGGCCATGTGGGATGAGGCTGCTCCGGAGATTCTTCGGATGTGGGAGCAGCGTGATTACACCTTCGACGGCGAGTTCTTTCGGGTCGAGAAGCCACACAATATTTTGCCGAAGCCTTACGGCGTCGGGCATCCGCCGCTTTGGGTTGGGTGTGGCAATCCAGGGACATTTTCCAAGGCAGGGGAGCTAGGCATCGGGGCCATTGCGTTCAACTTCGAGCCGATCTACAACCTCAAGGGTCGGATCGAAAATTACAAAGAGGGAATCGAAAACTGCAGAACTCCCCTCGGTCAATTCGTCAATAACAACATCATGATGACAAACGGTGTTGTGTGCCTGACTGACAGGAACCGTGCAAGAGAAGTTGCCATGTCTGCTGGACGTGGGTACCTCAACACGATGGTCAACCTTTACCATGACACCATGCCCCCTCAGAAGGGCGCTGTGAAATGGCCTGGAGCGCCCTATGCGATTCAGGACGAAGCGACTCTCGACATGCTGATTGAGGCCGGATATCTGCTCTGTGGAAATCCGGAAGAGGTCAACGAACAGATTGCCAAGTACCAAGAGGTCGGTTGTGATCAGTTGGTCTTTGGACTGCCAAGCGAGGGATTTGAACATGAAGAGGTACTCGAGATGATCGAACTGTTCGGATCAGAGGTGATTCCCAATTTCGACTCCGACCCAGTTCACTCAACGACTCGATTCAGGGCGAACGCAGTGCGCAAATACCCAGACTTTGCTCATCCGCTCCCCGAAGGATTAGAGGTGTCGGTAATTCCTACTAATTCGCTGCTCCCTCTGAGCAACTGAGAAACCTCGGCGCCACGTGAGCACTCGAGAACTCTTACTAGATCAGGCCGAATTGCTCTTTGCCCGCTCCAGTGTCGCAGGGGTGACGACACGCGAGATCACCGAAGCAGCAGACCAAAAGAACACATCTGCCATTAGCTACCACTTTGGATCGCGAGATGGCCTCGTGCTTGCTCTGCTTGCCCGCCGCGGAGGCCCCGTTGACAAAGAGCGAGGGATCTTGCGGGACCTTCTGCCGAGCTCGGCCTCGCCCTCTGAGTTGGTGGGATGTTTAGTGAAGCCCTACTGCGCATTGCTGAGCAGCCCGCAGGGCCGTGCCTATGTTCGAATCGTTGCACAACTGCGTGGCCGATTTGCAGCGTGGCGGATCGAGTCAGACAGCGAGACCACCAAACATCTGGCCAGAATCCTCGATGAAATAGAAGTTCAAGCAGGAAATTCTGAATCGAACAGACGAGAACGAGTCGTTGGTCTGATTATTTTGATGACCGGCGCTGCTGCGGAGCGCTCGAGACGAATCGAAGAAGGAGATGAACTGCTGAGCACCGAAGCCGAGTTTGAGAAAAACCTGATTCAGATGTGCGCTGCAGTCGTTCAGAGCTAGAAGCTCAGGGTTGAGCGGCCGTGACTGTCACGTGATGCAAGTCGTCTCCAACCTCAATTCGGCCCGTAAACTCCGTTGCAGCTAGATCTCGCCAGTCTTGGCCTTCCCCCGGGGCAAACGCCGGTACGTAATGCGTCAAAATGAGGGTGCCGACACCGCAGCGTTGAGCAGTTTGGGCCGCTTGTTCCACCGATGAGTGGTAATCCAAAATATCTTGCATCCGCTGCATTGGGATTGTGGCAACGATGTCGGCCCGGATCGCGGTATGTACCAAGGCATCTGCCCCTGAGCAAAGCCTGTCAAGGCCTTCACAGGGAATGGTGTCACCTGCCAGAACGACTCCTGCCCCCTCATGGTCGATTCGGAAACCGATTGACGGCTCAACGGGCCGGTGATCAGTCTCGTCGATCGAAACAGTGACCTCATCGAACTCGAACTTCATGCCAGCTACACACTCGGTGACATGAACAACAGGAGGATCAGTGAGGTCGTCATGATGATGGATACGATAAGAAATATCTGCACTCAGCATTGCCATCAGGTGATCAACCACGTTTGCAGTTCCTGGAGGGCCCAGAATGATCAGTGGGGTTGCAGGAAAACTAGTAATCCATCGGGTCGTAATCACATCATTGAGGTCAGTCAGGTGATCGCTATGAAGATGGGTGATCAGCACAGCTGTGATCTGCCCCGGACCAAGCCCAGCCGCAGCAAGGCGCATCAGCACGCCACGTCCGGCATCTACTAAGAGGTTGGCTCCGCCTGCCTGGACCAAAGTTGAAGGTCCGGCTCGTAGAGGGTCGGGTAGGGGGCTTCCTGTGCCGAGAAGAGTGATTCCGATAGCCATTCGTTACCAGCCTCGTTTGAAGTCGATTGTTGGAAGCTGAATCTAGCTGAGTTATGCGACTCATTGTTCAGCTTGTAACCGGACCTCGCTGCAGTTACTGCTTGTGTCGGTTCATCGCGTAGATTCCTACAGGTATCCGATTCTCTGGAGGTTCGTGTATGGGTGCCAACCAACGCTCACTGATCACTATGAGTGATGAAGAGATTGCCGAGTACCTTGTGCGCAGTCGCTCCGCCACGATGGCGACAGTCGGTTCCTCAGGCACCCCTCACCTAGTTGCCATGTGGTACGCAGTCATTGATGGACAGGTTTGGTTTGAGACAAAGTCTCGATCCCAAAAGGCTGTAAACCTGCGACGTGATCCTCGCATCACGGTCATGGTTGAAGATGGCCACACCTATGACACGCTTCGAGGAGTTTCGCTGGAAGGTACCGGCGAGATTGTCGATGACGCCGATCTACTCTGGCAAGTTGGAGTGAGCATCTGGGAGCGCTACAACGGCCCGTATACCGAAGACCTCAGCCCACTCGTCGAATTTATGTTGCATAAGCGAGTAGCAGTGCGAGTAGATACTGAGCGCGTTCGCTCTTGGGATCATCGCAAACTTGGCATGGACCCAATACCTCTAGGCGGAACAACCGCAGAGTTCCTGTAGACCGGTAACCGCATTCAGGCTGTGAACACTTGCTTGCCAAAACCAAGACCCGATTGGAGCCGCTCGAAGGCGGTCCGGGCCTCGGTGAGTGGGCGCACTTGGTCAATAACAGGCTTCAGGCCTGATGCCACAACGAAGTCGAGCATCTCGATGAGTTCATCGCGAGTTCCCATGGTCGATCCAATCACGCAGAGTTGAAGAAAGAACACCCGATTGAGGTCTGCAGGAGGGTTCGGCCCACTCGTTGCACCACTGACAACGATTCGGCCCCCCGCACGGAGGGAACGAAGCGAATGATCCCACGTAGCAGCACCAACCGTCTCGATAACAAGGTCAACCTTTGCGGGCAAACGTTCACCCGGCGGAACAGCAAGGTCCGCCCCGAGGCTCAGTGCGCGGGTCCGCTTGTCGGCATCACGCGAGGTGCAAAAGACTGTATGGCCGAGTGCTGATGCGAGTTGAATTGCAGCTGTTGCTACGCCTCCACCGGCTCCCTGCACAAGTACCGTTCCGGGTCCCGTCAGGCCAGAGCGCGTTGTCAACATCCGGTACGCCGTGAGCCACGCTGATGGCATACAAGCAGCGTCTTCAAAGCTCATGGCCGGAGGCTTTGGGACCACATTTCTGGCTGGAACAATCACTTGTTCGGCCAATGTCCCTTGATGCAACTCAGAGAGCAGGGTCCGTTTGGGGTCGAGCGTCTCATCCCCCCCGCCTGCCGCAGGATCGCCAATCACAGAATGAATGATCACTTCACTGCCATCGTCTAACAACCCAGCGCCGTCACACCCAAGAGTCATCGGAAGGCGAGAAGGGTCAAGACCAACTCCCTTGAGCGACCACAAGTCATGGTGGTTCAAAGCGCAGGTCAGAACCTTCACTCGAATCCAACCCAGCGGGGGATTCGGCTCGTCAACCTCATCCAAAGAGAGTCCAGAGAGAGGATCCGCTGATGATTGCGAGAGACAACGCACGGCCAGCATCGGCTTACCAGTATTCCTCAAAGTGCAAGTTGCCCCGTTGCTTACGGTGGTCAATCGAGAAGCCCTTTGCTGCGAGCAGTTCAACTACACCGGTGGTCTCTGGGAACACCTCAACCCCGTCTACCTCTTCCGGCAGACCGATCATCGAGGGGTTCCCACACAAGTAAACGTTGGTGTGCTCAGGATCAAGGGTGATGCCGTAGTCAGAAGTCAACGTGCCCTCGGTAATCAGCGACTGAATGTACCGCTTGGGAACATCCGGCTCACGAGTCGGCATCGGCAGGTAGTGGTAGTTCGCGTAACGCTCCTCGAGCTCACGGTGCTGCTTGAGGTACCCAAGGTCTGCCCATTCACGCACCGAGACTGCAGAGAGAATCGGTCCCCGATGCCCCTTCCTCAGCAACTCGACCACCATTGCGTTATGGGGCGCTTCCCCGGTACCCGTAGAAAAGAACAATACGGTGCTCAGTGGGTCGGTTACGGCCGCAAGGGTGTAGCGACCAGCAACCTTGGGTCCGAGGTAGATCCGATCACCAGGCCGCTTCAGTGCCAATCTTGGCGTGAGGCCAGGGACGTTATCTTCCGTTGGGGGAACCAGAACGATATAGAACTCGAGCTCTTCGACTCCTTCCTCTCCAGAAAGGTAGCCATGCTCATCGAACATACGACTCGATATGGAGTACGAGCGCCGGACTAGCTTCTCCCATTGCTCCTCAAGGCGTGGGTCCTCTGCGTCGTCAACGCGAGCCTCCCAGTACCCAAGCCCCAACGATGCATATTGCCCGGGCAGGTGTGAGATCTCGCCTCGATCTGGACGCACGCGTAGGACCCATAGGTCTGAGTGGGTTGGCTCAAAATGGGTAATCGTTGCGTTGTAGTTCTCTGCACACAGTTCCTCAATGGCAGAGGTAAACCCACGTCGCCTCTCTGCGGCAGAAGGGGGCTCGACAAGCTCAATCCCTTCGAACACGTTGGCTACGACGCGAGCAATATCGAATCCAGGGGCAACCTGCAGACCCTCATCAGCAAGCTCTACATCGCCAATAAAGAACACTCTGCCGCTGTCGAGCGCCTCAGTCGAAACACCAACTGCCTCGGGCTTGATCAATGTGCGCTCTGACGCGAACACCACGTGATCAAACTGCAGGTCTGGTGTGCGACGGTCCCCAAAAAAGGCCATTGGGTACCCGTCGACCTCATCCACCTGATCGGGAATCGAGCGGTACAACAACGTGGCCCGACGTTCCCGCTCGAGACGACGCAGCCATGACTCACCTGCGGGCGAGAGTCGCGCAGGGTTCATGCCACCTCCGGCAAGAACCACGCCTGCACCTGCGGTGGCTAGCGCCGAAGCAATCTCTACAGCGTGATCAGTATGTCCAATGACTAGGACGTCCTCATCAACAGCAGTCGCCGGAATCTGATCAATCAAGATCCGCTCACCGATTTTGGCGCTAATCGGGGGCCGCCAATCGGGGTTGTCGCCACGCTGGGCAATCACCACAGCACGAGTCCGATAGGCATGCCGATCTGTGGTGACGATCAAGGCTCGCTCGTTGGGGTCATCGGACTCAGTTGAGCTCGCGTCGGCTAGGGCAATGGAGCGAACGGTCTCGCCGTAACCAACATCTAGTTGATGCTCCCCAACTAGCTCCGGAAACGCAACTGCAGAACTGGGCTCCAGAATTCGAACTTGGTCGAGCCCTGCCTCCTGGAGAGAGACCGCAACCGATAGGCCACCGGCGTTGCCGCCAAAGATGACCAACTCGTATGCGCTGCTACTCATTCGGGAACTCCTTTATAGATCTCAACGTGACCTGTGTTGTACACGATGCACTGTGTTCGATGCTAGGGGGTGAATGCCGCGGTGCGGCACGTGTTGAGTATTAGCGATGAGGGCCCAGATCATGAGCTGCCCTAGTTGGTAAACATCTGCTCAAGGATTTGTCGCAGTATGGGTAAGACTGCACCAATGCCAGCGCATAACTTTGCCCAAGACGAACGATCATTATTATGCGACCTCTTTGAACAGGTCGGCCCAGATGCTCCGACTTTGTGTGAGGGTTGGACGACAAAAGATCTTGCGGCACATCTCCTGATACGTGAACGTCGGCCCGATGCAGCTCTAGGGATTCTTGCACCACCCTTTGCTACCCATGGCGAGCGAGTGAGAAAAGCCGCTACCCAAACTGACTGGGCCAAGCTCATCGGGCAAGTTCGCTCCGGACCTCCCATGCTCTCGGTATTTGGCTTACCGGGAGTTGACCGGATTGCAAACACCATGGAGTACTTCATCCACCATGAGGACGTCCTGCGCGCCCAAACCCCCGCTCTTGAGCGCCAGATTTCGCGTGGCCTAGAAGAAGAACTCTGGAACGTACTCCGACGTATCTCAAGGCTGCAGATGCGAAACACGGCGATGGGCGTAGAACTTGTCTGCCCCGGAATTGGGAGGGTTACTGCCAATTCCAAAACTCCTAGGGTGACGCTCACGGCTGCAGTTTCTGAACTGTCCGTCTTTACCTATGGCCGACAACAGGCTGCTCAGGTTCAAGCCGAGGGCGCTGAACGTGACATTGCAGCACTCAGGGCTGCAAAGTTGGGTATCTGAACGAGTTCTGTCTCTATGAAACTCCAGCGATGAAGATGACCAAAGAGGGCCGATAACCTTGAAATTCGCAATCATCCCACCCGTTCGTTCGAACGTCACCGCCGATCCAGACTGGATGACAGGTTTTGCTCGCCATGCTGAAACTCTCGGGTTTGAATCAATAGTCCTTGTAGAACATGCCGTTGTCATCTCTGGTTACGAGCACAAGTACCCGTATTCAGACTCGGGACGCATGCCGCTACCTGATCAGTGCATTGTTCCAGACCCACTCGACCTTCTCTCGTACTTAGCCGCGGCCACAACACGGTTACAGCTTGCAACCGGAGTGTTGATCTTGCCAGAGCATCATCCTGTGGTGCTCGCTAAGCGTCTCGCTACGATTGATCGGCTCTCTGCTGGCCGGCTCAGGCTCTGCATCGGTGTTGGGTGGATGCGAGAGGAGTTAGAGGCCTGCGGTATCGATTTTTCCACTCGAGGAAGAAGGACCGATGAGTGCATCGATGTCCTTCGAGTCCTGTGGGGCGAAGAAGACGAAGAGGGATTATCTTTTCGCGGCGAGTTCTTTGAATTCGAACATGCTCACAGCAACCCGAAGCCCGTCCAAGATGGGGGAGTCCCCATCCATATTGGGGGTCATAGCAAGGCAGCAGCGAAACGCGCCGGCCAACGCGGTAACGGATTTCAGCCACTTGGTGTTCACGGCGAAGAACTCGCTGTCTTACTAAACGTGATGAACGAGGCAGCGGAACGCTCCGGACGTAACCCTGCTCAGCTTGAACTCAGCATTGGCGGAGCATTGGCAACTACATCCGCAGACTCAGTAGAGGAGGCAGCTGAGTTTGGTGCTCACCGGTTGGTTGTATCTCCTTCGCAGAGTACCGACCTGAGCAAAGTATGCGAAGAGATGTCTGAGTTCGCAGAACGCGTCAGGATGCCGCAGTTGAGTTAGGCGGCTGCCATGGTCCGCCATCAAGGAATCTTGTGAGCATGTTCAAGTGCTCTGACGGATCAAGTCCCGCTTCTGCGAGGCCTTCTGCTGTGTGGAGTTGCCCGTAGCGTTCCCCTCCATCGCAGATAAGACTCACAACAGACCCTGTCTGCTGAGCCGATCTCATCCCGGCAATGATCTGAAGCGATCCCCAGAGATTGGTTCCAGTGGACGGACCAACGCTTCGGCCAATTGAGGCTTCTAGGAGCTGCATCGCCGCAAGAGAGGCTGAGTCGGGCACTTGAATCATCCGATCGATGACCGAAGCCAGGAACGAGGGCTCTACCCTTGGGCGCCCAATTCCCTCTATCCGAGAGGCCACCGAGGAGGTGACCGAGTCATCCTGACGTTTCCACCCATCGAAGAACGCCGATCCTTCAGGATCGACAACGCACAGCGATGAGTTGTGGCACCGGTAGCGAATATATCGGCCAATCGTGGCAGAGGTTCCACCAGTTCCAGCGCCCACAACGATCCAGGCGGGAATCGGATTGGGCTCAAGCGAGAGTTGCTCAAAGATCGACTCAGCAATGTTGTTGTTTCCGCGCCAGTCTGTTGCTCGCTCAGAGAAGGTGAACTGATCCATGTAGTGGCCACTTGTTTGCAGAGCCACTCGCCTTGCCTCTGCGTACATCTCGGCTGGTTGGTCAACAAAGTGGCAGTTCCCGCCGAACTGTTCAATGAGCAGGCATTTCTCTTTGCTCGTCGCACTCGGCATCACAGCGATGAACGGTAAACCTAAGAGCCGAGCAAAGTAGGCCTCAGAAACAGCGGTTGAACCAGAAGAGGCTTCAACAATGGTGGTGTCTTGGCTAATCCAACCATTTGAAAGAGCGTAGAGAAACAGCGAGCGGGCTAGGCGGTGCTTCAACGACCCTGTTGGGTGTGTGGACTCGTCTTTTAGATAGAGCTGAATTCCCCAGTCGGCAGGTAGGGGGAGAACTAAGAGGTGAGTGTCAGCCGATCGGTTGGCGTCTGCCTCAACAAGAGAAATCGCATGGTTGCGCCAGCTGCGGTCAGAAGTGCTGCTTCGGTCAACATCGTCATAACTCATACACTCAGGTTAGGCGCAGCCGAGAACTCCGCTTCTCTGCGCTCGGGCAATGGGCTGGCTCTCTCGCCCTAGGCTGAGGGGAGTGAACGCCGATGGGTCCACGAATTCACTTGACGGGCCCGTAGTTATAGGGCCCTCCGCTGCTGTCATTGGCGGTGGCCCGGGGGGACTCATGGCAGCCGAACAGTTGGCTCGAGCTGGTGCTTCTGTGACGGTCTATGAACAGATGCCAAGCATGGGGCGAAAGTTTCTCATTGCAGGACGCGGCGGACTCAATCTGACTCATTCCGAGCCATTGCCGCAGTTCTTGGCTCGCTATGGAGACAAGCAGTCGGAGCTCACACCAGCTGTTCAGGCCTTCCCGCCTTCAGCTGTTCAGGACTGGTGCAAAGGACTTGCTCAAGACAGCTTCATTGGATCGAGTGGGCGGGTGTTTCCATCGGGGTTTCGAGCCACAGAGCTTCTGCGATCCTGGCTTCGCTCTTTGGAAGGCCTTGGCGTAGACCTGCAGAGAAGTCAACGCTGGCTGGGTTGGGATGAAACTACTGGAGCATTGCTCGTTGGATCAGCCGACCAAGACAAACTTCTGGCTCCGCCGAAGATGTTGTTTCCAGATATCACCATCATGAGCCTCGGTGGAGGCAGCTGGGAGCGGACCGGATCGGACGCTCGATGGGTACCCAAGTTCTTAGCAGCAGGAATCAGTGTTACTGAGCTGCAGGCGGCGAACTCCGGCTTTCTTGTGCAGTGGAGCAGCGAGTTCAGGTCCAAGTTTGAAGCAGCACCGTTGAAGAACATAGCCCTCACCGTCAACAACACGACCGTTCGAGGCGAGGCCATGATTTCTGCACATGGCATTGAGGGTGGGTGCATTTACGCAGTTGGTAGAGAGCTTCGCTCTGCATGGGAGGAACAAGGAGCTGCATGCATCGAGATCGACCTCCGACCCGATCTGAGCCTTGAGCAGCTAGAACAGAAACTGCTTCACAGCCGCCCCAAGGATTCAACCTCAACGCGTCTGCAACGCTGCCTTGGATTGCCTCCCGTGTCAGTGGGACTCATGCGTGAAGCGACAAACAATTCGCTGCCTCGTGATCATCGAGAACTTGCGCAACTTGTGAAAGCGCTCCCGCTGCATTTGGCTTCTCCGGAGGGAATCGATCGAGCGATATCCACTGCTGGAGGCGTGGCTTTTGACGAGCTCGATGACCGATACATGATCAAGAAGAGGCCGGGCGTTTTTGTGGCCGGCGAGATGATCGATTGGGAAGCGCCGACGGGGGGCTACTTGTTACAAGCGACGATGAGTACCGCAGTTGCCGCTGCTCGTGGAGCGATGAACTGGTGGACGGAACAACTCAACGCCACCTAGTGCGTTTAGGAAAAGTCATCTGCCTTGTGCTGGACGGCTGCAGGCTTCCGAGTCGCTCGAAAAACGACGAACTTGGAATTGCTACCGATCACATCGCAGTTGCCAAAAATCCTCTTGAGCTTGGCGTGATAGGCCAAGTGCCGGTTGCCAATCACCCAGAGCTGGCCGTTGCTTCGAAGCACTCGATGTGCGTCCTGAAACATCTGCCACGCAGTTGCATCGCTGAGTGCATGATCATCATGAAACGGCGGGTTGGTAAAAATTAAGTCGATGCTGCTGTCTGCAATCGAAGGGTGGTCTCGTAGCGAGCCCAAGCTGTCTCCAACCACAAACTCACACTGCCCATGCAGGTCGAGATTGCTCTGAACGGTGAGCTCGGCCGAGGCCACTGCAAGGTAGCTTTCATCGACGAACATGACATCTGCATCGGGGTTGTCCAACGCCAGCACAAGGCCTACAACACCGTTTCCACAGCCCAAGTCAATAATACGGATTTGCCCAGCCTGATCAGGCAGGTTGTCAATAAAGAAGCTTGTTCCGATATCGAGGCGTTCTGCCGAGAAGACTCCTGGGTAACTTCTGACCTTCAGGTGACCCGGCTCAAGTGTGAAACTCGATGCAGGCAAGGGCGCCACCTTGGAAGTTCCTTGTTCCGTAGCGACGTGTTCTGGCGAAACAAAAATAAGCCGCGCTTTCTTCCTTGCCAGTGAGGTTGTCGTTGTGCCAAAGATCCGCTCAAACAAAGCCAAGGTTGACCGGTGAATGTGCTTCGTCATTCCCGCAGCCAGAATGACGGTCTCTGAATGTACAGAAGGCGCCAGGCGCAGTAGCTGATCTTCTAGCAGTGCGAGGGTTTTGGGCACCTTAATGAACACATAGTCCAAGCGATTCGGAACGACATCCAAACTGCCTAGAAGGCGCACTTGGTCATCCGCAATGCTGTTTCGATCAAGGTTCTCCGTCGTGACGAGTTGAGAAACATAGGAATCGCTCAACGAACTCAGTGGGGCTGCAGCAAGAGCCACCGCTAGTGCGCCGCAACGATCGTTCAGCAACAAGATGCTGCCCTTCAGCTCACCTAGTTCGAAAACCTGCTGCAACAGGTACTCGTCAGCGGCATCCCATGCGCGAGCTGAAGCGGTTTGCGTAGATTTGCTCGTGAGTAGAACAAACTCACCTTGGGGAACCATCAACTTATTCATGAGGGTCCGCAGGCTAGTTGCTTCTTGAACCCTGCCTGCAGTTAGGGATGCTGCTAGGAAAGCAACCACCGACAGGCCTCCATCAGAACGTGGCCAAGATGGTTGTCGTCACAGAAGTTGATCCACGCTGCACATCTGGGCTCTTGCCCGAGACGCGGTCCGCATCGACAAACTTAGTTTCGTTCACTCAGAGGGGGAGTCGAACCGCTCCCTACGGACCTTCGTCTTCTTGCCCTTCAGCGTGGTGCGTTTCATAGCCCAAAGAACCTCGTCTACGGCAGACTCGGGAACTTCAACGAGCGAGAATCGGTCTTGGATCTCGATACTGCCAATATCTTTCCCGCTGAGCTTTGTCTCATTAGCAATTGCGCCAACTAGGTCCTTCGGGCGAATGCCCGTAGCCCGTCCCGCACCGAAGTAGAGCCGAGTCATGCCTGCAGAGCCTTCACTGCGCCGGCTTCCCTTCTTCGA